>JAFQRF010000048.1 GCA_017410195.1 Clostridia bacterium | reverse complement strand
TTTGTTCGTAGCATAAAACATCAATTTTTCGTGTTTTTTAATTTTTAGATGAAATTTTAGGGTTCTGCAGGAATTTTACGCCTGTAGAACCCTTGTCATATATCGTTTTATGCGGTCTGCGCTTTTTTTACATCCCCTTTCTCAATATTTTTATTTAGCGGGACAATGGTTTGTTGCAACAATATCAATTCCGGTGCCGAGAATGTTTTTTACAAGAACATCTCCGAGCGAAACCGGAGCTTTGACTTCTGCTTCGTTGATAACAGCCATACATTCCATAATTTTATCCTTGGGAAGTGCGCCAGCCGATTTGCAGGGAACAACATTATAAATTCCGCCCTTTACTTTAACGGTTGACGCAAGGCTTCTGACGGGATTTGTGCATTCCGTTCTTGCGTAAGCGTCGCCTCTTTTGCAGGTGTTGCCGGTAACGGAGAGAATTTCACCGTTGTCAGCAATTTCGACCGTCACTCCGCAGCCCATAGGGCAGGCTACACAAATAATATTTTTCTGCATAAATCACACCTCCACCGAAATTTCGATTACGCCGCCTTCGTCAAAATTTTTGAGCATATCATTTTTGATAAGCACATCTTCCATTTCGCCGGGAGCAAGGCGGGGTCTCTTACGGCTGATTATTACTTCGCCGTTATATTTTGCGACGATTTTGGCGTTTTTATAAACCTGACCGACTCTAAAATAGAGCTTGACATCGCCGTCATTTTTGATGTTGACCTTCTGGGGAACGATATAACGTACACCGTTGACACCCTTTGTTGTAACATATTCGGCATCCTCTGTTTTGCCAAGCACATATCTTGCTGCGCCTTCGCCTGCTGTCTGGCTTTCAAGAGTAACATAGTCAACAAGGTCATGAACATGAAGAACATTTCCGCATGCAAAAACACCCTTGTGAGATGTTTCTCTGTATTCATCAACAACAGCGCCGCTTGTTACGGGGTCAAGGTCAATGCCGACAGCACGGGTAAGTTCATTTTCGGGAATAAGACCGACTGAAAGAAGAAGAGTATCGCATTCGATGAATCTTTCGCTTCCGGGAATGGGTCTGCGGTTTTCGTCTACATCCGCAATTGTTACACCTTCGACTCTTTCTTTGCCGTGAATATCAACAACGGTACAGCTAAGATGAAGAGGAATGTTGAAATCATCAAGACATTGAACAATATTTCTTGTAAGACCGCTTGAATAGGGCATCAGCTCGCAAACACACTTGACTTCAGCACCCTCAAGGGTCATTCTTCTCGCCATAATAAGACCGATATCACCCGAGCCGAGAATGACAACCTTTTTGCCGGGCATATAGCCGTCAATATTGACGTATTTCTGCGCTGTACCTGCGCTCATAACGCCCGAAGCTCTTGTTCCTGCAATGTTGAGTGCGCCTCTGGGTCTTTCACGGCAACCCATAGCAAGGATAATTGCCTTTGCTTGAATTTCAAGAAGGCCGTCAGTCTTATTGATTGCATAAACAACATTGTCTTCGGAAATTTCAAGCGCCATTGTGTCGGTCTTATATTCTATCTTCTGATCATCGACAAGCTGAATGAATCTGTCTGCATATTCGGGACCGGAAAGCTCTTCGCCGAAATAGTGAAGACCAAAGCCGGTGTGAATGCACTGCTCAAGAATACCGCCGAGAGTTTCGGCTCTTTCGAGAATGAGTATGCTGTCGACACCGCATTCTTTAGCTTTGAGTGCCGCAGCCATTCCGGCGGGACCGCCGCCGATAACAACTATATCATAATTAAGCATAATCTCCGCCTCCTCACTTTGTTCTTTCGTAGAGAATTTTTGAATTGCCGCCGAACTTGGTGATTTCGTTGATTTCAACGCCGAGTTCACGTGCGAGAAGCTCAACAACCTTTGAGCCGCAGAAGCCGCCCTGACATCTGCCCATGCCTGCTCTTGTTCTTCTCTTTACGCCGTCAACATCTCTGGCGCCTGCGGGAGCGTTGATTGCATCGAGAATTTCGCCTTCAGTGATTGTTTCGCAGCGGCATATGATTCTTCCGTACGCAGGATTTTTTTCAATAAGAGCCTTGCGTTCGTCATTTGTCATATGTCTGAAACGGACAGGTTCTTCTCTTACAGGGTTGAAGTCTGATTTTTCTTCAGCAGAAACGGATTTGAGAATTATATCCTTAACATAAAGCGCGATTGCGGGAGCAGATGAGAGACCGGGTGATTCAATACCAGCAACATTAATGAACTGTGAGTTAATGTTGCTCGGTTCAATAATAAAATCGTCTCTGTCGCAATGCGCTCTTAAGCCTGCAAAAGAAGTTATAACTTCTCTTGTGGTGAGGCATGAAACGGATTTTTTTGCAATATTGAGAATGTCTGCAAGTGCTGTTGAGGTTGTTGAAACGTCGTTTTTATCTTCAATGTCAAGCGCACTCGGACCGAGAAGGAGATTGCCGTCAACAGTAGGAGTAACAAGTATACCCTTACCCATTTTTGAAGGGCATTGGAAAATAGTGTGTTTTGCGAGGTGACCGACTGATTTGTCACAAAGCATATATTCACCTTTACGGGGTGTTGTATGAATGGAGGTGTCACCGATGAGGGCTGCAATTTCGTCACAGTAGACGCCGGCGGCATTAATAACATATTTTGTTTTGATTTCTTTTTCACCGTCTGAAAGAGTGAATTCATTATTGCTGAAATTAATTTTCTTTACTTCAAAGTTGCGGATGAAATCAGTTCCGTTAACAACAGCATTTTCTGCGGCAGCGATTGTAAGTTCATAAGGGCATACAATACCTGCAGAAGGAGCCCAAAGTGCAGCCTTTGCTTCGTCGCTGATAAAAGGTTCAGCATTTTTGAGCTTTTCTCGGTCATAGATTTCAAGACCCGGAACACCGTTTTTATTACCTCTTTCAAGAAGTTCATTAAGAGTTTCAACTTCTTCATCGGAAAAAGCAACAACAAGTGAGCCGACAGGCTTGAAAGGCACACCTAAAGTTTTGCAAAGTTCGGGCATAAGTGCTGTTCCTTCAACATTAAGCTTCGCTTTTAATGTTCCCGGTTTGGCATCAAAGCCTGCGTGGACAATTGCGCTGTTTGCTTTTGAAGTGCCCATTGCCATGTCGTTGCATTTTTCAACGAGTGCAATTTTTAAATCGTAGCGGCTGAGTTCACGTGCAATAAGTGAACCGATAACACCTGCACCTACAACAGCAACATCATAGTTCATTGATAAAACCTCCGTAGTTTTAATTTCCGCAGATAATTATAGCACACTTGAATTCAGGAAACAACAGTTTTTATATTTAAAATGTAACATTTTTTAAATATTTCGGTCAATATTCAGGTTCATAAATAAAAAAATAATGAATATTGACAAATCATTGATTTTAAGGCAAAATATATAACATAAAACATTATAAAGGAAGCTGATAAAATATGATGACAGATATCGAAATAGCTCAGTCTGTAAAAATGAAGCCGATAACCGAGATTGCCGATGCAGCCGGTGTTGATTCAAAATATCTTGAACAGTACGGCAATTACAAGGCAAAGATTGATTTATCAATTCTTGATGAAAATAATAATCCCGAAGGAAAACTTGTTCTTGTAACTGCTATCACTCCGACTCCTGCAGGTGAAGGTAAAACTACAACAACAATCGGTCTTGCAGACGGACTTAAGAGAATAGGCAAGAATATAATGGTTGCTCTGCGTGAGCCTTCGCTCGGACCCGTTTTCGGCGTTAAAGGCGGCGCAGCAGGCGGGGGCTATGCTCAGGTTGTTCCCATGGAGGATATCAACCTTCATTTCACAGGTGACTTTCATGCTATCGGTGCGGCTAACAATCTTCTTGCCGCTATGCTTGATAACCATATTTATCAGGGTAATTCTCTTAATATTGACCCCAGAAGAATCACATGGAAACGCTGCGTTGATATGAATGATAGACAGCTCCGTTTTGTTACCGACGGTCTCGGCGGCAGAGTCAACGGCGTACCCAGAGAAGACGGATACGATATCACCGTTGCATCCGAAATCATGGCTGTGCTTTGTCTTGCAACATCAATCACAGACCTAAAAGAAAGACTTTCAAGAATTATTGTCGGCTATACTTATGATGAAAAGCCCGTTACCGCAGGTCAGCTTAATGCCGCAGGCGCGATGACAGCTCTTCTCAAAGATGCTCTCAAGCCTAATCTTGTTCAGACTCTTGAAGGCACTCCTGCACTTGTTCACGGCGGACCTTTTGCTAATATTGCACATGGCTGTAACTCTGTCATGGCAACAAAGCTTGCGATGAAACTCGGTGATTATGCTATCACGGAAGCAGGCTTCGGCGCAGATCTCGGTGCTGAAAAATTCCTTGACATCAAGTGCCGTTACGCAGGTCTGACTCCCAGCGCAGTTGTTGTTGTTGCAACAATCAGAGCTCTCAAGATGCATGGCGGCGTTCCTAAGACAGAGCTTTCGGGCGAAAATCTTGAAGCACTTGAAAAGGGTATTCCCAATCTTCTCCGCCACGTTTCAAATATTAAAAATGTTTATAAGCTTCCCTCGGTTGTTGCTGTCAACAGATTCCCGACAGACACCGACGCAGAAGTTGAACTCATAATAGAAAAGTGTAAGGCACTCGGCGTTAACGTCGTTCTCTCCAACGTCTGGGCAGAAGGCGGCAAGGGCGGCGAAGAGCTTGCAAAAGAGGTTGTTGCACTCTGCGAACAGCCAAATGATTTCACATTCTCATATGAACTGGATGGTTCTATTGAAGATAAAATTGAAGCTGTTGTCAAGAAGGTTTACGGCGGCGACGGCATCAGCGTTCTTCCTGCCGCAAAGAAGCAGATTGCTGCTCTTGAAGCAATGGGCTATGCCAACCTTCCCGTTTGTATGGCAAAAACACAGTACAGCTTCTCGGATGACCCGACAAAGCTCGGCGCGCCCGAAAACTTTACCGTTACAATCAAAAATGTTAAAATTTCCGCAGGTGCAGGCTTTATTGTTGTTCTGACAGGCGACATCATGACCATGCCCGGTCTGCCCAAGGTACCTGCCGCAGAAAAGATTGACGTTGACGAAAACGGTAAAATCAGCGGACTCTTTTAATTAAAAATAACCGTCACAGTCTATGATTGTGGCGGTTTATTAATGGTGATTTAATGCTTGATTTCAAATTATGCGAAAATTCCTCATGGGAAAAGATAAAAGATAGCGGTAAACCCGTTGTGGTTTACGGAATGGGCAACGGTGCAGATAAGGTTATCGATGAATTTAACAGACTTGAAATCCCGATTATTGGTGTTACGGCAAGTGACGATTTTGTCAGAGGACAGATTTTCAGGGGATACAAAGTGAAAAAGCTCTCCGAATTTGACGGCGATTTTATTATTGCCGTCGGATTTGCAACCTGCATTCCCGAGGTTATGAATCATATTTATTCGTTAGCGGAAAAATACAGAGTTATCGTGCCTTGCGTACCTGTTTTCGGTAACGAAATTTTTAACCGTGAATTCATTGAAAAGAATGAGGAAAAAATCAACGCCGCATATAATCTTTTTGAAGGTGAATCAAAGAGGATTTTTGCGGGCTGTGTTAATTTTATGTTTGACGGAGAGCTTGATGTGCTTACTTCCGTAACGTCTGAAAAAGATGAAGTGTTTAAAAATATTCTGAAGTTTAATTCATCCGAAAGCTATCTTGACCTCGGTGCATACAGAGGGGATACTGTTGAAGAATTCCTGCATTATTGCGGCGGTGAATACAAAAGCATAACCGCGCTTGAACCCGACAGAAGGACATTTAAAAAGCTTTGCGATTATCTTGAAAAGATTCCCGATTCGGTCGCATATCAGAAAGCAATTTACAACGAAATCACAACGCTTTTCTTCAGCAGCAAAGCAGGCAGACAGTCAACGATATCTGATAAAGGCGAAGCTGTTGAAACGGCAACTGTTGATAAGCTTTGTGAAAATCAAAGAGTAACCTATATTAAAATGGACGTTGAAGGAACAGAAAATGAGGCGATTGAGGGTGCTGAAATAACTCTTAAAGAGCAAAAACCCAAGTTGAATATCGCTCTTTATCACAGAAGCAACGACATTTTTGATTTACCGTTAAAAATTGCACAAATCAATCCCGATTACAAATTTCATATCCGCAGACATCCGTATATTCCGTGCTGGGATATGAATTTATATTGTATATGATGTTGACAAAATAAAAATATAATGTTAACCTATACATAGATACTCAATGTATCTTGAATCTATGTATAGGAGTTTTTATATGAAAATAAGTAAAGAACTTGCAAAGGGGAGTACGGCACTTCTTGTTCTAAGCGTAATTTCCAAGAAGGATATGTACGGTTATCAGATTATTAAAACAATTGAAATGGCAAGCGAGGATGTTTTTTCGCTTAATGAAGGAACATTATATCCTATTTTGCATTCTCTTGAGGCCGAAAAATGTCTCGAATCATATTGGTGCGAAGCAGAGGGAAGAAAAAGAAAATATTATAAATTAACAACAAAAGGTTTGAAAGAACTTGCGGGAAGAGAACAGGAATGGAACACTTTTTCAACAGCCGTCACAAAGGTTCTGGGAGGTGTCAAGCTTGCAGGAACATAATTTTGATGAAATACTTGATTTTCTTTGCTCGGGAATTATGATAAAATCTGAACGGCAGAGTGTCCGTGACGAGCTTTATGACCACCTGATGTGCAGATACGAAACGAATCTTGCGGTTGGTATGGGTGAAAAAACAGCCGCTGAAAGTGCAATAAGCGATTTGGGCGATAAAAATACGCTCAGATTTAAGCTGTCTCAAGTTCATTCTTATTATCCCAAGCTTTCCATGAAAAAAGCAATGAATCTGCTTATATTCGGTTATATTTTCATGCATTTTCATTTTTCTTTTTTCACGGGCATGAAGGAAATTACAAGCTTTATCGGAACGGTTTGTACTATTATTGCATTGTATTGTCTCGGAAAAGCCAATAAAAAAATCAAAGCTTCATTTTATATTAAATCTGTTGCATCTGTATTTTCGTGCATTGTTTATGCAATTGAACCGATTTATTCATTGCCGTTTATGTTTACGGCTGTCTGTGGAATAATCAGTTCTGTTTTAACACTTTTTTATTTTGTTTTCGCCATTCTTGGATTAAAAGAGCTTGTTGAACCGTATAATTCTGTTTATACGAAAAAAATACCGTTCGGTTTATCAATATTTTTTAATTTGATAATCGGAATATTTAATACCATTATTCTTATTTTGCTTTTATTAGACGGAGAAACTTCAACCGATATTCAAAGTACGCTTCTGTTTATTGTTACCATTTTTATGTTCATTGTGGATCTTGTTGTTCTAATTCGATCTTCAAAACTTCTGTGGCAAAGTGACCATGAATATAAAATTGAAGATTCATCAAAAAAGAAAGTTGTTGCTGCAATTGTTGCAATAGCTGTAGCGGTTGTGCCGACGGTTGCTGTTGATATTTCTCTTGCAAATCAGAAAGCGGTAACTTCGGTTTATTCAATTGAAGATTATGATATGTCGCAGGATGAATATGAAAGAATCTGTAACAAAATACTTGCTTACGGTATTCCAGAGAAAGTTGTTGATTCCATGCCGAAAAGCGAAATTGCAAACTACACCGACTGTTTTGAAATTACAGAATACAGTCAGCGTGAGCAAAGCTTCATGACTTATAAAAACTACTATTATATGCCTGAATTATTCAGCGACGGTACACATGTCGCCTACAGCTCCGTTTTGTTTGAAATAAAAGAGCCGGAAGGTCGTTCGCATTATCGGATTCTTTCATGGATTGATTACAGCGCAGGTAAAAGAAAATATGATGACTCATTTTATTTTATATTTAATGACAATGCGTTTACACCTTTAAACTACAGCGGTGAATATAACGATAATTTCCTTCTTATTATGTCTGAGGAAGACGGCAGATTAATCAGGAATGAACCGCTTGATGTTTATACAGATAAAACAGCATTAACCGACAACATAACAGGTGTCAGATTTGAAAGCAAAGAGAATCTGCTTATAGTCCACGCTGTTGATTTCAATCTCGGAAAAACAAGTTATTTGGGAAATGATTCTGATAATTACATAGAATTTATACACCGTAATTCAGTTGTTTCGTTTCCGTTTCGCTCATCGGCGGATGTGAAAAAATATAATATAAACGGTGAATTAGGTTACGCATCAAAACAAATTTACGGAATGGTTCATGTACCGATGCCATATGAAAAAGATGAATATAAAGATGTGACGATACTGGAGGTTACAGAATGAGAAACGATGAAATGTATCTTCAGCTTTATCTTATCCGTCACGGTGAAAGCATGGGTAACATCGAAACCGATGAGGATTATGACAAAACAAATCCTCCGCTCACTTCTCACGGCAGAAAGCAGGCAGAGGCACTCGGAAAAAGATTTTCTTTTCTTGATAAATTTACGCTGTATGCAAGTCCGCTTGACAGAGCAAGAGAAACCGCATCTTTTATTTCAAATGATATTATAATTGATGCGGAAATGCTTGAAAAAGGTGTAAGACAGACCGACGGTGGATTTGAGGACTATAACGAAACCGATGCCAAATGTTATGAGCGTGCCAAAAAGGTGATTGAAAAAATAAAAGCAAAACACCGTAGTCACGAAAATGTGATTATTGTTGCTCACGGTATGTTCCTCAATCAGCTGATAAAAGCCGCGCTTGATATTCCGTATGACCTTATGCGTCTTTCGGTTTATAATGCATCGGTCACAAAAATAAATTTCTGCGAGGATGAACCGACAAAACTCGCTTTGCAGAATGATGTTGCGCATCTGACGGAAACAGACGGCGAAAAGCTTTTCTGGATGTAAAAAAAGACCCACAGAGTTGATTCTCTGTGGGTTTGTTTCATTTAAGGCATATACGGATTATCGTCAAATTCGTAGTTTTCGGGCATTATCATAGGTTTGAAATAATTGATTGTGTAATCAATTCCCCACTGACCTTTTTTACCGTGCCAATAGCTTGAATGAGGCTCAATCGAGAGCATGCCGTTATAATCCTTGGTATAAAGAATATCCATTGCAGCACCCCAGTTGATGCTGTCAAGACCTGCGGGAGCATCGTCATAAACATCGTTATCAAAATAAACGCAGCCCTTGAGGTGGAAGTGATAAAATCTGTCGCCCCAGTCACGCATTTCCGCAAGGTAGTTGCCGTCATGATAAATACAATGAGAGATATCGTATTTTATGCCCAATTCAGGGAGTGCTGAAAGAATAATTTCCCATACCTTAGGCTCAACAACAAAATTTTCCCAGCGGCAGTTATAGACAGCAATTTTAACGCCTTTATCTTTTGCAAATTCAATGAGCTTTCCCAGATAATCAATTGCAATGTTGCAGTTTTCGTAGAAGCTTTTGCCGTCAACGTAGTTAACGCCGCAGTTATAAACGGGACAGCCGATAATCGAAGCTGCTTCGATTATGTCTTTGTCAGCCTGCAAGGCTTCGGGAATAACATCGCCGTTATCGTCAATTCTTGTCATTCCCCATCTGCCCATTGAGCCGACGGCAACATTATATTTTTCAGAATAACCTTTTATTTCTTCCGCTTTTGAAAGGAACTCTTCCGAATCATAGTTATGGTTTACGCAAAATTCAACTGCATCAAGACCTTTTTCATGCACATATTTGATGCAGCCCTCGCTCCAGCCATTGATTATTCCAAGCTTCATTGTAATCTCTCCTTATAAATTAATTGTAACTGTATTCTTTTCGATAAGCTCTATGGGATGATAGGACATTTTTGACTTTCTCAAACCTTCATCTCCGCAGTCTTCTTCTCTGTTAACATATTTAATATCATTGCCCGGCGCATACATCTGTAAATATTGGTTAGTGAGCATCTGATATGCACCGTGGAATGAAATATCGGCTTTTTCGATATGGCAGAAAAGAGTGTCTCCGACAATCTCACCGATTGAATATCCGACAGTTTTACCGTCAACCTTAAGGACACCGCCGAGCATACCGTAAATATCATAGTTTTCAAGAACTTCAATGCACATCTGAAGCTCCTGAATTGCGCTGTCATCCTTTTCTGCATGAAAGGTAAAATTGCGTGTGAATTCAATCAAATCGGGAATATTTGCATTGTTTACAGTTTCGAATGACCAATTCTGATAAAGCTTTCTGAATTTGTTGATATGATTTCTCGGAGTGCTGTATTTTTTGCCCGTGAGATTCAGCATGGCATCTTTTTCATAAAGATAATCAAACCAATCTCTGTCCGCATCAGCTTCAAAATCCGAATATCTTTCTGAAATCAATGCCAATTCTTTTTTGTTAACCGTGCAAAGAACCATCGGAATTTTGTTTTCTTTGCAATGTTTTTCGATTTCATCAAGGGCGTTATTGATGTTGCGCCCGATCGGAAAAACAAATTTAGAACCGGATGAAAGAATGAGAGTTCCGTCTATAACGGTATATGAATTGCCGAAATATTCTCTCCACATGGCTGTTGCTCCTGCCGAGCGGTCACATTGCCTTTCGGGATAAGCGTCAAAATATGCTTTTAAAACTTTGATATCTTCAAGTTCAATCTTTTTTAACGATAACATAAAGCACCTTTTTCATTTTCATTTCATGTTATTATATCATTTCCGCTCTGAAAAGTAAATATCGGAATTTAATTAAAAGATTGCAGTTTTCTATTGCATATATTTTTTTTATCTGTTATAGTTTTAATAAGTATATAGAACAGAGGTGTACATATGAATAAGCCTTATAAACTTAAACCGCACATTTGCAGATTTTGCAGTTTATATCCTTTGGGGGATAAACGTATTCCCGAGGAATTAATGAGCTATAAAAATGAAATTCCCTATTTAAAGGGCTTTCCTTATCCGCTTCCTTCAAAGAAGAGTGATTACTCTTGCTGTGCAAAAACGGGTGAAATCGAATGGTACGGCGCATCGAATGGTCTTACCCGATATGATAAAAACGCTGAAAGAGAAGAAGATATCATCATGTATTTCAGTGCTGACAGAGATCTTCTTGACAATAATGTCAAAGCAATTATGCCTGACGGGGATAATATATGGGTTTTAACAGATACAGGTGCATCCTATATTGAAATGAAGATGATTTCTGCCGAAGAAAAAGCAATGATTCTTCTTGATGAAACAGAAAAATATGTTGACAGAAGAGGAATGAAGAGTCAGAAATATCTTACGGAAGGCAGAAATTTTGATTCTGTTCTGCCCTACGGTCATTCTGACAATGACGGCAGTTTTACATCGGGATTTTCAATTGGTGAAATTATGAGATACGCAACATACAAGCGTGAAAAAGGTGCTGACCATCCCGATACAATCGAAGCAAAGAGAATTGCAACGAGAGCGGTTGAAGCAAATCTTTTGCTCCTTCATGTTCATTGCAGAGGCGACGGATTTGCTGCCAGAACATATCTTTGTTCCGATGAACCCGTTCCCGATGACGGACTGTTTTTCAGAATAACCGGCAATAAGGCTGTGTGTCTTGAAACCACGGATTCAATTAATAAAAATTGCTCCGGTGTTGAAATTGATGCGTCTGCGGAAATTCCTGCAAGACTTGCAAAACTTTTTACAGATCTCGGATATACAAAAGATGATTTAATTTATAAAGCCGATACAAGCAGCGATGAAATTACACATCACTTTATGCACCTTCTCATGGCACATGAATTTCTTGCGTGCGATGATCCCGAACTCGATGACCTGATTATTTCATCAGCAAAAGGACTTATGAATCATATTATTGACCACGGTTACGAACTTCATGATTTTACCGGTAAACCGACATCGTGGGCAAAGTGGAGTACAAGATATTTTGATACCGAGTTCGGGTGGGTTGACGGTGCGCTTAATTCCGCACAGCTTCTTATGTATCACCTCGTAACAATGAAAATTACGGGTGAAGAAGGAAAATGGAGAGAGAGCTATGACCATCTCATAAATGATTTACATTACGACGATATGACAACAGCTCATTTTGACAGGCTTTATCAGGCAAGTCTTTCGGGCGATTACGATTTTGTTGAGGATATAATGTACGGCGATCATATGCTTGCAACTCTCGCTTTCTGGGGTCTTTGCATTCTTGAAAAGGACGAAGATCTTCTCAAAAAATACAGATACGGCTTCAAAGCATGGCGTACATCCATGGAAAGAGAGCATGTTCCGGGTTATGATTTGCCGTATGCACTCGCTTGTCCCGATGAAGAAATCGATCTTGACCGTCTTGCCGGATGGTTTTACAGAACAAACAGCAGCTGTCTTGCTGCAGGTGTTAGTATGCTCGGCAGACACGATGTAGCAGTCAGAACACGCAGAAACGGATATAAAGAAATTTCGGCTCTTATGCCTCCCGACGAAACCTTTATTTCCAAGTATGACAGAAATCCCGTTGAATATAAAAATGAGGATTCGGGCGGAGTTATGTGCATTGAAAGCTGCTATGTTTATACATTCGGTTACTGGCTCGGCAGATATTACGGATTCTTTGAATAATGAGGTAAGATTATGAATAATAAATTGCATATTATCAGCAACGCTCATCTTGACCCCATCTGGCTCTGGAGATGGCAGGAAGGTTGCGGCGAAGTTCTTCAGACATTCAGAAGTGCCGTTGACCGCATAAAGGAATACAAAGGACTGGTTTTCACTTGTTCTTCGGCTTCATATTATAAATGGGTTGAAGAAATCGACCCTGAGCTTTTCGAAGAAATCAGAAAGCTTGTCAAAAAAGGCAAGTGGGTACCCGTCAACGGCTGGTGGGTACAGCCTGACTGCAATATGCCCTCTGCAGAGAGCTTTGCCCGTCAGGCGCTTTACAGCCAGCTCTATTATTATGAAAAATTCGGTAAAATCTGCGAAGTCGGATATAACGTTGATTCATTCGGTCATAACGCAATGCTTCCTCAGTTTCTCAATCTCGGCAGAATGAGATGCTACGTTATGATGCGCCCGGGAATGCATGAAAATGCCGAAATTCCCGAGAATCTTTTTTGGTGGGACAGTCCTGACGGCTCAAGAGTCATGACATACAGAATCCCCGAATGCTATTGCGTTAACGGCAAGAACGGCATCGACAGTGAGCTTGCTTCGCTCCGTGAACGTGCTGAAAAAACAGGTAACGGTATGATGTTTTTCTTCGGAGTCGGCAATCACGGCGGCGGACCCACAAAGGGCGACCTTGATTATCTTTCCGAGCTGAAAGAAAACGGTTACGAAGAGCTTGAATATTCATCTCCCAACAATTATTTTGAGGAGATGTGTGCGGACAGAATTGAGCTTCCCGTATGGAGCGATGAGCTTCAGCATCATGCAAGCGGTTGCTACTCCGCAACATCGATGGTAAAACAGCTCAACAGAAAAGCCGAGTTCTGGCTTTCAAATGCAGAAAAGTGGAACACAATTTCTTCAAAAATCAGCAATCTTCCCAAAGCTACCGAAGAATTCGGCAAAGCGTGGAAAGAGGTTTGCTTCAATCAGTTCCACGATATTTTCTGCGGATGCTCGATTATGGAAGCTTATGACGATGTGCGCGACAGCATGGGCTATGCCATGAAAATCGCCGCTAACGAAGAAAACAAAGCAATGCTCAAAATTGCGGGAATGGTTGATACCTGGCTTGACGGCGTAACCGATGCACAGTCAAGAGAAGTACGCCATCATTGCAGAAATCTTAAATTTCCCAGACCGATTATCGTTTTCAATCCCAATTCATCTGAGGTTGAAGCAAACGTCAGAACATATCATCCTTCAAGAAAGGTTGAGGACAGCAACGGAAACGAAGTTGTTTTCCAGAATGTCCGTTCATCCCGTTCGAACGACTCGCATCTCGACACCGTTTTCAAGGCAAAAGTGCCTGCACTCGGCTATGCAACCTACTGGCTGTGGCACGAGGATTCGGAATATACCGAAGCAAGCGTGTTTGAAACCGACGTAAAGGCGGATGAAATCTACCTTGAAAACAAATATATTAAGGCTGTTTTTGATGAAAAGACAGGCGGAATAAAGAGCCTTGTCACTAAAGAGGACGGCATTGAATATGTCGGCGGAGAGTTCTGCATTCCGACAGTCGTTGACAACTCCGAACCAGATACCTGGGCACATAATATTTTCAAATTCGATAAAGAAATCGCAAAGATGCAGCTCAAATCGATTGAGCTTGTTGAAAACGGACCTGCAAGAGCGGTTATCCGTGTCAAGCACCTTTATAACGGCTCATATCTTACTCAGGATTATATTCTTGAATCCGAGAGCAAGTTTATCCGCGTTAAATGCCGTGTACTCTGGCAGGAGCCTCTGACAATTCTCAAGATGCCCGTTACCGTTGGCGGTGAGAATCCGATTTCGACCTATGAAATTCCCGGCGGAATCATCAAGCGTCCCTGCAACGGCGAAGAAGAGCCTGCTCTTACCTGGGGCGATATCACCGCAGGTGCAGATTCACGCAAGGGTGTTGCAATCATCAGCGATGCAAAATACAGCTATGACTGCCCCGGCAACACTCTTAAACTCACAATGCTCCGCAACTCGATTTTCGCTGACCATTATTCAGACAGACCCGATGCTGATTTCAGCTATTGCGACGAAGGACTTCACAGATTTGAATATGCGGTTTATCCTCACTCGGGCGAGGCGGAAAACAGCGAGGTGCAGAAGCTTGCTCTTCAGCTCAATTCAAAGCTTGTTGCAATTCCCGTCGGATATCACAAGGGCGATATGCCCCGTGTCAACAGCTTTATCAGCATCAGCAAGCCGAATATCCGTCTTGATGCGTTTAAATTCTGCGAGGACGGCTCGGGAGATATCGTTATGCGACTTCGAGAAACCGACGGCAAGGCTGTCAAAACCGCCGTTGTTTGCGACATAGCCGATGCTGGCTTCTATGCGGACTTTAATAAATTTGAAATTAAGACATTCCGTATTAATGCGGAAGGCTATGTTACCGAAACCGACTACCTTGAAGGTGTGGTTTAATAATTGTTTTTATCCCAAATTCATCATGGATTTGGGATATTTTTATGCTTTGTGTTGCTTTTTTATAAAACGAAAGGTTTTATGAGTGAAAGGAGGTTTCGGGATGTCAAAACAAGCCGGCTTATCAGATGATGAAGTACATGTTATTAAGCGAAACAGTGACATGGTCTACAGACTGGCATTTTCTCAGATGAAAAATAAAGAAGATACGGATGATGTTTATCAGGAGGTTTTTCTCAGATATATCAAGTACAGAGTTGATTTCAAGTCCCCTGAGCATGAAAAAGCATGGTTCATAAGAGTGACCCTCAATTGCTGTAAAACTGTTTTCAGCTCCTTTTGGAGAACAAAAGTTACAGAGCTTGACGATAACTTTGAAACGGCAGAAATTGATACAGATGATTTGTCTTATGCACTAGAAAAATTGCCAAAAAAATATAATGCCGTTCTTCATTTGTTTTATTATGAGGATTTGTCGGTTGAAGACATAGCAGAGATTTTAAAAATTTCCCAACCTAATGTAAGAATGCTTCTGACACGTGCCAGAAGAAAATTGAAAGAAATAATTGAAAAGGAGCAATCATGAAAAAGCAATATAAAGAAATTTTTTCACAAATTAGTCCTGATGATACTTTATTGCACTCGGTATTACATAATCAAAAAGCAAGGCATGCAAAAAAATATATAGGTCTGTGCGCAGCATGTTTTGCAGTTTGTATTGCAGCACTATGTGTTTATCTTGCGAATGACAGCGAAACAGAAAAAAGCAGTATCAATATTCCTGTTGCATATGAAACCAAGCTTCAACCCGAACCTCAAAAACATATCGGAAAAACAATAAAAAAAGGTGACGGTCATATTACAATAGATGCAGATGTTATTGTTGAAGGTGATATAAATAATTTAAAGATTTATGAAGCATCGGTCAGAAAATTTTCCGAATCATCCGTTTTGAATGTGCTGTTTAGTAAAAACGGATTATATTTCGGAGATAAGAATAATTCGGGAATTTTTGAAACTGAATTGGGCGGAACGACATTCGATGTAAGAATTGATTTTGAAAAATCCGATAAAACTGAGTCTGATGATAAAAATTATGCAGACGGATGCACCTTATCATATTCCGATGCAAAAAAGCTTGCAGATGAATTTATCAAAAAGACAAATCAAAATGATTACTGTTTCAAAGAGGGCAGGATAGAAAAGTCCTTTTCGCCTTTTTACGGTAACTGGAGAAGCGGTTTTTATGTATATAATTATATTCAATATGCCGATGGCTTTGCGGTTGAAACGGTAACATCGGACGTTGACAGCTCCGTTGCTTCGGATATGACAATAAAAATAGATAATGAAGGTATTGTCGGGTTGAATATGTTCGGACTTGATTTAACAGAAAAGAAAGTGCTTAACGGCGATATTAATTCTGTTGAGTCTGCAATAGATATAATTGAAAGGAATATAGATGATTTATGGCTTTCGGAATACGCTCCGATTGTTGAAATAAGACTTGAATATATTTTAAATAAAAAAGAAGATAACAGCCTGGAGCTTGTGCCTTGTTGGCATTTCTGCATTGACCAGTCTGAGTTGAAAAATCTCGATATACAGACTCAGAGAGAAAACGACACAAATGATTTATGTGTTAATGCCATAACAGGCGAAATCTATCGTGTTGCCGACAGATATCCCGTGTTTCAGACTGCTGACGGATTGGTAAGTATGTGGAATAAATAATATAATGTCATTTTGTTGAAAACATCCTTTTCATATGATATAATTCATAGAAAAGGATGTGATTTTATGGCGTGGATATGGCTTGATGAAAAAAAGTTTCCTGAGTTTCAGAAAAATCATTACAATGTTCTTTATGACTGTGAAAACGACTCGTCTGAAGAATATAATTATTGTGTGGCTGATTTTTTCAGAAGCTTTGAATTTAAAAAGTCTATAAAATCAGTTAAATTTCGTGTCAGTGCCGATAATACATATATATTAAATATAAATAGTGAATTAATCGGTATCGGTCCCGCATCGGCCGGCGGTGATTTTCTTTGCAGAGGGGCTGCACCGAAGCATTATGCGGATAAATATGAGATTGAATTTGCCGACGATAATCCGGATAAAATCGATATTACGGCAAAGGTGTGTCTTCAGCCGGAAATGCTCACGGGTTATTCAAGAGGACACGGCGGATTCTTCTTTGAAGGTACGCTGATATTTACCGACGGCACAACCGAAAACATAGAAACCGATTCCTCGTGGCTTGCAAGTCCCGATTACTCTTATAACGGGTTCCGCAGTTATGATTCAGGTAAGAAGAAATGCATATCGGATTCTTATGCTTCGGAAATTGAAGATATATGGAGTGTTGAGGATTCGTTCATACCGCCGAGGTCTTATAATGAAGTGTTTTATACCGAAATAACAGTCGGTGTCGGCAAAACCGAAACTTTTAAATTTGAGCTTGATAAGATTTATGGAGTCCATCCGGTAATCAGTTCTTGCGGAATGTGTGATGTCACACTCATGACAAGTGAGCTTGAAGGTCAGGAAAGAACCGAAGAAAAAATGATTTTCGGTCAGCCGGACGGAGATTATTTTTCGTTCCGCATGCATAGCGCAGGAATGATGAAGCTGATTGTTAAAAACACCGATTCTGCTGATGTTCAAATCAGAATATCACTTATTGCACCTTGGTATCCTATTGTAAACGAAGGTGCTTTTACAACGAGCAGCGAAGGGTTAAATAAAGTTTATGATGTCTGTAAGCATACTTTGAAAATTTGCCGACAGACGCTTCACCTTGACAGCACAAAGCATCAGGAACTTCTTGCCTGCACGAGTGACTATAATATCGAAAGTCTTATGACATTGTTCTGTTTCGGAGACATGCGCCTTGCGGAGTTTGACCTTATGCGTACTGCCGATTGGCTTGTTGCTAACGATGGAGTAATGTTTCATACGACATACAGCCTTATCTGGGTGCAGATGCTTCACAATGTTTATATGATAACGGGCATGAAACAAATTCTTCATTACTGCAAAAATGCTCTTGATGTTTTGCTTCAAAGATTTGACAGCTATATCGGAGAAAATGAAATTATTGATAATCCGCCTGATTTTATGTTTGTTGACTGGACAGTTATTGACGGCTTTTCAATGCATCATCCTCCTAAGGCACTCGGTCAGACGGTTCTCAATTGCTTCTATTATAAAGCATTGATTGATGCTTCAAAGATATATTCGTTTATCGGTGAAGATGATACTGTTGCTGTATTATCCGAAAAAGCAGAAAAATTCAGAATAAGATTTAATGAAGTATTCTTTGATAAAGACAGAATGTTGTATTTTGACGGTCTCGGCACGCCTTACGGCGATGGACATCATTACCGTCCTGCAAATGTAGATAAGAAATATTTTTCAAAGTATCCCAACATCCTTGCTCCGCTTTACGGACTTTGCGACACGGAACTTTCGGTTGATATACTTGAAAGAATAATTTTTGACGATATGCTTCAGGATATTCAGCCGTACTTTATGCATTATCTTCTTAATGCGGTGAGAAAATATAATTTGTTTGATAAATACGGTATGAAGCTTCTTGAAAGATGGATTCCCGTTGTTACTGAATGCGACAAGGGTCTTGCCGAGGGCTGGATTGCTCCCGAAAAAGGTTATTCCTTCGACCATTCCCATGCATGGGGCGGAACGCCTGCATATCAGATGCCTATGGCTATAACGGGTCTTGAAATACTTGAACCGGGAATGAAGAAAATTAAGTTCACGCCCAATCTTTACGGTCTTGATTTTGCCGAAATAAAGATTCCGACAGAATACGGAATGATTTATTTCAAGGCCGAAAAGGGAAAAGAGACAATTTTTGAAGTGCCTGACGGCATTGAATTGGTGAGAGGTTAATTATGAATGTTTTATACAAAATTAAGCCAGAAAAGGTTTTCAGATTTTTTGAAGAAATATCCGCCGTTCCGAGAGGATCTGGTCATAATGATAAGATTAAGGAATACTGCGAGAATTTTGCAAAGCAAAGAAATCTTAAGAATATATCAGATGATGCAGGTAATGTTATCATTTTTAAAGATGCTTCAACCGATTGCAAGTCAATGACTCCCGTCATAATTCAGGGACACCTTGATATGGTATGGGAAAAGGATGACTCCTGCAATATAAACTTTGAAACAGACGGTCTTGAACTCTGCGTTGACGGTGATTATATTTATGCAAAAGGGACAACTCTCGGGGGTGATGACGGAATTGCTGTTGCTATGTGTCTCGCAATTCTTGACTCGGACGATATCTGTCATCCTCCGCTTGAAATTGTTTTTACAGCTGATGAAGAAATAGGCATGCTCGGTGCAGCTGCGCTTGATTTTTCTCCGATTAAATCAAAAAGAATGATTAATCTTGATTCCGAAGCGGAAGGTACACTATGGGTAAGCTGTGCAGGCGGAGTGAGAGCTGATATTTCCATGCCGATATCATATAAAGAAAACGAAAACCAGACATATATAATATCCGTCAGCGGACTTCACGGAGGTCACTCGGGTGCGGAAATTCATAATGGCTATGCAAATGCAAACAAGGTAATGGGCAAAGTGCTTGAAATGCTTTCAGAAAAAGTTGATTTCAACATTGTTAATATCAACGGCGGAACAATGGATAATGCAATAACAAGAGATTCTGTTTGTATTGTTAAATCGAGTAACGACATGATTCCCGAATTTGTTTCGGAAATATATAATTATATTAAAACTGATTATGTTTTCGCAGACCCGCAAATTATCATCAGAGCCGAAAAAACCAACGGATTCAAAACTGCAATGAGTTCTGAATCATCTTTATCGGTTGTCAGAATTCTCAATGATCTTCCGAACGGTGTTATTTCTATGAGCAAAGAGATTGACGGACTTGTTGAAACCTCTTTGAATCTCGGAATTCTAAAAACTGAAAAAGATTACGTCAGTTTCGGCTTCGCTGTCAGAAGCAGCATAGATTCAGAAAGAGATGCTCTTGCCGAAAAGCTGAAAAATATCTCCGATAAGTTTTCGTGTAATATTGTTTTATACAGCGAATATCCCGCATGGGAATATAAAAAGGAATCTGAACTCAGAGAAATTATGTCTTCAATTTATAAGGATATGTTTAATAAGGAAATGACGGTTACCGCTATCCATGCAGGACTTGAGTGCGGTCTTTTCTGCGGTAAAATTAATGGTCTTGACTGCGTTTCGCTCGGACCTGATATGTTTGATATTCATACACCGAAGGAACACCTGAGCATATCTTCTGTTGAAAGAACCTGGAATTTCCTTCTTCGTGTTCTTTCAAACATCTGAGTCCGATATCGCAGATTTTATTCAGTCTGCTGATACTCAGGAAAAAATTGATTAACTCGCTGATATAGAGAATAAATATATATCCGTTAACCGAGTATTTCGGAAGCAGAAAATAAACAAGACCGACACACATTGCTGAATCTATAATATTGTAACGCATGGAATATATCTGTTGATCAAGTCCTTTAAGCATTCCGTCGGTCACCATGTCGGTATACATCACGGGAATAAGCGGTGAAAGTATTCTTATATATTTTGCCGCTTCTTTTGATTTGTATATGATTTCGGAAAGCGGAGACGCAAATGAAAAGAAAAACAATGAACATACCGCTGAATAAATAAGAGTTTTTTTTAGATTTCTTTTTATTGTATAATTGATTATATCTCTGCTGCCCAGCTTATTGTACGCCGCAAGATTCGGAATAAGCAATGAAGAAAGCGAGGATAATACTGCGCTCGGATAAAGAAGAATCGGCATTGCCATTCCGTGGATGATTCCGTAAGATGCAAGCGCTGATTCATATTTTGTTCCTGATTTTCTAAATCCTTTTGGAATAAGCAAATGCTCAACAGTCAGCAAAACACTTCTTGCGCATTCTCCGATTCCGTCTGGTACAGCAATTCGCATAAATTCTTTGATGCCCACTGCGTTTTTATTTTTTTCGCAAGTTATCTTGCGTTTTTTCAAAATTAATGAAAGAATAAATGAAAATATCTCCGATGCAGTCATACCGACAACAACAGAAGTGCATGCGTATTCATCATTAATTTCGCCAATTTTACTGATGATAACAATTGTTGCACCGATTTTAAATAATTGCTCAAGAATTTGTATGACCGAATATTGAGAAACATAATCTGCGGCAGTAAAATAACCGCCCATGCAGGATGACATAGCAACAAATGGCAGGCTTAAAGAAAGAATTTTAATCGGCAATACCGTTGATGTATTGTTAATGGCATAATTTCCGATTAAATTTGAAAATTCAAAAAGAATAAATCCCGTAACAGCGCCGGTTATTCCTCCGTAGGTTGTGTAAAGTGAAAGTGATTTTTTCATATCATTCTTTTTCAGTGTTTTGATTTCTACGGAAATTCTTGTTGTTGCAAGTCTTATTCCTGCACAGGAAAATGTAACTGCAAGCGAATAAACAGTCATTACAAGCTGAAAAAGTCCGATTCCCGTTGAACCGATTTTTTTAGTAAGATATGCGTTGAACCACACACCGACGGAGCGCATCAAAAGATTAACAGCCGTCATTATTGCAGTTTGAGTTATCAGGTTGTTTTTTTTCATTCTTTCACCTGTTTCTGTTGAAAAATTTTTAAAATGTGATATAATTTATCAGGAGTGATTAATTATGAAAAAATGTATAAAAATTACATCTGTATTTCTCGTTTTGTCAGTTCTCATTGGCTCATTTTCTTTCGCAAATGCAGAAGATATGTCTGCTCCGGAAATGATTGAATACGGTTTTGTTGACTGCGGTGATATCGAAATGGAATACGGCATCTACGGCATTGCAGACGGCGAGCCTCTTTTGCTTCTTCCTCCCAACGGGGGAGATATGCACTGCTTTGACGGCAGCATTCTGCCCGAAATGTCAAAGCATTTCAGAGTCATAACCGTTTCGCCCAGAGGTACAGGAAAGTCAGGATGGGTCGACGGCACAATGAATTTTGAAACTATGGCTGAGGATCTGGTGAAGCTTCTTGATTATCTCAAGATAGAAAAAACCAATATTTTCGGATTCAGCGACGGCGGTAACCTCGGCGTTGTTTTCACTCTCGCTCATCAGGACAGAGTCAAATCTTTGGCGATTATGGGTTCAAACATCAACACATTCGGAACAAACACATTTGACCAGATTCAGATAACATATCAATACATCGTGCTTTGCATTGAAGCCTGGATTTACGGCGATGACGAAACAAAAATCCGCCGTGACATTAAAGGCATGATGGTCGGTCAGCCGAGCCTTACATTTGAGGATATTTCAGCAATCAAGGTGCCTGTTCTCAACATCTTCGGCGAACACGATATGATTCAGCGCTGGCATTCTAAGATGATTACCAAATCTATTGAAGGGTGCCGTGAACTTATGATTGTCGGCGGCGGTCACAGCTCATGCTTTGATTACACCGACACGGTCATTAATCCCGCTTTGCTTGATTTTTACGGAGTTTCTGAATAAATTATATTGACAAGAAAAATTTTATATGATAGAATTAATCAACTTAATATTAAAGGTTTTGACGGGGAGGGCAGCGCAGATGTGCTCTCAGAGAGTCGGCGGTATGGTGAAAGCCGATGTGCGGCAGGCGTTTTGTTGTAGCCCCTGAACCGAAAGGAAGAAAGTGCTTTTCGCATCAGTAGAACCTTTCCGTGATTGCTGCGTTAATGCATAGGGTTTGTCAGAACCCAAAGAGCGGCGTCGTAAGATGCAATTTGAGTGGTACCGCGGGTATAAATTTTACTCGTCTCATTGATTTATTATGAATCTGTGAGACGATTTTTTTATGTCTCACGAAAGAAGAAAGGATGATTTCTTATGGCAAAAGAGCTTGCCAAGCAGTATGATCCGAAAAACGTTGAGGATCGAATTTATGACTTCTGGCTAAAAGGAAACTATTTCCACGCCAAAAACGAACCCGATAAAAAGCCTTATACAATCGTTATTCCGCCTCCCAATATCACCGGTCAGCTTCATATGGGTCATGCACTCGATAATACTCTCCAGGATATCCTTATCCGATGGAGAAGAATGCAGGGCTATGATGCACTCTGGCTTCCCGGAACCGACCACGCTTCAATTGCTACGGAAGCAAAGATCGTTGAAGCAATGGCAAAAGAAGGTCTCACCAAAGATGATCTCGGCAGAGACGGTTTCCTTGTACGCGCATGGGATTGGAAAGAAAAATACGGCGGACGCATTATCGAACAGCTCAAGAAGATGGGTTCATCCTGCGACTGGGAGAGAGAAAGATTCACTCTTGACGAAGGCTGCAGCAGAGCAGTTCGTGAAGTTTTCGTAAGACTTTATGAAAAAGACCTTATTTACAGAGGCAACAGAATGGTTAACTGGTGTCCACACTGCAATACATCGATTTCTGATGCAGAAGTTGAATATGAAGAGCAGGACAGCAACTTCTGGCATCTTCTTTATACTGTTAAAGAAACAGGCGAAAAGCTTGAGCTTGCAACCACAAGACCCGAAACAATGCTCGGCGATACCGCTGTTGCTATCAACGCTGAGGACGAACGTTATGCACATCTTCACGGTTGCCATGTTATCCTTCCTTTGCTCAATAAAGAAATTCCCATCGTTTGTGATGAACATGCAGATATGACAAAGGGTACGGGTGTTGTTAAAATCACTCCCGCCCATGATCCCAACGATTTTGAGGTTGGTCTCCGTCACAATCTTCCCATGGTCAGAACCTTCACTTATGACGGACATCTGACGGGTGCTGCCGATAAAGCGGTTTATGATGAACTTATTGCCAGTGGCAAGGCGGCTGCCGATGAACCCGAAGTTCTTGATTGCGGCAAATACGCCGGTATGACAACTCTTGAGGCTCGCAAGGCTATCCTCGCGGATCTTGAAGCCGGTGGATATATTAAAGAAATTGAACCCCGTGCTCACGAAGTAGGCACTTGCTACCGTTGCCACACAAGCATTGAACCTATGGTTTCAAAACAGTGGTTTGTTCGCATGGAACCCCTTGCAAAGCCTGCAATCGAAGCAGTTGAAAAGGGTGAAACGGTATTCGTTCCCGAGCGTTTCACAAAGAATTACATGAACTGGATGAGAAATACCCGCGACTGGTGTATTTCACGTCAGCTCTGGTGGGGTCACCGTATTCCCGCATGGTACTGCGCAGACTGCGGCGCAACCATTGTTTCAAAGGAAGATATCGATACATGTCCGCATTGTTCGAGTAAAAATATTGTTCAGGATGAGGATACACTCGATACCTGGTTCTCATCAGCTCTCTGGCCGTTCTCAACTCTCGGCTGGCCTGATGAAACACCTGACCTCAAGCATTATTATCCCACAAGCACTCTCGTTACAGGCTACGATATCATCGGTTTCTGGGTAAGCCGTATGATATTCTCGGCTCTTGAATATATGGGCGAAGTTCCGTTTGATACTGTTCTTATTCACGGTCTTGTCAGAGATGCCCAGGGCAGAAAGATGTCAAAGTCTCTCGGCAACGGCATTGATCCGCTCGAGATTATCGATGAATTCGGTGCTGATGCTCTGCGTCTTACTCTCGCAACCGGCAACAGCCCCGGAAATGATATGAGATTCTCCGATGACAAGGTAACTGCAAGCCGTAACTTCGCAAACAAGCTCTGGAATGCATCGAGATTTATTCTCATGAATATCGGCGACGACGAAATTCCCTGCAAGCTTCCCTCGGAGCTTGCTCTTGAGGATAAGTGGGTAATCAGCCTTGTCAACAAGCTTGCAAAGGATGTTACCGACAATCTCGAGAAGTTCGAGCTCGGAATTGCAGTTGCAAAGCTTTATGACTTCATCTGGGATATCTTCTGCGACTGGTACATTGAGCTTGCAAAAATCCGTCTCCAGAAGGGCGGCGATGAAGCTCAGTGCGCAAAGCAGGTACTTGTATGGGTAATGGATAAGATTCTCAAGCTTCTCCATCCCTTTATGCCTTTCATTACCGAAGAAATCTGGCAGACAATTCCTCATGACGGCGAATCAATAATGATTTCCGCATGGCCCGAATTCGACGATGCTCTTTCATTTGCTTCCGAAGAGGCCGAGATGGAAAGAATCATGACTGCTGTCCGTGCAATCCGTAACCGCAGAGCGGAAATGAATGTTCCTCCTTCAAAGAAGGCAAAGGTTTACATTGCTACCGCTCATAAGGCAACCTTTGAACAGGGCGGTATCTTCATGCAGAGACTCGCAAGCGCATCGGAAGTTGAGATTGCTGATGCATTTGACCTTGACGGCGCTGTTAACATCGTTACTCAGGATGCTCAAATTTATATTCCCATGGGCGATCTTGTTGATTTTGAAGCTGAAAAGGCAAGACTCAATAAGGAACTTGCGGCTGTACAGAAGGATCTTGATTTTGTCAACAGCAAGCTTTCAAACGAAAACTTTGTTTCAAAGGCTCCCGCAAATGTTGTTGCGGCACAGCGTGAGCAGGCTGCGAAATATGCAGAAAAGATTGCCATGCTCAAAGAAAGCATTGCAAAATTAGGCTAAACATTTAGACCTCGAAGGCTTCTTCGGGGTCTTGAAACAGGTGAATTTATGAATTGTAACGAAGCAATAGAATATATCCATTCACTTGAACAGTTCGGAATTAAACCCGGTATGGATAGAATCCGCGCTCTGTGCAATGCGCTCGGCAATCCGCAGGAAAAGCTTAAGATTATACATGTTGCAGGAACAAACGGTAAAGGCTCAACATCGACCATGATTTCAAATATTCTGCGCAAAAGCGGATATAATACGGGTTTGTTTATTTCCCCTTATGTTTCCGATTTCAGAGAAAGAATTCAATATAACGGCAATATGATTGAAAAAAATGAGCTTGCTGGATGCGTTGAAAAGGTAAAAGAAGCGATTGATTTTCTTTCTTCAGACGGGATTCAACCTACTGAATTTGAAGCATTAACAGCAACTGCATTCTGTTATTTTGAAAAGAAAAACTGCGATTTTGTAGTCCTTGAAGTCGGTCTCGGAGGCAGACTGGATTCAACCAATATTATTAACGCACCTCTTGTCAGTGTAATTACAAGCATTTCTCTTGACCATACCGCAATTTTAGGCGATACAATAGAAGAAATTGCTTCAGAAAAATGCGGAATAATCAAATTCGGTGCTGAAACCGTCGTTTATCCTTTCCAGGATGAAAAAGCAATGGAAATTATAAAGAATACCTGCGAAAAAAAGCATAATTCATTCAGAATACCTGATATTAAAAATCTTTCGACAGAAGAGGAAACTTTTGACGGAACTGAAGTATGTTACTGCGGAATAAAATATAAATTGCCTCTTGCCGGTAAACACATGGTGTATAATTCTTGCACGGCAATTGAGGCGGTTAAATCGCTTGAAAGATTTAATTTTATTATTTCCGAGGAATCAATTAAATCCGGTATTGAAATTTCAGTTATGCCTGCAAGAATGGAACTTATAAAGAAAAAGCCCGTTATTATCCTTGACGGCGGTCATAACGAAGGATGCGCAGAGGCATTATCGTTATTTGTTCAAAAACATCTGAACAATAAAAGAATTATAATGGTTTCTTCAATGATGGCTGATAAGGATTATAATTCTTATCTTAAAAAAGTTGTTCCTTTTGCAGAAACATTTATTTCAACAAAAGCTGATGTGCCGAGAGCGCTACCGAGTGATGAATTGATGAATGCTGCTTCTGAGTTTTGCAAAAACTGTTATGATTTTCCCGAACCCTTAAAAGCCGTTAAAGCTGCAATAAATATTTTGCAGCCGGAAGATGCGATGATTGTATGCGGATCGTTTTATCTTGCAGGAGAAATCAGAGAATATTTAATTAATAATTTTTGAATTGATAATTCAACAAATTTTTTATTTTAAATCCCTTATCCTATGTGGTAAGGGATTTTATTTTTTTAGGAGTGAAATTATGTCAATAAATATTACTTCAACACCGATGAGACTTACAATTGCTCTCAGCGGTGAAATAGACCATCATAATGCCGCTGCGTTAAGACTTGAAGCCGATGATGCGATACAGTCATCTCTTGCTTCAAATATAAGGATTGATTTCGGTGATGTTACATTTATGGACAGTTCGGGAATAGGCTTTGTTCTCGGCAGATACAGAATTGCGGAAAGCTGCGGTGCAAATGTTGAAGTTATTAATCTGTCAGGCAGGCTTTACACGATGATGAAGCTTGCGGGACTTGAAAAATTAGTTACTTTAAAAACGAAATAACGGAGGAATATATATGAAACCTGTTAATACAATAAAACTTGAATTGGAAAGCCGTTCGGTTAATGAATCTTTTGCAAGAGCAACCGTTGCTGCTTTTGCGGCTCAGCTTGATCCGAATGTAGAAGAAATTTCGGATATAAAAACCGCTGTCAGCGAAGCTGTTACAAATTGCATTGTTCATGCTTATCCCGATTGTGTAGGGAAAATTTACATATATGCCGCTATTTATGAAAACGGAAAATTTAAAGTAAAAATAAAAGATAAAGGTAAAGGTATTGAAGATGTTGAAAAAGCAATGGAGCCTCTTTACACTACGCTCGGAGGTGAACGGGCAGGTCTCGGTTTTGCAGTTATGGAAAGTTTCTGCGATAAGATAAAAGTTAAATCAAAACCCGGAAAAGGTACAACCGTTACTCTTGAAAAAATATTCAGCGGACGGAGTGCAACTGATGACAGAAGTTAACTTCGAAAGAAATAAGGTTGTTGAAAAAAACCTTGGTTTGGTTCATGCGTGTGCAAACAGGTTCAAGGGCAGGGGTGTTGAGTATGATGATCTTTTTCAGGCGGGCTGTGTCGGTTTGATTAAAGCTGCAAACAATTTTGATGAATCAAAGGGCTTTTCATTTTCAACCTATGCCGTTCCCGTTATTCTCGGCGAAATAAAAAGGATTTTCCGTGACGGCGGCGCAGTGAAAATCGGAAGAACCTTGAAAGAAAAGTCAAGAACAGCTCTTGCTGTGCGTGAAGAGCTTGCCGCATTGATGGGAAGAGAACCGACTGTTAACGAGCTTGCCGAAAAAATGAAAATTGATTCAACGGAAGCGGCGATGCTTCTGAATGTTTCCATGCCGGTTATGTCGCTGACGGGAGTCGACGAGAGCGAAAGTCAGCTTGATATTCCCGTTGATTCTCCCGAAAAGAAAATTTCCGATTCGCTTGCACTTGAACAGGTTTTGATGTCACTTGAAGAAAAAGACAGAAAAATGATTGAACTGAGATATTATTCCGGTATGACTCAGTCAAAAACTGCGTTACAGCTTGGCATGACTCAGGTTCAGGTTTCAAGACGTGAAAAAGCTGTTCTTGAAATAATAAGAAAAAAATTAACAACATAGCATTGACAAAACTTTTTATTAATATTAAACTAAAAGCGGCGGTTATCTGCCGCTTATTGTATTTTTTAGGAGTGACTGAAATGATTAAGAATATTCCCAACGGTGTATACCCGACAATGGTAACTCCGTTTACCGATGATAACAAAATTGACTATAACGGCGTACTGCAAATTCTTGAATGGTATAACAATAAGGTTGACGGTGTTTTTGCAATATGTCAGTCAAGTGAGATTTTTTATCTTTCGTTTGAGGAAAGACTTGAGCTTCTCAAATTCATTATGAAAAACAAGCCCTCAAACATGAATATTGTTGCTTCTGGTCATACAGCAGATGACCTTGACAGACAAATTTATGAGGCAAATGCATTTATAAACGAAGGCATAGATGCATATGTATTTATTGCTAACCGTTTTGCAAAAGAAGACGAGGACGATTCCGTCTTTTTAAAAAATTATGAGAAAATGGTTTCTTCAATTCCTGAAGTAAGTCTCGGCATTTATGAATGTCCTTATCCTTATAAAAGACTTATGATGCCCGAAACATTAAGACAGTGCGCACTTGACGGCAGACTTAAATTTCTTAAAGACACTTGCTGCCGTATTGAACTCATAAAAGAAAAGCTTAAAGCTGTTGAAGGACTCGGACTTAAAATTTATAACGCTAATTCCGCAACATTACTTGAATCGCTTCAGGCTGGCTGTTCAGGCTTTTCCGGCGTTATGGGAAATTTTCATCCCGAGATTTATTCATGGCTTTGCAAAAATTATGAAACCGAACCCGAAAAAGCAGAAAAAGTTCAGGCTTTCCTTGCTTTTGCATCTATGGCAGAATGCCAGATGTACCCCATAAACGCAAAGTATCATCTCGGTCTTTGCGGTGTTGATATCGGATACAAATGCAGAGTAACCGATGCATCGTTATTCGTAGAAGGCAGACAAAAAGAGATAAAGCAGATGTATACAATTGAGAAAATGTTTAAAGAAATGTTTGATATCTGTTAACAGATGTAAAAATATACATTTTTCATTAAAATAGTTATTGATTTATAAATATAAATATGTTAATATAATATAGTAGCAATTTGTCAAAATATTTACTTTTTTGGAGGAATTCAAAATGGCACTCAAAAAGACTGTATTCCTTACCGGTGCATCAGGCACAATGGGTTGGGAAGGCTTCCAGCAGTTCTATGCTAAGAAGAACCAGTTCAACATCGTTGTTCTTCTTCGTGACAGCGAAAAGAACAGAAAAAAGTTTGCTCCTTATATGAACGATCCTTCCGTTAAAGTCGTTTGGGGCGACCTCAAGAATTACGAAAGTGTTCTTGAATGCGTAACCGGTGCTGATTACGTTCTTCATGTCGGCGGTATGGTTTCTCCCTCGGCTGACTATTATCCCATCAACACAATCAAAACAAATGTCGGAGCTGCAAAAAACATAGTTGCTGCCGTTAAGGCACAGCCCAATGCAGACGACATTAAGGTTGTTTATATCGGTACTGTTGCTGAAACAGGCGAAAGAGATGATCCCATTCATTGGGCACGTACCGGTGACCCCATCAAAATCAGCGTTTATGACCACTATGCAACATCAAAGGTTCTTGCTGAGGCTGTTTTTGCAGAGTCGGGTCTTAAACATTGGGTATCGCTTCGTCAGTCAGGTATTCTTTATCCCGAAATTGTTAAGAATATGGAACCCATTATGTATCACGTTGTTATTAACGGCGTTCTTGAATGGGCAACCGTTGAAGATTCGGGCCGTCTTCTCGTAAATGTTTGTGGTGATGATATTCCTGAGGAATTCTGGAGACGATTCTATAACATTGGTTCCGGTGCTCAGTACAGAATCACAAACTTCGAGTTTGAAAAGCTCCTTCTTGGTAAATATGGTCTCGGACTTGGCGATCCCAGAAAGCTTTTTGATCCCGATTGGTTCATCACAAGAAACTTCCACGGTCAGTGGTATCTTGACTCAGATGTTCTTGAAAGCTACTGTCATTTCCGTGCAAATATGCCCATTGAAGATTACTTCAAGAGTGTTATGAACAGAGTTGAATGGTTCTACAAGCTTGCAAAGCTTGCAAAGCCCTTCGCATTTGCTGTTAAACCTTTCATGAAGAAGATTGCTCAGACACCCGTTTACGGTACTCTTTGGTGGAAAGCAAACAATGTTACTCCCAGAATCAACGCTTATGTCGGTTCGATGGAAAAATGGAATTCAATCGGCAGCGATTGGAGCAAGGTAAAGGTTTACCGTCCCGACGATAACCCCGCAAATGCTCGTGTTCTTGACCACGGTTATGATGAAACCAAAGATTTCAATTCACTCACGATTGAAGATCTCAAGAAGGCAGCCGCTTTCAGAGGCGGTGAATGCCTTGCAACAGAGATTGTTGATATGTATACACCTGTTCTTTGGAAGTGTGCACACGGTCATGAATTCATGATGTCACCTAACCTCGTTCTTCGCGGCGGTCATTGGTGTAACGAAGAACTTCCCTCAACTCTTGAAAAGGCTGAGCAGAAGAAGTTCCGTTGGGCATATGATGATGAAGCAAAGGTTAACCCCTTCTTTGCTCAGGTATGGTATCCTCTCCATGATAAGGATGAGAATAATGTATACACAGAAGAAATCTACAAGGATTTCAAAGAATATCAGAAATAATAATTTTTTCGGCGGTATCTCTTTCGGGAGATACCGCTTATTTTATAAACTTTTTGATAAAATTGTTGTATCTTCCGACTTTGTATGATAATATATATTTATATATTAATAAGAGGTATTGTTACCATGAAAATAATTAAATCGGCAATTGCATTTTTGGTTTGTTTTATTATTGCTGTTTTGCCCGGATGTAAAAATATAAGCGGTTTTACCGTCAATGACTCAGAATTAAAAATCGGTGTCGAAGGTTTGAAAGGCAATTATAATCCTTTTTATTCTGACAGTGATGCGGATTCCGAGATTATCTCGCAGATGTTCCGACCGATACAGGTAAAAGGAACGGATAATACCCTTATAAATCACAGCGGAAGTATTTCCTATGAATTTATCGGAGAAAAACAAGTTAAATATACTGTTTCAATAAATGATGACATGTTTTTTTCTGACGGAACACATATTACAATTGATGATGTAATTTTTGCTTATCATTTTATTGCAGATGCAAGCTACGATGGAATATATAAAGACTGGTATCTCAATGATATAGTTGGTCTTAAAGAATATTACTTCGATGATAAGAACTATGCTGCTTCAATTTCCGATATTGAAGCTTTGGTTGCAGAAAAATATTCGTTAACAACTATTTCCGTTGATGATTATGCAAAGTACCTTGCAGAAACTAATCTTGAAGGAAAATATAACGGCATTGATTCAAAATCTCCTTCGGGAATTACTTGGAAAGAATACATTTCAAACCTCGGATATAACAGTGAAATTAATTTAATTTCAGAAAATCCGACTGATGAATCGTGGCTCAAGCTTGTTGCACGAGCAGAAGCGGAAAATAACCCGAATGCATATAATCCGGAAACATGGTACCGTGAATTACTCTTTAAAAATTATATGAAAGATAATTATACGGATGGTATAGATGTAACAGAGATATCGGGAATTAAAAAGATTAATGATTACACATGCTCTGTTCTTTTTAATTCACGAAATATTAATGCTATATCCGAAATTAACGCATTGCTGATTCCGAAAAGCTGCTATTTGACAGATTATATCAAAGGCTCAGCTGAAAAAGTTAAGGAAATATCTTATTTTTCAGTAGGATCCGGACCGTATATTATCGCTGAAAACAATGAAAAAGAAGTTAAAATGCTTTCAAATGAATTTTACGGTGAAGAAATCGGATTTCGTTCAATTAAGTTTATTGACCTTGCCGCATCGGGCGATAATCCTGTTGACAGTGTTGCATCCGGAAAGGTTGACGTTATTAAATCTGTTGTAAGCTCCGAAAATATAAATAAGCTGAAGGATGCTCCGGTTCAGTATTTTATCAATGATTGCAATTATTATATTTCAATGTTTTTCAATACAAGGAGTCTTGATTTAAGCGCTCGCATGGCTTTGATGGGGATTTGTAACCCGAATAATGCTGTTGACGGTCTTGTAGGTTCATACTATACCCGCGTCTATAGTCCACTCAGCATCAGATTCAATGAGTATCCCGGGGAAATATCAAAGGCTTACTATAACGAAGATTCTTTTTCAATTTACAGTAAGCTGAGCAAAACGCCTCTTGATAATCTTACTGTTTATTATTCCGGTAAAGAGAGTGATTTGGAATATACTTTTCTTATAACTTATAAAGATATACTTTCGAAGAAAGGTGTAAATCTTGAAATTGTTGTTGCCGATGAAGCAACAAAGAATGCTGCAATAAAATCGGGAAATGCCGATTTCTGGCTTGAAAGAGTTTATGACGGACCAACCTGTGATAAATTTGAATATTATAACAGCATGGGTTCGGATAATAAAACAGGAATTAACTCAGCAGAAATTGATAATATTACATTGAATATCCGTTCAGCAGTCGGTTTTTCAGATAAGTCGGAGATGACATCTCAGCTTATGAAGCTTGTAATGGAGCAAGCTGTTGAATGGCCGCTTTATCAGCTTCAGAGTATGACTGTATACAATACAGAAACAGTCAGTCCCGAGTCTTTTTTCGAAAGCAATAAATCTGACGGATTCACATATTTTATACCGTATCTTAAATCGATTAATTAGAAAGGATGATTGACAGTGTCAAAGTTATTTTCAACTGCAGTTTTTGCGGCAGGTGCGGCGGCAGCGTTTAAAGCAATAAAAGGAAATAAATTAAGGCTCACATATCCGGTAGACAGTGTTTATGATAATTCCGCTGCTCTGACACCTCCTATGGGCTGGTCAAGCTGGAATACATTCAGAAATAAAATCAACGAAGATTTGATTTACGAAACCGGCAAAGCACTCAAGGAAAGCGGGCTTGCCGACTGCGGTTATATTTATCTTAATATTGATGATTGCTGGCAATCATCAATGAGAGATGAAAACGGCAGGCTTCAGAGTGATTTTGTTACTTTTCCGAACGGAATAAAGTCTTTGGTTGAAAAAGTAAATAATCTCGGATTGAAGCTCGGTATTTACAGTTCAAACGGAACGCTTACATGCGAGGATTTGCCTGCAAGTCTCGGATATGAGGCGGTTGATGCGGATACCTTTGCCGAATGGGGCGTTGAATATTTCAAATATGATTTCTGTCATAATGTTCCCATTCCTTCCAAAGCTCCGAAAATCGAAAAAATCACGGTTTCCAAAAAAGGTTCATCAAATGAAAATGTTTATCTTGCCGATGAAGCTGTATTGAGCGGAGATGCAAAAATAGTTAATGAATCATCATTACCGAGCGGAAAATATATTGACGGACTTTCATCAAAAGGTGGCTATTGTGAATTCAAGAACATTGTTGCAGATGAAGACGGAGATTATATTTTAACATTCTGCGTTTATAAGAAAAGCAACAGCAATAAATATGCGGAAATCATTGTTAACGGCTCAGACGCTTATAAAACAGTTTTTCCTCCGTCAAGAGGATTTACTCCCGAGGGAAGACATCAGGTTGAAATAAAGCTTAAAGAAGGCGTTAATTCAATCAAAATTTATAATCCCGTCGCTTCAAGGCAAGACAGCGCTGCAATTCAGTATACAAATATGGGAGCAGAACTGAAAAGAGCAACAAAAGAATTTGCTGAAAAAAATGGCGTACCCGAAAAGCCCATAGTCTATTCAATTTGTGAATGGGGAAGAAATTTCCCATGGAGATGGGGCAGAAAAGCAGGGAATCTTTGGCGTACAACACCGGATATAAAACCTGTATGGGCTTCTATTGTCGGCATATATGAAATTAATGTTCTTCTTCACAGATATGCAGGAGTCGGTTCGTGGAATGACCCTGATATGCTCGAGGTCGGAAACGGAAATCTCAATTTCGAAGAAAATAAAAGTCATTTTACGCTGTGGTGCATGATGGCTGCTCCGTTGGTTCTCGGCAATGATGTCAGAAAATTCATAAAACCCGATGGTACGACGGACACGGAAAATCCCACATATAAAATTGTTTCAAACAAGGATGTAATTGCGATTGACCAGGATCCACTCGGCGTTCAATGCAGAAGAATAAAAACAAACGGTGCCGAGGATATTCTTGTTAAACCCCTTGAAGACGACGAGTTTGCAGTTTGTTTCTTTAATAAAGCAAGCTCGCCCTCAAGAATGAATGTAACGATGAAAGAGATTATTTCAAAATCATTTATCGCAACACCTGCATCGGAAGAATATGTTGCGCGTGATCTTTGGAACGGAAAGATAAAAAATATTACCGATAAATTGGAAGCAGGAGTTCCTGCGCACGGAATAAGAATTTTCAGAGTAAAGGTGAAATAAAATGGCTTTAAATATTTTTTCAAGAAAATATAAAAACGGAGCGGGGGATTACTCAATTCCTTGCATCAGACTTGACGAAATGCCGTCGAATATTCCTGAAGAACTCAAATATCTTTATGATTTTCAGGTTGTTGATAATTCGCTTGATTATCTCGGTCATCCTGATTCCATTCTCTTTAAAGACGGCAGTATCATGACTGTTTATCCTTCAGGTCACGGTAAAGGAGCAATCCGAGGAAAAATAAGCACAGACGGCGGTCTTACCTATTCGAAAGATATTGATAATCAGCCAAAGTCGTGGGATAATTCAAGAGAAACACCGACGGTGTACCGCCTGGAGTTCTCCGACGGTACACCTGATAAAATTTTGCTTGTTGCCGGAAATCCTAACTGGCATGACGGTAAGGGAACAATCGGAGGATTTAATTTCTCGCTCTCTGATGATGAAGGCAAAACATGGTCTGAATTCGAGTCTGTCTATACAAAGAAAGACGGATATAATTTCACAACAATAGTTGCAATGGCATCGCTGACCCGTCTTAAAGAGAATGGTAAGTTTGTTGATAAATGGATGGCATTCTTCCATAATCCCAAGTTTGTTAATTATAAAACCATTTTATCGTTTGAAAACGGAAAGCCAGTCTGGAGTAAGCCGGAACCCTATTTTTCTGAACACAGAAGTTTTGAAAAGAAAGCAAACATGTGTGAGGTTGAAGTAATTCGCTCCGATTGCGGTCAGGGCGATGAGCTTTGCCTTATCGGAAGATGCAACAATAAGAATTATAATTCTGTTATTTCATTTTCAAAGGATGAAGGTAAAACCTGGTCAAAGCCTGCTTTTGTTCCTTCTTCACTCAATGGTGAAAGACATAAAGCTGACTACACTAAGGACGGCAGACTTTTCATTACTTTCCGTTCGATAGAAAGAGATAAGGCTAAAAAAGAGAAATATTTTGACGGTTCAGCCTGCTGGTTCAGTGAGGGTTGGGTTGCCTGGGTCGGAACATATGACGACCTTAAAAACAGTAGAGAAGGTCAGTACAGAATTAAGCTTGCCCATACATATCTCAGAGATCAGAAAAAAGTTGAACTCTCCGCTAACGGAGATACCGGTTATTGCGGCAATGTTGTTCTTGACGATAATACCGTTGTCACGTCAACCTACGGTGCTTTCGGTGAAAAGCTCAAGGACGGAACATATAAAACATATGTTGTATCTAAGCGTATAAAGCTTTCGGATATTGATAAGCTTGTAGAAATAAAATAAAAAAAAGACGCATTTTCGGTTTAAACCGAGAGTGCGTCTTTAAAATTTATAAGATTACTTTTTCGGGAATACCGTTATTTTCTCTTGACTTATCGGCAAGAAATACAACGAGGTGGCCCGAAAGCGAGTCGGTAATGCTCGTGCATGAAACTGAGGGTTCTTCGCCTCTTGCATATGCAACAAAATCTCTGACAAGATCAAGATCGCCGCCGCCGTGAGTATCATTATCGATTTTTAAATCAAAAACTGTATCTTCATGCTCACAGCCCGGGCGGGGGTCAATCTTTGAAAGCGTAAAGGTTGCTTTTTCAAAATCACCCTTGATAACGCCATTTGTACCCGTGATATGAATTGTTCTTGTTCCGCTGCTTGTACCGCCCACCATGTTGTGAGTACCCGTTGCGCCGTTTTCAAAGAAAACGCTGACGGTTTGATGGTCAACAACATTGTTATCGCTTTTATAAGCGCAAACGCCGTAGGGGCTTGTTTTCAAAAGTTCGATTTTATCCTCGATTGTTGGGTTTGCAAGGTGTTCAAGGCTGTCCCATACATAAAATGCCCATCTGTCCGGATGGTCAATATACAGTCTTTTTGCGGAATAAAGACATTCATCAACAAGGGGACAGTCAACAAGGCAGCGAGTTCCCGAATTTTCAGGAGCATTTTCAATTCTGAACTGTTTATTGCAGCCGAAGCTCGAAACAAGATAAGGCTTTGTTTCGCTCATAAGCCACATCATAATATCAATGTCATGGCAGCATTTTGCAAGAAGCATTGAGCTATGACATCTCTCGGAATTATTCCATTTACCTCTGACGTGGCTTGTAGACATGTGATGATAGCTTACATATTCGCAGGTCTGGATACTTATAATGTCACCGATTTCACCTGCAAGAATTAATTCTTTAATTTTTCGGTAAAATGGTGCATATCTTAAAACAAAGCAAACCATAACTTTTCTGCCGTATTTCTCAGCTGCTTCAACAAGATCTCTCGCCTCTTTTTCATTAACCGAAAAAGGTTTTTCAAGAAGAACGTCATATCCTGCTTTAAGAAGGGGAATGGTTGTTTCAACATGTATATGGTCCATTGTACCGTTGATGATTGCATCGGCAAATTTCGGTACCGAAGCAAGCTCTTCTGCTGATGCAAAGCATCTTTCTTCGGGTATGTTGAAACGTTCTGAAATAGATTTGCGGCGGTTATCATTCGGGTCTGCAACACCGACAATTTCCATCTTGTCGCTTTCAATTTCTGAAAGTGCTGCATATGTAAGGCTGCGGTGTCCGCCACCGACTATTATTGTTCTTAAGGGTCTGTTTTTCATGGTGCGTTAGTTTTATACCTCTACTGTGATTTTGATTTCGTTATTTTCTTTTGTTATTTTTTCGCTGAGTTCGTGTCTGCGCTGCATAAGCTCGGAATACATCTGCTCACGAAGCTTTCCCGAAAGGGGATAAAGAAATTTCGGAATAACGGCAAGGATTCCTGTTAGCTGAGGAATTCCCGTGCAAAGTGCAAACAGCCACCACTTTGTTTTATCCGTTTGAGTTCCGATTGCAATTCCTTGCTTATAACCGATTCCTTCAAGGATGAGGTTTTTTGCGGAATTCATAAACAGATTCTGAAGTTTTGTTATAAGATTACGTGCAACGCCGATTGTTGCCTCTACTCTGTAGCCGTTTTTCCATTCGCAATAGTCCATCGCTTCGTTATACAGCTCTGCTTTAACAACTTTTCTTATACCGAATGCCCATTTATCAAACCAAGCCTGAACACCGAACATAATTGCCATAAGAAGCGGCTTCTGATAGTTCTTTCCTATTGAACCGATTGCAAAAAGAAGAAGATACCAAAAACGTGTATAAAGATCCTCAAAAACCCAAATTGCTTTTGAAGAGAATCTTTCTCTTATAGGTTTTACGAACGCATAGCTTATACTGCCGTTGAGTCCCGACGGAATGTTGGCAATTGTCAAAAGAGATGCAGAGCCGAGAACATCAATAAAATAGTTCGTGCTGCTTCCGCTTACGCTGAAACCGCCCAGAAAATCGGATATTGTTATTAACAAAACAGGATAGTTGTTGATAACAGCCTTCAAGCCCTGCTTTACACTCGGCGCTTCAATGGACTGCATTACTCTTTCTTTTGATACAAGGAAAAAGTAAAGAGTAAATACAGAGGAAATAATGCTTGTTCCCAAGCCCATTGCAAGGAAAACATTTTTAAGTTTCCATTTTAAAACATTATTATTAATCAAATCAAGAAGAACGCCCATAATGTAGTTTGGCATATCTTCTCCCATGTATCCCGTCAGAAGCTCAGCGAGAGTGATAAGACGCGTTCGATCATTAGGGTGCGGAGTAATTGTTGTCATATAGCCGGCTTTCGCAATGCTTGTGAATGTGCCGGCAGTTTCATTAACAACATTAAAAGCGAAATAATAGATAAGCTTCGGAAGATACGTTCCTGATGTTCCCGGAAAAAAGAAAGGTATAAACCAATACAATGCACCGAGTAATGTCATCGGAATTTGAAAAGCAACGAGGTAAGGTCTGAATTTTCCCCATCTCGTTCTTGTTTTATCAACAATTGCTGCAATTATCGGGTCGTTAATTACGTCCCATATACCGGTGAAAATACTGACAAGTGCATTTGTTTTAAAATCAATTTTTACAATATCCCAAATGAATCTGTCTGTGAATTGTCCGATATTGAATGCATTTGAAAAATCGTTAAGAAGATAGGCGAATGTTTCTTTAGCGCCGACATAACGTCTGTCATAAACTTTAAATTCTGTTACCTGTCTGTTTGGAGTATCGCTCATAAATGCCACCTCCCGTTTGTTGGCAGGAAAATAATCAAAAATACAATAAAGGCGCTGCGGAGTGACCGCAACGCCCGCATGAACGGATATGTATTATTTAAGATCTTTAACAGCCTCTTTGAGTGCTGCCATTTCATCCTTGCTTAAAGTAACGCCCTTGCCCATTTTTTCATGGTCAGGTGCCCACTCACGGATGTCATACTTAGGATCTCTGCCGTTCCAGCTGATAAGATTAAGCTCCTTTGTCCATCCCTTGGGGTTTTCTGAGAGGACTGCTACGGATTCAACGATTTCATAAGTAAATTCGGGCATGGTGTTGCTCCTTTCTCATTTTTATACAAATTAATTATAATATATATTTTTATAATTGTAAATATATTTTTTAAAATTATTTTTATTTTAATTACAGTTTTTGGGGTTAATGTTACAAAAAGTAATATTCCGCACGATACTTGAATAAATTATAATAAATTAATTTTAAATTTCAAGGAGAGATAACAATGAATTACAGCACAGAAACGCAAAAAATCGGTTTTTTTGAATCTGTATATGAATCAACGGCAGAGCAATCGTTGGATGCAGATATAAATTTGCCTGATTACTGCCCTGAAATAAGAAAAATTCTTAAATGTACGGTTGTACCGAACATAAATTCCGTACAAAACAATTCCGGCAGATTAACTGCAGATGCAACCGCAACAGTCAGAATTTTCTATATCGGAGAAAATGGAAAGCCTGCAGGGTATGAACAGAATTATCCGCTTCAAAAATTTGTTGAGTCTGACAAAATAACATCTGATTCGTCGGTACGAGTAAACATAAAAACCGACTATGCGAACTGTAGAGCAGTTAACCCAAGAAGAATTGATGTAAGAGCAATGATGACCTTTATTTTTAAAGTAATGAATAAACGTGAGGAAAATATCCTTTGCTCGGCGGAGGGTGAGGGGATTCAGACGATTTCTGACGAACAGACAGTTGCATCTCTTTGCGGAATTAATGAAAGAGCATTCACTCTCAGTGAGGTAATTGAATTACCATCGGATAAACCGATTGTTTCTCAGATAATAAATGTCACGGCTTGTGCGGTTACTAACGAGGTTAAGGTCATAAATAACAAGGCGCTGCTCAAAGGTGATTGTAACATTAAACTATATTATATAAGCGACGATTCATCGGCAGTTGAGTATATTGAACACTCGGTTCCGATAAGCCAGATTATAGAACTTGATGGACTGCATGATAACTGTAAAACAGGAATAACTCTTAATGTTTGCTCATGCGAAACGCTCCCGAAGGCAGATTCATCGGGAGATATCCGTCTTATCGATTTTAACGCACGAATAAACGCATTTATAATTGCATTTGATGAAAAACTTGTGTCTTTCATAGATGATTCTTATTCAACGCTCTGTGAAACAAAAAATTCATTTAAAAGTGTTGAACTGCTTTCTTATAATGATAATTTTGAAACGTCATTTACAAATAAGGTAGTCCTTGAGAGTATAGGGGTAAGTGTCGATTGTGTACTTGCAGTATGGTGTTCAGATATAAAATACAACTTTATGCCTAAAGACGGAAAATGTTTTGCAGTCGGAACATATCAGGCAAATATAGTTTATAAAGATAATGAAAATCAAATCGGAATTATTCAGAAGCCCGTGGATTTTGACTGTTCGGTTCAGATGAAAGAAAAAGCAGAAAGAACTACTTGCTTTGGTTCTGTTCAGATTGTTTCTTGCTCTTGTGCAGTTACGGGTGACAGTCGACTTGAACTTAAAACAGAGATGATTACGTCCGGAATAATTCTTTCAAATTATATGAAAAAATATGTGAATGATATTGAGTTGTTTAAAGAGAATAAAAGAAAGGATACTCCATGCGCACTGACAATCTATTTTTCTGATAAAGGTGAAAATATTTGGAATATTGCAAGAAAATACAATACAACCGTTGATGCAATTAAAGAAGAAAATAATTTCAGCGGAAGTATTGTTGAAGATAAATGTATGCTTTTGATTCCTGTTAATAATTAACATCATTTAATAAGAATATAAACTTTTCCGTTTGAAAAAATAAAATTGTATTTATTTTTTTGAAAGGAAATTTATATGAAAATATTTGATGTTACCGGTGAGAGCTATTCAAAAGAAATCGAAAATTATGACGGAACGGTTCTTATCGATTTCTTTGCGGATTGGTGTACTCCGTGTAAGATGATTTCTCCGATGATAGAAGATATAGCGAAGAATACCGATGTTAAAATTTGTAAAATCAACGTTGAATCTGAAAAAGATCTTGCAAAAAAATTCGGAATAATGAGTATTCCGACACTTGTTGTGATGAAAAACGGCACGGTATTGAACCGAAGCATAGGCGTAACGGGTAAAAAAGCTATAATGGATATGCTTGATTAGTTTTTTCAGACAAAAAAATAATATTGCACAATGATAATGCATTGACAAAGTTATACAGATATGTTATTATTTGTACAACAGATTACTGTTAATATTATTTTTGGAGGTTAAAAAATGGAAAACTTCGTAACTGAAATTCTCGCAATGGTACAGCAGATTCTTGCATATTTCCAGGAAGGCGAAGCAGCTGGCGTTATTGAAATTATCAAGAATTCACTTGGTTCTCTTCTCGGCGGACTTGGTCTTTAATTCAAAAAATTCAGCCCCTGACATGAGTCGGGGGCTGAATTTTTTTTATTTGTTGAATTCAGCATTTATTGCATTTATTACGTCATCAACATCCGATTTAACAACAAGCATTGCAATCTCGGTTTCGGATGTGGTGATCATTCTGACGTCGGCATCAACGCTTGCAACAGCCTTGAATACAGCCGCCGAAACACCCGGAGTGCCGCGCATTTCTTCACCGCTGACGGTTATTTTGCAGTTGCCGCTGCTGACGCTGATTTTTGTTTTGGGAGAACGGCTGCGAAGCTCTGAAGCTATTGAAAGTACGGGAACAAAATCTTTATCGCTCACAGTGAAAGAAAAGCCTGAGCTTGAACCGCTTAAGGGGAACTGGGAGATCATGTCAACATCAATTCCCGCGTCTGCAATCATTTTGAAAACCTCTGCCATATGTTCAATATCGGCAGGCGCATCATAAAGTGAAAAAAGCGTGACGTCTTCGGTTACAAAAATATTATCAACAAGCTTCATTTGTATTCCTCCGCATTTTTAAATCATATCTGACATTTTATAAAGTCCTGCAGGCTTGCCGCAAATAAATTTTGCAGCGCTGATTGCTCCTGTTGCAAAAAGCTCCTTGCTTCTTGCCGAGTGGGAGATGGTGATTATTTCAT
>JAFQRF010000047.1 GCA_017410195.1 Clostridia bacterium | reverse complement strand
TTCTTTAATTCTAATATTTCTTTTTCATATTCTTTGATGTGTCTGTAACTTCTGGGCATAAAAATTCCTCCTACGGTAGTTTCTTTAATTCTACCATAGGAGGTTCTTTTTTTCATTGTCCGTTTTTACTGGTCCTGTTCACAAGCCATCAGGGTTTTAATTATTTTCATGCTGTAATAATCAATAAATATATATACCTTATTATTTCCGAACGTGCAGACCGCAAGGCTGCAAAGCTTTTCCGTGCCGTCGATATCAGCAAAGCACACATGCGTTTCTTTAAGAGTCAGCATTTGCGGAATAAAAGAGGAGATATCGGGATTCCCGTTGACTGCAGCAATATCCGTGCGGTAACGCAAAATATAGTCCGTTGCATCGAAAAACGTAACCGCTCCGCTGACAAGACAAATGTTAATTTCAACATTTGCGGTAAGCAGCAAAGCGCCGCTTACCCTTGGCACAAAAACGAAGTCCGCAGTAAAAATGTTTTCAGCCGAATCAATCACCGTCATATTGCCGAAGCCGTGAATTTCAAGAAAATCCACGGCTTTCTTCTCGGCATCTTCAAGCGAATATACAACAGTATCACACGGTTTCGGGTTGATTAACCTGCACACGGTGCCGCCCGCCTTTGTTATATCCACCTCAATATCTCCGTCGGTCAGCGAATAAATTACGAACCCGCCTTTACCGTCAGTTTCTTTGCTTCTCCAGAGTGCTTCGGGTATGCCCGTGATTTTGCTCGCCGTGCGTTTTGCCTCATCCGCCGAAACGTTGTCCTTACCTTTCAGAAAAAAGCTGTTACGGCTTTCCGCAGATGCAGGAGAAATAATTTCAAAAATCTCCTCGCCGTTACTTCCGAAATAGTCAAGCTCATCCTCAAAATACGGCAGCCCGGACTTCCTGTAAATACTGTCATGCTCGGTGAGTGTGTACTCTCCGTTCACAACGGCATTTGTCAGGTCACTCAGATGATAATAAATTCCCTGTGAATAATCCGACAGCTTCACCGCCGCTTTTCTACTCTCCTCATTGCCCGAAAAGCTCTCCGAAAAATCATAAGCTCCGCTGAAAAAGCGTGTAAGATTATCAACCTTTTCACTATAAAAGCATCCGAGACTGCCAAGCGCACCCACCGCACGGGCGCTCACATATGACGAGCTGTCAACAATCGACTCCCCCGACGATACGGCAAGTAAACGAAGTCCGCTGCTGATTTCCCGTGAATACTCCGTCAGCGAGGCAAGACCTTCAAGGCGCACCCTGCCGAGTGAATTTTCGTAATCCGCCTTTGCTCTTGCCGTAAAAACTCCCGATGCGGCAAAAACCACGCAAAGCGCAACAAGATAAGATATGATTCTTATGAATTTTCTGCGTCTGAGCATAAAAAATCACCCTGCTTTCACTATAAAAGTGTGCAGGGTGGTTCATTTTATACAAGGTAAAATAAGTGAAAAATCAAAAATGAAGAATGAAAAATTACAGAAAGGCACAAATCTTACCCAAATATAATCAATCCTCAGCCCTACGGGCAGCTCCTTTTCTAAGGAGCCCATAACAGCTCTCTCACAGCAGCATTAGCCTCCTTTGGCAAAGGAGGTGGCATTTTCGCAAGAAAATGACGGAGGATTGAATATAAAAAGCGTCGCAGAACCTTAATTTTGCATTCTGCATTTTGCACTTTGCATTTTTATTTAACAAGCAAGCTTTCGCCTGTCATCTGTGCAGGCTGTTCGATACCCATAATGTCAAGCATTGTGGGAGCAATGTCGCAGAGCTTGCCGCCGTTTTCCTTAAGCTTACAGTCGTGACCGACAACAACAAAGGGAACGGGATTTGTTGTGTGAGCGGTGAAGGGTGAACCGTCAGGCTCATACATCTTGTCTGCATTACCGTGGTCAGCTGTGATAAGCATTACGCCGCCCTTTGCGGAAACAGCATCGCAAATCTTGCCGACACAAGTGTCAACTGCTTCAACAGCAGCAACAGCAGCTTCAAATACACCGGTATGACCAACCATATCGCAGTTAGCGTAGTTGAGGATGATAACATCGTATTTGTCTGTACCGATTGCCTCGAGAAGCTTATCGGTTACTTCATATGCGCTCATTTCAGGCTGAAGGTCATAGGTAGCAACTGCAGGTGACTTGACAAGAATTCTGTCCTCACCGTCATACTGCTTTTCTACGCCGCCGTTGAAGAAGAATGTTACGTGAGCATATTTTTCTGTTTCGGCGATTCTGAGCTGAGTCAGACCCTTCTGTGAAAGGAATTCACCGAATGTGTTATCAAGAGTCTGGGGCTTGAATGCAACGTTTACGTTGGGCATTGTTGCATCATACTGAGTCATGCACACATAATAAAGATTCTTGAGCTGTTCTCGCTCAAAGCCGCTGAATTCGCCGTCAACAAAAGCTCTTGTGATTTCTCTTGCTCTGTCGGGGCGGAAGTTGAAGAATACAACAGAGTCGTTATCCGAAACAGGCTGTGCATCCTTTGAAACGGCAGGAACAATGAATTCATCGGTAACTTCGTTTTTGTATGATTCTTCAATCATTTCGCAGCCGCAGTCAAACTTAACGCCTTCGCACTTTGTCATTGCATCGTAAGCCTTGACAACTCTTTCCCAGCGGTTATCTCTGTCCATAGCGTAGTATCTGCCCATGATTGTAGCAATCTTGCCTACGCCGATTTCTGCGAGATTCTTATAAAGATCGGCAACGAAATCCTTGCCCGATGTGGGAGGCACGTCTCTGCCGTCCATAAGGCAATGAACAAAAACTTTCTCAAGTCCCATATTCTTTGCCATTCTGATAATGCCGTAAAGGTGAGTGTTGTGGCTGTGAACGCCACCGTCTGAGAGAAGACCCATAAGGTGGAGTGCGGAATTATTCTTTTTGCAGTTTTCCATTGCGCCGACAAGTGCTTCATTCTCAAAGAAATCACCGTCATTGATTGACTTTGTAATTCTTGTAAGCTCCTGATAGACAACTCTGCCTGCGCCGATGTTGGTGTGACCGACTTCGCTGTTACCCATCTGACCGTCGGGAAGACCGACATCCATACCCGATGCACCGATATAGGTCATGGGGTTTTCTGCCATAATTTTATCAAGATTGGGGGTTTTTGCAGCTGCAATTGCGTTGCCGTAATCACTGTCGTTTCTGCCGAAACCGTCCATAATGCAAAGAAGAACGGGTTTTTTGCTCATAATAAACAATCCTTTCGTCATTTTATACGGAACGTCGGGGACGACGTTCCCTACCGAATTTTCAGAGGGAACGCTGTCCGTAGGGAACGCTGTCCTCAGCGTTCCGTAACATAAACACACATATAGGGGGTCGTTTCCCGACCCCCTGAAAGCTTTAATTATTTCGAAGCAACTTCAACAATCTTTGCAAACTTCTCTGCAACGAGTGATGCGCCGCCGATAAGACCGCCGTCAACATCGTACTGAGCAAGAAGCTCCGCTGCGTTTGCATCGTTCATTGAACCGCCGTACTGAATAACAAACTTGTCAGCAGCATCCTTTGTATAAAGCTCAGCGATAAGAGCACGGATAACTGCGCAAACCTCGTTAGCCTGCTCGGGAGTAGCGGTAAGACCTGTACCGATAGCCCATACGGGTTCGTAAGCGATGATGATGTTTGCAAGTTCAGCTTCGGATACGCCCGAAAGAGCAACCTTTGTCTGAAGTCTTACAACCTCTGCTGTGATGCCGAGCTCTCTTTCCTTGAGAACTTCGCCAACGCAAAGGATAACCTTGAGACCTGCGTTGAGAGCAGCTCTTACACGGTCACGGACTGTTTCGTCTGTTTCGCCGAAATACTGTCTTCTTTCGGAGTGACCGATGATAACATAGGGAACGCCTGCAGCCTTGAGCATCTCAGCCGAAACTTCGCCGGTGAAAGCGCCTTTTTCTGCCCAGTGGCAGTTTTCGGCACCAATCATGATGTTTGAGCCTGCAGCAGCTTCCATAGCTGCATAGAGGTCGATATAGGGAGCGCAGATAACAACGTCACAGTCAGCGTCTGCAACGAGGGGCTTCATAGCTTCGATGAGAGCCTTTGTCTGCTCGGGAGTGTTGTTCATTTTCCAGTTGCCTGCGATAACAGGTCTGCGGAGTGATTTATCCATTCAGATTACATCCTTTCGTCTTTTTTCAAATTCCATTTAATCGGGTTTTCGTCAATGTATTGCCATGTTTCGTCATAATCAGCCTGACCGCGGATAATGTGATCATTGTATGACCTTTGCCACAATTCATCGCCGAATGAATTTGCGGTGTATGATTTGAAACGTTTTATTATTTCAGGAATATCAATATCGGTTTTGCCTGCATCTTCGTTGTGAATTGAAATCAGCATATGAACATGATTCGGCATAACAACATATTTATCAACTGTAACATCAGGATATTTGTTGATGTAAACAATTGAATTTTCAACCATTTTACCGGTATCTGTCAACTCTGTTTTCGGGACGGCGCTGAGGCCGTCCCCTACGATGCTACATAATATCTGTTCCTTGTCTTTTGTGCAAATGGTTATATGATACGCACCGTTCTGTGAATAATCGTACCCTTTTAACCTGAGCTGTTTTCTTTTTGGCAAATTCATATTTTATTTCCCGTGTAGGGGACGGCCTCCGTGCCGTCCCGCCACTTTAAATTTCACAAAACTATTTATCGCATGATAATGGGATTTTTGATGAGATTTGGCTTTCACAGTGAGCGTAGCGTATGAAGATACGTGAGCGAGCGAGAAAGTCAAAGATCGCAAAATTTATTTGTCATTTACTGCTTCAATGCCGGGGAGTGCCTTACCCTCGAGGAATTCGAGTGAAGCGCCGCCGCCGGTTGAAATGTGAGTCATCTTGTCGCCAAAGCCGAGAGTATTAACTGCTGCTGCTGAGTCGCCGCCGCCGATGATTGTAACTGCATCTGTTTCAGCAAGAGCCTTTGCAACTGCGATTGTACCTGCTGCAAGAGTGGGGTTCTCGAAAACGCCCATGGGTCCGTTCCATACAACGGTCTTTGCGCTCTTGACTGCGTCTGCATAAAGTTCTGCAGTCTTGGGACCGATATCAAGACCTTCCATGTCTGCGGGAATCTTGTCTGCATCGTAAACTACTGTATCAATGGGAGCATCGATGGGGTTGGGGAAGCCTGCTGCTGCAACAACATCGATGGGGAGAAGAATCTTAACGCCCTTAGCTTCTGCCTTTGCAAGCATATCCTTGCAGTAATCAATCTTGCTTTCGTCAAGGAGTGAGTTACCTACGCCGTAGCCCTGAGCAGCGAGGAATGTATATGCCATGCCGCCGCCGATGATGAGTGTATCAGCCTTGTTGAGGAGGTTTTCGATAACGTTGAGCTTATCAGCAACCTTTGCACCGCCGAGGATTGTAACGAAGGGTCTTTCGGGATCTTCAACAGCATTGCCGAGATACTTGAGTTCTTTGCCCATAAGATAACCTACAGCTGCTTCTTCAACATAAGCTGTTACGCCTACTGTTGAGCAGTGTGCTCTGTGAGCTGCGCCGAATGCATCGTTAACATACATTTCGCAAAGGCTTGCAAGATCCTTTGAGAAAGCTTCGCCGTTCTTTGTTTCTTCTGCACGGAAACGTGTGTTTTCAAGAAGAACAACGTCGCCGTCGTTCATAGCTGCAACAGCAGCCTTTGCATTTTCGCCGACAACTGTATCGTCAGCAGCAAAAACAACTTCCTTGCCGAGCTTCTCGCTGAGTCTCTTTGCAACGGGAGCAAGTGAGAACTTTGCTTCGGGACCGTTCTTGGGCTTGCCGAGATGTGAGCAAAGGATAACCTTTGCACCGTCATTTATAAGTTTCTGAATTGTGGGAAGAGCTGCATTGATTCTGTTTTCGTCTGTGATAACGCCGTCCTTGAGAGGAACGTTAAAGTCGCAGCGAACAAGCACCTTCTTGCCCTTTGCATTAATGTCGTCAACTGTCTTTTTGTTAAGTAAGCTCATTTTTTGTCATCCTTTCAAAAATTTATATGGAGTCATACTTTACCAATTATTTATTTTATAATATTATGTCAAATATTTCAAGCATTATTTATCGGCAAAATGCCGAATATATTTAATTTTCCCGGACAATTTTCATCTTGACTTTACAACGGGATTTTGATAGAATATTTGTCTGTAAATATTAATGTGAATTTGCCCTCATAGTTAAATGGATATAACGGGCCCCTCCTAAGGGTCTGTTGCAGGTTCGATTCCTGCTGGGGGTGCCATTCTCCGATGATTTTCATCGGAGTTTTTCTTTTTTTGAATGGATATGAGAACCTGATGCTGACGCATCAGAACCTCGTTACTCGCGTTGCTCGTAATATACATTGACCCCTCCTAAGGGTCAGTTGTGGGTTCGATTCCCGCAGGGGGTGCCATTTTAAAAGCCGAAAGATCTTGAACACTCAAGAACTTTCGGCTTTTTCACATTTTCAAAATCTTCGTAAAAAGATTTACTTTTTAAATGTCTTAATGATAAAAAGTGATTGCTGCCCTATTATACATTAGATTTAATTTGCTGTATCAAATCAACTGTTAAGAAGCATAAAACCAAGCCCGATAAATGCATTCCCGGCAGCCTCTGAGTAAGACTGCCGGAAAATTTTTATGCTATACTCCAGATGAGCTTCATTACTCTGCCGAAGATTTCCATTACGGAATTGACAATCTTCCAAAGGCCGCCGAAGCTGAATTCGGTGAGGATATCCTCGATGATTCCGCTTGCAAAACCGTCGTTTTTGTTCTCGGCATCCTCGGTCTTTTCGATTGCGAAGCTGTCAACTCTGACTGCCTCGCCGTCATCAACCTGATATGCATTGTAATAGAGTGCATCGCCGTCAACGGTAATTGCGGAGAACATTGAATTTTCAACGTCTGCAAGAGCCTCTGCCCTCGGGAACTTTTCATCTGTTGCGGCAACATCCTTGGTGTGATAAACCTTGACACCCGAAGTGCCGCAGATTGAATAAATCGTTCCTCTCGGGTCATATTTAACGTTATAATCAAGTCCGTTATAGGTTGTTGTGCCTTCTTTGGTCGGAACAACAACATTTGTATTGAGTACATCGGTTCTCATGTAAACGTGGTCGTGACCCTGAAGAACAAGGTCAACGCCGAGATAAGGAAGAAGGGCGCCGAGCTGTTTTCTGAAGCCCTCAACATCGCCGTCGTCATAGTGCGAACCGTTGGAATAAAGCGCCTTGTGAAGAACAACAATCTTCCACTTTGCATCGCTCGACCCGATGTCATTCTTCATCCATTCAAGCTGAGCATCGCTGAGTCTGTCATCCTCGTCATCGTTGGTATTTAGAACGGTGAAATGAACATTATTATAATCGTATGAATAGTAAACACCCGAATCAAGCTCCTGCTCGGGAACGCCGGGGAGAACGAAGTTTTCGGTGATAACCGCACCCTCATCCTCGTGGTTACCCGTTACGGGCATAAGAGGAAGACTGCGGAGAGCAGGGGTTGAATTGAGGAGATATCTCCAATGCTTGATATTTTCACCTGCATCAACCTGATCGCCTGCAGAAACGATAAATCGTCCGTCAGGATAGGTTTTTGCCGCAGTTTCAATTACGTTTGCAAATCTTTCATAGTGATCCTGCCTCTGTGCCTGCGGGTCGGTAACATAGAAGAAGGTGAACGCTTCATCTCCGCCCTCGGCTGCAGTAATAATGCCCGCATCGCTCCACCAGCCATATTCGGCATTACCTACACGGTAGCTGTATTTTTCGCCGGGTTCAAGTCCGCTGAGCTTGACAGTATGCTTGATATATTCCTTCTCAAACGGAAGAAGAGCAAGCAGACCGAGGTCAGCTCCGGGATAAGTTTTGATTATCGGTTCAGCCGTTGCGGTAACGGTTATACCGTCAGGAATTTCATCTGTAAAATCGGGGTTTGCGCTGTAGGGCGCAAGCTGAATATCCGAATCGGTAAGGCTGTATTTCGTAAGCCAAGTTATACTCATTTCGGTCGATGAATCCTCACCGAGCGAAACGGCAATATGCGACGGCAGACGGTAATTATCCTGAGTTGCCGAAACCTCAACCTTGCCGTCATACGGAAGAAGAACATTGCTGTCCGAGCCTTCGGAGGGATTGCTGTCAAGCACAAGTGTGCTGAGCATCCATGAGATTGTGCCGCCCCATGCTTCATACTGGCTGTAAGTTATATATTCACCCATAAGAGTGTCGATTATAGAATCGATTGAGCTGTATTCCTCGGGAACAAGGGGAATCGAAAGCACGGATTCAACAAGGTTTATAAAGCTGTTGTCGCCGCCGAGAAGAAGCTCAACTCCGCTTTGAAGAATTGCACCGAAAACGTAGAAAAGAGTACCCTTCGGGAAAAGTTCACCGGGATTGAAATCGAGATTTGCAAGAATTTCGTTCTTCACAAGATCATCCTTGACAACGCCGAGAAGAAGAGTAAAGAACTGCTCTGCGAGAACGCCGCTGTCGAAACCTTCGAGAGCATCGGTAATCCAGGGCATATCGCTGATATCTTCATCGCCGCCGTAGAAATTGAGCATTACCGAAACCGCCGCATCGGCAAGGTCGCAGTATTTTTCATTGATTTCAAAGCCGAGAGTTTCTTTGTTATAGATTGCGGGTTTATCGCTGACCTTGAACGCAAGAAGCTTGTCAACGATTGCTTCAAGCTTTGCAAGAGTTTCTTCGGGATTCTTTACATAAACTTCGTCAATCTGTGCGCCGAAATCGTTGAGGAAGCTCATAACATTGCCGCTTACGGTCAGGATTTCAACGGGACCGAGTTCAAGACCGTTGGTGCCGAGTGCGCCCGCAATAATCGCTTCAAGGTCAAGACCGACAGAAGCAAGATATTTCACGAGACCGCCTTCAGCGGTGATATCTGCAAAAATATCGGTAATCAGCGGAGCAAGAGAGTCCATAATAAGAACCTTAACGCCGCCTTCGCCAAAGGTTCTGCCGAATGAATATGTGTATTTGAAAGGCTTTTCATAAACCTTTCCGTCATCGGAAACAACGTTCTTGTATTCGTCGATTTCCATGAGCTTCATGTCAAGGTCGGTGTTTTTTCCGTCGGTTGTGAAATCAACGATTCTGTAGTTGTTGGGGAAACCGGTAAGAGTGGGTGTAAGAATATCATAGATTGTTTCGCCGTTATCGGAAACATATGAAACAACATCGTTCGTGTGGAGATGACCGGTGAAAAGATAATGCATTCCTGCATCGGCATATGCATCGGCAATCTTCTCCCATTCCTGAACAACGAAGGGCCAGAAGGTTGCTTCTTCAATATCCATGTGAGGAATGAGGTTGTGGTGCTGCATTCCGACAACGGTCAGACCGTTTTCCTCTGCTTTTTTACATTCTTCAACAACCCAGTCAAGCAGACCGTCGGCAATTCTTCCGTCAGTCATATGCTCGTTGCCTTCCGCACCGTTATCCTCACTGTACATAAGGGTATCGACTGCGATGAGTCTGTATTCGCCGAGAGTGACCGCATATGAAAGCATACCGCCTTTTTTGCCCTCTTCGGGAACAAAAACGCTGTCCGCCTCATCATAGCCGAATTCGGCATAAATCTCTCTGAACTGTTCGGGTGAAGTAGGCTCCGCATCCTCTTTTGTTCCGTTTTCAAAAGTGCAAGCCTTGGTGTTATTGACATCGTGGTTGCCGGGAACAACAAAAACAGGAATGCCAGTTTCCTTTTCGAAGGCTCTGAATTTTTCGGCAAGAGCCTTGTGACCTTCAAGCTCGCCATCCTTGGTAAGGTCGCCGGGAACGAGAAGATATGTTGCGCCGCCCTCGGCAGCATTTCTCATAACGCCGTCGAGCGCATTTTCGATAAGCGAATTATTCTCGTCATACATTTTGTGCTTGTTCTTGACAAAGGTCTGCCATTCCGTACCTCTGTCACCCTTAAGCGAATCGGGATAATAATGGATATCGGTAACAACACCGAAGCGGATTGAAGCCGTATTTGCGCTTACCGCTATAGGGATGCACGCAACAAGTATAGCCAGCGAAAGCATAATACTTATCACTTTAACCGAAAACTTTTTTTCTTTCATTTCATTTCCGCCTTTCTTTTTAAATCCGAATGGGGCTGTTTGGCAGCCCCATAAGTTGTTTTTTAGATATTTTTAAGAAGGGGTCCGATGCCAGCAATGGCGCCGGGAATACCCTTGAGAATCTTGCGGATACCGCCCTTTTCTCCTGCAATCCACTTAACAAGACCGTCAGCCATATCTTCACTCATTACGCCGCCGCTCATGCTGATAAAATCGCGGAACGGAGTCTGAAGAGCGATAGCCTGAGCAAAGCCTGCAGGAACAACCGTGGTGAGAAGCTTATAGAATCTTGCGCCGTTCTTGGTGTGTGCGCAGCTTTCAAAGGTGTCCTGAATGCTGAGAGGTCTGTTGGGGTCATAAGCTGCAGGAGGAAGCTCTCTGCCGAGAACGGCAATGAACTGTTCATCGGGAACATTCTGAACGTCACCTGTATAATAGAGAGGTGCAACCGCCGAATAATCGGGGATGTCAACTGCCTCTGCCTTAACGTTAACCGTTGCAGAAAGTCTGATATCGGCACTTGATGCGCCGACAAGAATATCAAAGTCGCCGCTTTCAACGCACCAGTCATTGATATTTACATTATAGAAAGCAAACGCTCTCTTTGAAAGCTCAAATGCGATTTCCTTTTCTTCATCGGGATTGAGCCAGATTTTCTTGAAGCCCTTAAGCTCTTTTTCAGGTCTGTAAATAGTGCTTTCCTTGTCGGCAACGTAAAGCTGAACGATTTCATATCCGGGAACTGCGCCCGTATTCTTAACCTTTACGGTCACTGTGAGAGTATCGGTATCTTTGATTGACTTCGAGGAAACCTTGATGTCGGAATATTCAAAGGTTGTGTAAGAAAGACCGAAGCCGAAGGGATAACGGACAGCCTTCTTTGCCTTTTCATAATATCTGTATCCGATATAAATGCTTTCACGGTATTCAACCGATGCAGGATTGCCGGGGAAATTATTCTTTGCAGGTGTGTCCGCATAGAACATGGGATATGTTTCGGGAAGCTTACCGCTGGGATTAACCGCACCCGAAATGATATCCGCAACCGCACCTGCACCTGCCTGACCGCCGAGATAGGAGTTGAGAATAGCTGCAACGCCGTCATTCCAAGGCATTTCAACGGGTGAACCGCCGGCAAGAACAATGATTGCATTCTTATTCACCTTAAGAATCTCTGCGACAAGCTTATCATGTGCATCGGGAAGATTCATATGAGTTCTGTCGAAGCCTTCTGCTTCGTATTCATCGGTAAGACCGATAAATATAATAACGTTTTCGCATCTCTTTGCAAGATCTGCCGCCTGTGCTATGAGAGCATCATTTTTCTTTGCTTTCTTTGCGGAAAGCTCGTAGCCCTGCGCAAATTCAACATCATAGCCGACTTTTTTAAGCTCGTCGAGAGCATTGTCAAGCTGAGTGGGGTTAATATGTGACGAGCCTGCACCCTGATATCTGGGAGTTCTTGCAAGCTCACCGATAACAGCAACCTTGCCGCCCTTCCTGAGAGGAAGAATGCCGTTGTTCTTGAGAAGAACCATTGAATTTGCGGCAACCTTTCTTGCAAAGGGCTGATCGTCTGCATCGTTATATACATAGTTTTTCTTTGAGCCGTCAACAGCCTTCTTGATAAGGTTAAGCATGTTGAGCGCTCTTTCGTTAACAACTGCTTCATCGAGTGTGCCGTTTCTGACTGCATCAACAATCTTCTTTGCACCCGAACCCGATGATGAAGGCATTTCAAGGTCATTGCCGTTTTTAAGACCGAGAACTCTGTCGTTTACTGCACCCCAGTCGCTGACAACAACACCGTCAAATCCCCATTCGTCACGGAGAATTTCAATCTGGGTGTGCTTGTTTTCGGAGCCGTGGAAACCGTTGATTTTATTGTAGGAGTTCATAACGGTCCAGGGCTTTGCCTTTTTGACTGCAATTTCAAATGCGGTGAGATAAATTTCACGGAGCGCTCTTTCGTCAACGACGGAGTCACAGGTCATCCTGCGTGTTTCCTGGCTGTTTGCGCAAAAATGCTTGAGCGATGTGCCGACACCCATTGACTGAACGCCGTTGATGAAGCCTGCGGAAAGCTCACCTGCAAGAATGGGGTCTTCCGCAAAATATTCAAAGTTTCTGCCGCAGAGAGGCGAACGCTTCATGTTGATGCCGGGTCCGAGAAGAACGCCGACTTCTTCCTTTAGGCACTTTTTACCGAGTGCAACACCCATTTCATAGAGAAGCTCGGGGTCCCATGATGAAGCGGTTGTTGCCGCCGTGGGGAAACTGATTGCAGGTACGCTGTTCGAAAGGCTGTCACCCGTCTTGCTGTAGTCCTTCTTGCGAAGTCCGTGAGGTCCGTCGCAGACCATGATTGAGGGGAAGCCGTATTTCTCCATTCCCTTGAGATGCCAGAAATCCGCACCGTCACAGATAGCCGCTTTTTCTTCAAGAGTCATCTGAGCAAGAATTTCGCTTGGATTTTTCATTGTTATGTCCTCCTTAAATATCTGAACTTTCATTAATTCCTAATATCTCTTCGGCATTTCCGCCGTCGATTTCTTCAACATTTTTAAGCTTTTTGCGGATAATTTCATTACGCTTGCCTGCTTCGTCGAGCGATTTGCCTGCTTCGTCAATCTTTTGCCTTGCTTTCTGAAGCACAACACCGAATTTATCGTACTGCACCTTTGCGGCGGCAAGAAGGATTCTGACTTCGTTAGCCTTTTCGTTAATCGCAACCGCACGGAAGCCGAGCGAAAGTGAATTGAGCAGAGCGGTTATTGTTGACGGGCCTGCAATCATCACGTTGAATTCGCTTTGAATTTTTTCTGCAATTCCCGAGCGGGACGAGGTTATCTCCGCATAAAGGCCTTCGGTTGCAAGGTACATAATCGCAAACGGAGTTGTCAGCGGAACATTGATATATTTAGTTATCGTCTTAGCTTCGCCGAGCACCCTTGCTTCGAGTGCTTTTCTTGCGGCGGCAAGAGCGTCGGGGTCTGCCGAATCGGCGGCGTCACACAGACGGACATAGTCTTCCATAGGGAATTTTGAGTCAATCGGGAGATATGTCATCTCTCCGCCGTCGCTTGACGGAATATGAACGGCAAACTCAACTCTGTCCTTTGAACCGGGAACGCAGACAAAATTTGTTTCGTACATACCGGGGATAGTCTGGTCAAGAATTGCTCCGAGCTGAACCTCCGCCCAGGTGCCTCTCGCCTTGACATTGGTGAGTACGCGGTTAAGGCTGGTTACGTTTGCGGTAACGCCGTTTGAAAGCTCCTTCATCTCGCCGAGAGATTTATAGACATTTTCGAGCCTGTCGGAAACGGTTTTGAACGAGCTGTCGAGCCTTTGAGTGAGAGTTTCATTGAGCTTTTCATCAACGGTAACACGCATCTGCTCAAGCTTCTTTTCGTTGCTCTCACGCATTCTGTCAACCGCTTCGGTCAGCGCCTTGCTCTGTTTTTCATTCTGCTCAATATTGTTGAGTCTTATCGTGTTGAGCGACTCGTAAAGAGCTTTTTCCGTCCTGCCCTGGTATTCGGTATTATCGAGTCTGAGTTTTTCGATTTTATCGTTCATTTCGCCAAGGCTTTTCGCCGTTTCAAGGCGCATCTCCTGCTGAGCGGAATGGATTTCCCGTCTGTTGCGCTCAAATTCCGAACCGAGTGACTGAGAGAAGCCTGCTGTCTTTTCCGCAAGACCGTCAAGCTTGTGTTCAAGCACATCATTTTTGTTTTTGCCCTGCTTTGAAAGCAAAACGGCAAGCAAGATAATAACCGCCGCAAGCATGGCAATAATTATGTATAATTCCAAACAACAATCCTCCATTATATATATATATATTGTATATAATAACATATTTTTAACTTGTTGGCAATAGTTTTTGACGGCATAATCCCGAAAATATTGCAGAGATACAATGTGATAATCGATAAAATAAGCTTTTTTATTGAAAAAACACTTTTTATGTGATAGAATATCCGATAATGAGGTCATCTTAATTTTATCATTAATGAAACATATCCGATATCAAAATAACGTTATTTTTATCAAAAATACGGAATAATATGTAAGAGAGGTTACGGTATGACAGGAATTATCGGCGCAATGCGCATAGAGGTCGAAACAATAAAATCACTCATGGAAAACAAGACGGTTGAAACCGTAAGCGGTGTTGAATATGTAAAGGGTACTCTCCACGGCAAGGATGTTGTTATCGCTGTCTGCGGTATCGGCAAGGTTGCGGCGGCAATGTGCGCCCAGACGATGATACTTAAATATGCACCCGACAGAATCATTAACACGGGTGTCGGCGGAAGTCTTTCGACAAAGCTTGCAATCGGCGATATCGCCGTTGCGGAAAGCCTTGTTCAGCACGATATGGACACCTCCCCTCTCGGCGACCCCGTCGGTCTTATCTCGGGCATCAACGTTGTCAACATGCCTGCCGATGAAAAGGTTGTTGAAACACTTGTCAGGGGTGTTGAAAAGCTCGACGGAATCAAGGCGCTCAAAGGCGTTATCGCATCGGGCGACCAGTTCATCGCAAGCGAAAAAAAAAAGAAATATATCGTTGATAACTTCGGCGCAATCGTCTGTGAAATGGAGGGCGCAAGCATCGCTCAGGTCTGCTATACAAACGGCGTACCCTTCGGCGTTGTGCGTGCCGTTTCGGACTGCGCAGACGGTTCATCCCACATGGACTACGGCGAATTTCTTCCGATTGCGGCAGCAAATGCGGCAAAGCTGATTGAATATTTTGTTGCCGAATGCGAATAAAAACCGTTTTAACGGGCGTGATTTTCACGTCCGTTTTTTAAATTATGCAATTCATCATCTTTTTGCCGAAATAAAAAATATAATTTGTTGACAATTTACAAATAATTTGATAAAATAAATTGAATATCTTTAACATTTTCTTTAGCAATCTAATTAAGGAGGAAATCAAAATGATTGACCAAAGAACATTGGCGTACATCAACCTGTACGGCGTGCTGGGTACTCTCGAAAACCTCTGCGAGCTTGCGCCCGAGGCAAAGAGCATCCTCACCAACAAAAAGCCCATCTCAATCGGTTTTGAAGTCAAGGGCGGCCCCAGCGCTACCATTACCTTCAAAAACGGCAAGTGCAGAATGGAGCAGGGCTGCGCAAAATGCGACGTTAAGCTCCCCTTCAGCTCATGCGAAAAATTCAACGGTCTTATTGACGGAACCGTTACACCCATCCCCTCAAAGGGATTCCTTCATATAGGTTTCCTTCTTAAAGACTTCACAAAGCTCACAGACTTACTTAATAAGTATATGAGACCCGAACCTGCTGACCTTGAAGACGAGGATTTCTTCAGAATCAGCACTACTCTTATGATGTATACAATTTCCGTTGCTATCGCTCAGATAGGTAACAACGATGAAATCGGCAAGTTCTCCGCTCAGCAGATGGTTGACGGCGAAATTGCTTTCAGCATCAAGGACGGTCCTGCCGCAACGGTAAGAGTTAAAAACCACAGACTTCTCGCCGTTAAAAAGCCCAGTGAAAGCCCCAGAGCCATCATGGAATTCTCGAGCATCAAGCTTGCAAGAGACCTCTTTGACGGCAAGGTTAACGCAATTGCATGCGTAGGCAGCGGCGACATTGTTATGAAGGGCATGATTTCAATGCTCGACAACCTCAACAGAATTCTTGACAGAGTTGCTCTGTATCTTGCATAAGGAGGAAGAGAAATGAGCATGAAGATTAATACACACGCAAAAAGTGCCGAGCTTTTCCAGAGAGCGGCAAAGGTTATTCCCTCGGGTCTTTACGGACATCAGGGTCCCGCAGAAGGCTGCTGCATCCCCGTTTCGGCATATCCTCTTTTCAGCCAGAAGGCTCAGGGTACATATTTCTGGGATGTTGACGGCAACAAATATATTGACTATATGTGCGCATACGGTCCCAACGTTCTCGGCTATAATGACCCCGACGTTGACAAGGCTGTTATGGAGCAGATGAAGATTGAAAACTGCGTTACCGCTCCTTCAACAAAGATTATTGAATTTGCAGAGCTTATGGTTGACACCGTTGCTTCCGCAGACTGGGCATTCTTTGCAAAGAACGGCGGCGATACAACAACCGCAGCTATTATGACTGCAAGAGCAGCAACTCACAGAAAGAAGATTATCTTCGTTAAAGGCTATTATCACGGCGTTGCACCCTGGTGCCAGAAGATTGACTATCCCGGCGTTATCCCCGAGGACGTTTCCAACAACCTTTATGTTGACTGGAACGATTTCGAGCAGCTCGAAAGAATTGTTGCCGAGAACGAAGGCGAAATCGCCGCATTTATCTCAACTCCCTATATGCACGGCAACTTTGTTGATAACATTCTTCCTGCAGAAGGCTA
>JAFQRF010000046.1 GCA_017410195.1 Clostridia bacterium | reverse complement strand
GGCGCACCTCTTTATCAGTGCGACAAATGCGGCTGGAAACCCGAAGACCCCCACAATCCTCCGAAGTTCTGCCCCGAATGCGGCGACAGATTTGACGAAAACGATATTAAGTAATAAACAGTAAAAGCCTTTCCGACATAAAAATCGGAAAGGCTTTTTGACTGTCCTTAAAAAGCATTGTTCATTCGGATAAAGGAATTCTTCAACCCGAATAGAACAGATCTTCTGCTATTTCGGCTACATGCTGCCTCTCAACCGAATTTTCGTTGAGAAGTGCAGCCAGATTTTCTGCTTGTCCGTAATCTGTTGTAAAATCAAGGATAAATCCTTTTTCATCCGAGATTCCCCAAACCGTTACGGAATCATCTTCTGCCGATATTTGCTTCTGTTCTGCTCTGTACATAATATCCTCCTGCTCGGAAAACGTGACGACCTGCCACATATTATATACCTAAAAAATAAATATTTCAATGTTTTAGGAGAAAAAATCCAAAAATTGTCAAATTTAACAAATTTTGCCAAGCATTTTAGTGAAAGATATATTAAAAATCGGCCAGAATCTTCTTAAGAATTTCATCATCCGCAGGGCAGAATTCATATTCCGGTATTTCACACGGAGATATGCACCTGATATCGTTATGCTCAAGTTTTCGGGGAATCCCCTCTGATATTTCGGCATTAAAGAGAGTTAAATGAATTGTTATGTCGGGATATTCGTGATCAACCTCCATGAAAATCTTCCCGACTTTTACGGTTACTCCGATTTCCTCACGGCATTCACGGATAAGTGCTTCTTCAAGAGTTTCTCCCGCCTCAACCTTGCCTCCGACAAACTCCCATTGAAATGCCCTTGTTTTATTTTCGGGTCTTTGAAAAATCATAAATTTTTCGCCTTGTCGAATCAATGCGGCAACTACCTGTGTCATGTTTATATCTCCTCACGGTATTCTTTAGGTGATTTGCCTGTTTGTTTTTTGAATATTTTGGCAAAATAATTGACATCAAAAATTCCGCAATGCTGTGCAACGGTCTGAATCTGAAGATTGGTTGAACGAAGAAGAAATACGGCATGGTCAATACGCTTTTTGGTCACATATTCGGTAAGCGTTCTGCCGGTTTCTTTTTTGAAAAGTGCCGAAAGATAACTCGCATTGACATTGAGTATTTCTGCAAGCCTTTTAAGACCGAGATCAGCAGTTAAATCCGCATCAATTATCGTCAGAACCTTTTGGATAAGAAGAGAATAATTTCTCATTGAATGCTTTTTTACAAGCAGGCAATACTTCCGTATCATATCCTGCAAAAGCTTATTTGCATCGCTGACACTTTTTATGCTCTCTATTTCCTTTGCAAAACCGGTTGAAATCCCGTCAATATAAAAGGGATGAACCGCACCGTATTCGGCAGCCTTTCTGAAAAGAGTGTTACTGATAATAAGATAGTTTTTCATGTTTCTTACGGGATCATCCGTTCTCTTTTCAAAAACGAAATTTGAGGGATTTGCAAAAATCTTTTCAACCTTATGAATTGCACCCTGAGAAACTGCCTGCATCATTTCCCTTTCAGCATTATATCTCTCTTCAAGAATCTTTATCCACAGCAGAGAATCCTCAGACTTAGCCTCAAAATCATGAAAAGTAACCGTTTCACTTACGCCGATCTCTTCATCTTCAAGTTCTTCGACTCCGAAATTACTGTCATTTCCCCAAATTGTTTCACCGAAACTGAAGAAAAGATTCATCAAAAAATTTTCATCCCTGATATGCGGAACGTTTCCGAAATATTTTATTATCTGAGTAACAAGCTGAGCGGGAAACGAAAATTTTTCAGCCACTTCAAACAAACTTTCACCCGTTATTTCAGAATTAATATAAGGACCTGCCGCAAGGACTTGTTTTTTTTCTGTTTCGGGAAGAAGCAAAAAGACGTAGCGGCATGAAAAGATGTCGGTAAGCGTATAAAGAACATTCGGCTTCAGAATTCCGCATAAATCAAAAAGTTTGATATAATTATCATGAAGCTCAAGAAATTCTCTGAGACCTTTATCAATGTCTGCAGGAACAGGCTCGCCTTCGGTAATAATGCAGGTATCAATGTGAAAATTATATAAAACACGCCGTAAAAATTCAAGCTCTGCGGAATAAAACACTAAAGAAACCTCCCTAATATTACTTCTGATTTATATTATTGTATAATTTTTGCCAAATTGCAATAGTGCAATAAAAAATTTACTTATAAATGCAAAAAAAATCATAACGAAAAAGCGGTATATCATTTAAAATAATGTTGTAAGAGTTCGTCAAATCGAACAAATAATTTTCACCGTAATTTTCAAAATTATGAAAGATGAGGAAAAACACATGAAAAATCAGAAAACCCTTGATGCAAACGGCAACCGCAAATTCGGTATGCTTGATAAGCTTGCATACGCTGCCGGAGACTTCGGCTGCAACATGAGCTTTGCGCTCAAAGGCACGGTTCAGACCTTCTGGCTGGTTTATATGATGATGGAAACCGGTCTTCTCTCCGTCCTGCTGCTAATTGTTCAGATATGGGATGCCGTTAACGATCCCCTTATCGGAAGCCTTATAGATAACGATAAAAGAAAATATAAAATGGGCAAATTCAAGATGTATATATTCGTCGGTGCATGCGGTCTGCTTGTTGCGGGCGCAGCAGTTTTTCTCCCCTTCCCGAATGCAAGCGTTGTTGTTAAAGCAATCCTCTTTGTTCTCGGATATATTATATGGGATGCATGCTATACCGTTGCTAACGTACCCTACGGCTCAATGCTTTCTCTCATTACAGAAGACAGCGGCGAACGTGCACAGCTTTCAACCTGGCGCAGCATCGGATCGATGTTCGGAAACATAATTCCCATGATTATTCTGCCCATGCTTATCTGGCAGAAGGTTGTCTATGACGGAACAGGCGATTACCATACCAATCCCCTGACCGGAGAAGCATACAAAATGGGTGACCCCGTTCTTGATCCTCTTACCGGCAAGCAGTTTGAAACCCTGCTCGGCGAACGAGTTTTCTGGGCAGCGCTCATCATGGGTGTTCTCGGATTTATCGCTTTCATGTTTATGCTTAAGGCTATCACAATCCGTGTTGATGAAAACTCGGTCAAAACAAATGAGGGCGGCGAAAAGTTCAATATTCTCAAGGCATTCGGCAAGTTTATGAAGAACAGACCCGCTGTCGGTGCAACAATTGCGGCTATGGGTATGTTCCTCGGCATGCAGTCGGCAACAACCGCAAACACAATCATGTTTGCAACCTATTTCAACAAGGCATCAATGTCCGGTGTAGTTCAGATGATAGGCTTTCTGCCTATGGTTCTTTTCCTTCCGTTCATCAAAAAGCTCGTCAATAAGTTCGGCAAAAAGGAAGCATCCGTTGCAGGAACTCTTCTTTCCGTTCTCGGCGGCGTTATTATGATGATATTCCCTACGGTTGAAAACAGAGATACCGCTCTTATCGTATATCTTGCAGGTCTTATTGCTTTCGGCATCGGCATGGGTGTTTATACCTGCGTTTCATGGGCAATGATGGCAGATGCAATCGATTATAACGAATGGAAATTCAACACCCGTGAAGAAGGTACGGTATATTCACTTCACTCATTCTTCCGTAAGCTTGCTCAGGGCGTAGGACCCTCAATCGTTCTTCTTATTATGGGCGTTCTCGGTTACGAATCAGAACTCGGAACAATCGGTCAGAGCTTCGAAACATCGCATAACATGTGCTGGCTTGTTGCAGGTCTTTATCTTTTCAGCGCAGTTGTTCAGTTCATCGGCATTGCATTTGTATATAATCTTGACAAAAAGACTCTTGAAAAAATGAACTCTGAGCTTGAAGCAAGACATGCATCAAACACCGTCACAACCAAATAATCAGTCTATAGGAGAAAACAAATGAGAAAAATTATTAATATCAACAGAAAATGGGCATTCACAAAGGATTTTTCGGAAGTCCCCTCGGCTATGCCCGAAAAGTGGAATTTCGTCAATCTGCCCCACACATGGAACGCTATTGACGGTCAGGACGGCGGCAACGATTATTACAGAGGAACATGCTGTTATGTTCGTGAAATAGACAGAGAAGAAATCCCCGAGGCAGACAGATATTACCTTGAAATCCAAGGTGCAAACTCCTCTGCCGACGTTTATGTCAACGGCAAGAAGCTTGCACATCACGACGGCGGATATTCAACCTGGAGAGTTGATATCACAGATGCAATGGAATTTAAAACACTCATTGCAATAACCGTTGACAACAGTCCCAACGAAGAAGTTTATCCTCAGATGGCCGACTTCACTTTCTACGGCGGTCTTTACAGAGATGTCAACATCATCGCCGTGAGCAATTCACACTTTGACCTTGATTATTACGGCGCACCCGGTATCAAGGTAACTCCCGAAGTGAACGGTGCGGATGCAAAGGTTGAGGTTGAAGTTTTCGTCACAAACGCAATGGAAGCACAGACCCTTGTTTATACAATTAAAGATGCAGACGGTGCCGTTGTTGGCGAATCCGCACTTGATATTTCAAACACAAAGGCTGTTTTTGATATCGAAAACGTAAATCTCTGGCACGGCAGAAAGAATCCTTACCTCTACACAGCAGAAGTAAAGCTTGTTGCAGGCGAAGATGTCCTTGACAATGTCAGCACCCGTTTCGGCTGCCGTACTTTTGAAATCGACCCCGAAAAAGGCTTTATTCTCAACGGCGAATCCTATCCTCTCCGCGGTGTTTCAAGACATCAGGACAGATGGGGAATCGGTAACGCCCTCCTCCCCGAGCACCATGCAGAGGATATCGACCTCATCATGGAAGTCGGTGCAACGACAATCAGACTTGCTCACTATCAGCACAATCAGTATTTCTATGACCTTTGCGACGAAAAAGGTCTTGTTATCTGGGCTGAAATCCCCTATATTTCAAAGCATATGCCCGGTGGACGCGAAAACACAATCTCCCAGATGAAGGAGCTTATTTCACAGAATTATAACCATACTTCAATCGTTGTATGGGGTCTTTCAAATGAAATTTCAATGGCAGGCTCGGACGACGACCTTATTGAAAACCACAATATTCTCAATGACCTTTGCCATGAAATGGATAAAACAAGACTTACAACAATCGCCGCCGTTTCGATGTGCAAAATCGACGACCCGTATATTCAGATTCCCGATGTTGTTTCGTATAACCACTACTTCGGCTGGTACGGCGGAGACACTTCAATGAACGGACCGTGGTTTGATAACTTCCACTCAACTCACCCCAACATTCCCATAGGCGTGAGCGAATACGGCTGCGAAGCTCTTAACTGGCACACTTCAAAACCCGTTCAGGGTGACTACACCGAAGAATACCAGGCATATTATCATGAAGAACTCATAAAGCAGCTCTTTACACGCCCCTACATCTGGGCAACTCACGTATGGAATATGTTTGACTTCGGCGCAGATGCAAGAAGCGAAGGCGGCGAAAACGGACAGAATCACAAAGGTCTTATCACTTTCGACCGTAAATATAAGAAAGACTCTTTCTATGCATACAAAGCATGGCTTTCGGACGACCCGTTTGTTCATATCTGCGGCAAGAGATACGTTGACCGTGTTGAAGACGTAACAAAGGTTACTGTTTATTCAAATCTTCCCGAGGTTGAGCTTTTCGTTAACGGCGAGAGCATCGGCAAGCAGGCAAGCGCAGAGCATTTCTTCTATTTTGACGTTCCCGTAAGCGCAGAAACAAAGCTTGTTGCCGTTGCAGGCGATTTCAAAGACGAAAGTCTTATACGCAAGGTCGAAGTTTTCAACGAAGATTACAGACTCAAGGAAAAGGGCGCAATCCTCAACTGGTTTGACATTACCGAAAGAGAAGGCTATTTCTCGCTCAACGATAAGATGGGAGAAGTTATGAAGGCTCCCGAGGGAATGATGCTCTTTATGGGAATTATGAAGAATCTTATGACTGTCGGCGAAGGTGCAGGCGGAATGATGGCCGGATTTGAATTCAACGAAGGAATGATGCAGATGCTCAACGGTTTCACCGTTATCAGACTCACAACCCTTCTCGGCACAGCCGGCATCAAAATGACAAAAGAACAGCTTCTCGAAATCAATGCAAAGCTTAATCAGATTAAGAAGCCGGAATAACAGAATATAAAAGAGTCCCTTCCGGTGATTTTCACGGGAAGGGATTTTTCATACCCGGGTAACAAAGTATTGACGAAAAAAAGATTAATTGATATAATTTAGGATGAAATATTCGGAAGGAGTGATTCCAATGGCAAAGAGTATTCAGGATATCCTGAACATAATCAAAGAAAACGATATAAAAATGGTTGACTTCAAGATGGTTGACATCAACGGTCAGTATCGCCATGTTACAATTCCCGCAGAAAACTTTTCAGAGGACACAATGAAGAGCGGCATCGGCTTTGATGCTTCAAACTACGGCTACGCTGTTGTTGAAAAGAGCGACATGGTGTTCATTCCCGATCCCGATACAGCTGTTATCGACCCCTTCTGCGACATTGCAACCCTCTCAATGACTGGTAATGCAATGATTATCGACACACCCGAAAACCGTCCTCTCGCTCAGTATCCCAGAAACATCATCAAGGCTGCTGTTGAATATATGAAGAACAGCGGCGTTGCAGATGAAATGAAGATTCTTCCCGAGTTTGAATTTTATCTTTTTGACGATGTAAGATGGAATGTTGAAGGCAGACACATCGGCGCAACCGTTGATGCAAGCCAGTCCTTCTGGAATTCAAACACCGACGGTCTCGGCGTTGTTGTTCCCAAGCAGAAGAACTACCACATCGCAAAACCTTTTGATACCTCTTATGAATGCCGCAGCGAAATGTGCATGCATATGAAGGATGCAGGTATTGACATCAACTATCATCATCCCGAAGTTGCAGCTTCCGGTCAGTACGAAATCGAGCCGCAGCTCGGCGAAGTTGTTCATATGGCAGACGCTTCGATGATGATTAAATACATCATCCACAACACAGCTCTCAAATACGGCAAATCGGCAACATTTATGCCCAAACCCATCTACGGCGAAGCAGGCAGCGGTATGCATGTTCATATGCTCCTTTTCAAGGACGGCGAGCCCGTATTCTCGGATGACAACGGTTATTCACATCTCAGCGAAACAGCTCACTACTTCATGGGCGGTCTTCTTAAGCACATCGGCGCTCTCTGCGCTATCACAAACCCCAGCACAAACTCATTCAAGAGACTTGTTCCCGGCTATGAAGCACCCGTAACAGTCGGCTATGCAACATCAAACAGAAGCGCGGTTATCCGTATTCCCGCATATGCAAAGAGTCCCGACAAGAGAAGATTCGAGCTTCGTAACCCCGACGCAACCTGCAACCCCTATTTCTGCTACGCAGCTATCCTTATGGCAGGTCTTGACGGCGTTAAGAATAAGATTGATCCTCACGAAAACGGTTGGGGTCCCTACGACGTTAACCTCTATCACCTTCCTGAAGAAGAGAAGGCAAAGCTTCAGCAGCTTCCCGTTTGTCTTGAAGATGCTCTCGATGCTCTTGAAGCAGATAACGCATTCCTTACAGAAGGCGGCGTATTCCCCGCAGAGCTTATCGCAAACTTCATCAAAACAAAGCGTGCTGAGTGCAGCCAGCTTTCGGCAATTCCCCACCCCGCAGAGTTCGATAAATATTATAACCTTTAATAAAAAAGAACGCACCTTCCTTGCGGAGGGTGCGTTACTGATTAGGAGTGATTTATTATGGAAAATAAAGTTCGCATGATCGGCCACAGAGGCTACAGTTCAGCATATCCCGACAATACCGAAATCGCTTTCATCAAAGCTGTCGAAAACGGCTCGGGCGGAGCTGAAACCGATGTAAGAATAACCAAAGACGGCATACTTGTTGTCAACCACAATGATGAAGCTGCTTTTATTGACGGTACAGAGCTTCTTGTTGCCGAAGCAACTTACGAAGAACTGACCGCAAAGCCTTTAAAAAACACAAAATCCGATGATACCGTTTATCTCTGCACCTTCAGACGTTACCTCGAAATAATGCGTGACAATAACATGATTTGTTTTGTTGAACTTAAAGGTGAATTCAGCGACGAAAAAGTCAGAGAGGTTTTTGAAACAGTTGAAAAAGTTTACGACCTTTCAAAATGTATTATGCAGTCATTCGATTTTAACAACCTCATCAAAGCCCGTGAAATGTTCCCCGATCTGCCGCTGATGCTCACTTACGGTTCAGAGGAAGAAGACTATAAACGCTGCTTTGATTACGGTTTTTCGCTTGACGCATATTACGGAATCGTAACAAAAGAAATGATTAAAGAATTTCACGACAGAAACCTTGAAGTAGCACTCTGGACGGTAAACAATAAAGAGGCTCTTGATTACTGCCTTTCACTCGGCGTTGACTATATAGAATCCGACGTTTTCGGCAAAATAAATGCATAAATATTCATAAAACCTATTGCATTTTAAAAAGCAAGGGTGTAAAATAGTTAGCAAATTTTATCGTAAAGAAGTGTTAAATCCCATGAGTATGATTTTTGAAAGAAAGCTTCCCATTCCTCAGGAAGTAAAAGCACAGTATCCCCTCTCCGATGACCTTGCAAAGATTGTTTCCGCAAGAGCAGAGGAGCTTAAAGATATTTTTACGGGTAAAAATGACAAGCTTGTGCTTGTTATCGGTCCGTGCTCGGCAGATAACGAAGACAGCGTTATCGATTACATCTCCCGTCTTCGCACGGTTCAGGAGAAAGTAAGTGATAAAATATTCATCGTACCCAGAATTTATACCAACAAACCAAGAACAACGGGCGACGGATATAAAGGCATGCTTCATCAGCCAAACCCCAACGAAAAACCCGATATGTATAAGGGAATCGTCGCAATCCGTGAGCTTCATATGAGAGCTTTGAAGGAAACGGGTTTTTCATGCGCAGACGAAATGCTCTATCCCGAAAACTTCAGATATCTGAGCGATATACTCGCATATGTTGCAATCGGCGCGCGTTCGGTTGAAAATCAGCAGCACAGACTCGTTTCAAGCGGTCTCGGAATCCCAGTAGGTATGAAAAATCCTACAAGCGGCGATATTTCCGTTATGATGAATTCAATCACCGCCGCTCAGCATAAGCACACCTTCATTTACAGAGGATGGGAGGTTCATTCCGAAGGAAACCCCTGCGCTCATGCAATTCTCAGAGGTTATGTCAATAAGCACGGTCAGTCCCTTCCCAACTATCACTACGAAGATCTTATTCATCTCGCTGAAACCTACGCAAACAGCGGCCTCGAAAACCCCGGTGTAATCGTTGACACCAATCACGCAAACTCCGGAAAAAAATATCTTGAACAGATAAGAATTGCAAAGGAAGTTCTCCACAGCTGCCGCCACGATGCGAATATCAAAAAGCTTGTCAAAGGCTTCATGATTGAGAGCTACATAGAAGACGGCGCACAGAAAATCGGCGAATGCATTTACGGAAAATCAATTACCGACCCCTGCCTCGGCTGGGAAAAGACCGAAAAGCTTATTTACGACATAGCAGACCTGCTTTAACAAGAACCATAACGGCTTACGAATTATCGTGAGCCGTTATTTTTTCTGCAATTGTTTTAAAAACAGGTGCGCAGCTTAAAGCACCCTCTCCGCCGTTTTCTTTCAGAATCGCTATCGCATATTCGGGTTTGTCCGCAGGAAAATATCCCGCAAACCACGCATTATATATTTCTTCCCCGTTTTCGGTTTTTCCGGTCTGCGCCGTTGCTGTTTTGCCTGCAACAGAAACTAAATCGCTCTCTGCCCTGCTTCCGCTTCCGTATTCAACAACCTTTTCGAGAAATCCTTTCAGCTTCTCCGCAGTTTTTCTTCCGATTATCTGCCTTTTTTCGCCATAGCGATGAATACGTACAACGTCTCCGTTTTCGTCGCATTCGCCCTCAATCAGATACGGTTCAATATATAATCCCTCTCTTGCAATCGTTGCCATTGCGGAACAAATCTGCAATGGAGTTGCAAGAAGCGAACCCTGCCCGAAGGAAATATTGGCAATTGCAGCCTTTGAATCAAGCTCTGCCGGCTGCGGAAGTCTGCCGCTTGAGGACTCAATTCCCTCTGCAAGGATATTTTTTCTTCCGAAGCCGAAATCCGCGGCGGCATTAACAATATTTTCTGCACCCGTTGCAAGAGCAAGCTCAATAAAGTATGTGTTGCAGGAATTGGCAACCGCCCCCTCCATATCAAGCACACCATGACCGTCTTTCTTGTGGCAATGAAAAGTTACACCGTTGTAAACCACACTTCCGGTACAATTGTATTCAAAATTTTCGCTTATGCCTTTTTCAAGTGCTGCAGCGGCAACAACAGGTTTAAAAACCGACCCGACGCTGAACGGCAAAAATGCTCTGTTGATCAAAGGAGATTTTTCATCATTCAGATTTTTTGAAATATCATTTTGATTAAACAGCGGTCTTGAAACACAAGCCCTTATCGCACCGCTTTCAACCTCGATAACAACCGCTGCCGCACAGTCTGCACCCGATGCATCAAGAACCGACTCGGTTATCTGCTGAATATCTCTGTCGAGAGTCAGAACAACTCCGTTTTTCGGAATATTATTCCCCGAAACCTCAATTCCCTCGCCAAGCATCACTCTGCCCTTGGCGTTTGCTGAAAATCGGAAACTTACAGTGCTGTTATACGCCGAGAGAATTCGGTTATATGATTTTTCAACGCCGCTTATTCCCTCGCCCTCCGAGTTCAGATATCCGACAATATGGCATGCCGTAAATGCCGAAAAATAGCGCCTCGGCACTTTTACGGAAACAATATTTTCCGTTTCTTCAACGGGCAAATCAATCTTAACGGCTACGGGATTTCCCCTTGACATTTTGTCCATCACGGATTCAAAAACCGCAGGTAAAACCCTGCCCTTGAGCGCGGCAAGAGCTTCATTCGACGGCTTTGCAGCGGCATAAATATCATATTCGGTATTTGTCAAAGGCCGCATTTCGCAGTCATAGACCGTCCCCCTCAACGTTGCAACATCAATCGATTTTGAGGATGAAGTTTCGGATGCTTTTATTACGTCCGAAGACAGTCCGTAAAGCCTCACTCCCGTTGCAGAGAATATAAAAATAAGCACAATAAAAACAAAAAGCGCACGTTTTTTCAAAAAATCAGCTCCCTATGGTATCATTCCATAGAGAGCAATTTTTAAACCTTTTCTTTTTTCTTTTTTGATGATATAACAACGCCTGAAATTATAAGTAAAGCACCCGCAACGCCCATAACCGTAATCGGTTCTTTAAGAAAAATTCCGCCCGTCACAAGAGTTACAAACGGATTTATGTAGATGTAGTTATTCGTTGTAACAACACCCAAACGGGAGATTGCCTTATTCCACATAACGTAGCATATTCCGCTGCCGATAACTCCGAGAAACAGAATGCAGAAAAGCATATCGGGCTTTTTAAACGCTTCAAAAGGCATTGAATCGCCTTGAAGCAAAGCAATCGGAAATGCTGTAACAAAGCCGTAAAACATGAGTTTTCTTGTGAGCATAACGCTGTTGAATTTATCAACACAGGTTCGCAGGATAACCGAATAAACTGCCCATGAAACCGCCGCACAAAGCGAAAGTGCATCTCCCGCAGGATTCAGTTTAAGAACAAATTGACCGTTAAAAACAACCAGAATTACGCCTGCAAAAGCTACTATAAATCCCAACGCCGTATTTTTGCTGAATTTTTCACCTTTAATGAAAAAGTGAGCAAGAATTGCGGTTATTATCGGCGCACTCGCAACGATAATGCTGACATTTGATGCAAGAGTATATTTCAGCGCCGTGTTTTCAGCCAGAAAATAAACGGTACAGCCGAAAACTCCCATTGCAAGAAACAGCAATTCATCCTTCGGTTTTGTTTTATCAATTTTCGGCCGTATCAGCCACAGAACGAAATATGCTATCACAAATCTGCAAAGCATAATCTGAACGGGTGTAAACTCCGACAGCAGCATTTTTGTAGTGATAAACGTGCTGCCCCAGACGATTATCGTTATCAGCGCAAGGACATGACCCGTCACCTTTTTATCGGAAAGTTTCATATCAGACATTGAAACGGAAAAGAACAACGTCGCCGTCTTTCATAACGTATTCCTTACCTTCGCTTCGGACAAGACCTTTTTCTTTTGCTGCAGCAAGCGAACCAAGCTCAATCAAATCCTCATAAGCGATAACTTCCGCTCTGATAAAACCTCTTTCAAAGTCGCTGTGAATCTTACCTGCCGCCTGAGGAGCCTTTGTACCCTTGGTGATAGTCCATGCTCTGACTTCGGGCTGACCTGCGGTGAGATATGAAATAAGACCGAGAAGCGCATAACTCTTCTTGACAAGAAGGTCAAGACCTCCCGACTCAACACCAAGCTCTTCAAGGAACATTTCTTTCTCATCCTTTTCGAGAGATGCAATCTGAGCCTCAAGCTCCGCACAGATGGGAAGCACCTCGCTGCCCTCACTCTCTGCAATTGCACAGACCTTTTTATAGTGTGCGTTATTATCAAGACCGCCTGCAAAGTCGCCTTCACTCATATTACAAGCATAGATAACAGGCTTTGCGGTGAGAAGTGCGATTTCGGCAAGCCATGCTTTTTCGTTTTCGTCGCATTCAAGATTTCTTGCGGGAACATTATCCTCAAGGCTCTGCTGAAGCTTTTTGAGAAATTCAAGCTCCGATGCAAGAGTCTTATCGCCCTTCATAGCCTTTGTCACACGGTCAATTCTGCGTTCAACCATTTCAATATCGGAAAGAATAAGCTCGAGATTGATTGTTTCTATATCTCTTTCAGGGTCAATTGTTGCATCAACATGAACAATATCATCGTCCTCAAAACAGCGAACAACATGAATAACCGCATCAACCTCACGGATGTGAGAGAGAAATTTATTGCCGAGACCCTCGCCCTTTGATGCACCTCTTACAAGACCGGCGATATCAACAAATTCAATAAAAGCGGGAGTAATTTTAACAGGATTATAAAGCTCCGCAAGCTTATCAAGTCTTTCATCGGGTACATTAACAACGCCGACGTTAGGCTCAATTGTACAGAAAGCGTAGTTTGCAGATTGTGCGCCCGCATTTGTTATTGCATTAAAAAGCGTACTCTTGCCGACATTGGGCAAGCCGACTATACCAAGTTTCATAATGTAAATTCCTTTCGGTGTATATTTAACTGATTTATTATAATATAGTTTCTCAAAAAATACAATAGATAAATTTCCTTTAATCACTATAAAATCTGTTCAAAATAATTTTATAAAATAACAGTTTACAATTACCGTCAATTTTAGTATTATATATAGTGTGTACTTCTTGAAACGGCAGGTAATCAAAATGGAGCATTCGCAGTTTTTACGTTCGGAAATGATTCTCGGAAAGGAATCAACAGAAAAACTGAATAGCAAAAGTGTAATCCTTTTCGGACTTGGCGGAGTCGGCTCATATACTGCAGAGGCTCTTGCAAGGGCAGGCATCGGCAGGCTTACAATTATCGATAACGACTGCGTTTCGGTCACCAACATTAACCGTCAGCTTTGCGCACTCCGTTCAACTGTCGGAAGGCCTAAGGTTGAGGTTGTAAAAGAAAGAATTCTTGATATAAATCCCGAGTGCGAAGTTAATGCTCTGCAAAAATTCTATCTTCCCGAAAATGCGGAAGAATTCAATCTTGAAAAATATGATTATATTGCAGATGCGATTGATACCGTGAGCGCAAAAATCGATTTGGCGGTCAAATCTCAAGAACTCGGAATACCCTTGATTTCATGCATGGGTACGGGCAATAAGCTTGACCCGACAAGATTCACCGTTTCCGATATTTTTAAAACAAGCGGATGTCCCCTTTGCAGAGTCATGCGCTCAGAGCTTCGGAAAAGAAACATAAAATCCCTTTGCGTCGTATGGTCACCCGAAGAACCGATAAAGCCTGCAAAAACAGATGAAGATTCCGGCAAACGCCAAACCCCCGGCAGTCTGCCTTTTGTCCCGGGAGTTGCGGGAATGATTATGGCAGGAAAAATAATAACCGATTTAGGAATGATATAAAATGAAAAAAGCAGCGGCACTCATACTGATATTATCGCTTTTATTCACAGTCTTCTGCAGCTGTGACGGCGGTGAAACACCCGAAGGAGATCCCGCAATAGTTTCAAACCTTGATAACACAAAAGAAGGAACTCTTAAGCTCGCCTATTCAAAAGCGGATATGCTTGACCCTTATACGGCAACAATGACCGCAAATCTGCAGATTCTTTCGCTTGTTTATGACGGTCTGTATAAACTCGACAATGCATATGAACCGATACCCGTTATCGCATCAGGTTCGATAGTCAGCGATTCATCCGTCAATGTTACCCTCGGATCTGCCGTTTTCTCTGACGGAAGCTTAATTACCGCGCAGGACGTTGTCTATTCTTTTGACAAAGCAAAGTTTTCTCCTGCTTGGAGTGAAAAACTCAAAAATTTCAGCGGTTCAAGCGTTGCTGCATCAAATATGGTTATTTTCACCCTTGAAACACCTGATCCCTATGCCGTTTCCTGCCTCACCTTCCCAATAGTCAAAAACGGCTCGGGCGGTAATTTGCCGATAGGTTCGGGAAGATATACACCCGAGATCTCAGGTGAAACAACCTATCTTGTTGTCAACAAAAACAAATCCGGATTCAATCCTGCAATTAAAACGATAATGCTTGTTCCCGTGCGTGACAGCAGCTCACTTGAAAGCAGCCTTGAAATCGGAAACACGGGTTTTTATTATAACGACCTCGGCAGCGGCACATATTCAAGAATCAATGCCAAAACAGTGGAAATGGGAATCAATAATTTTGTTTATCTCGGGTTTAATTCGGAAAGTGAAGTTTTCTCAAATGCGATTCTCCGCCGTGCAGTCAGTCTTTCAATCAACAGAAAAGAAATAACCGCAACGGCATTTCAGGGGCATGCAAGGGAATGCTACTCCCCCTTTAACCCCGATTGGTACGCACTTGCATCAAAAGACCTTATCCTTTCGGTTGATATTCAGAAAGCTCTTGCTCTTATTGAAGAATCGGGAATTGACATAACCGAAAAAGAAATTTCTCTTCTTGTTAATAAAGAAAACCAATTCAAGCTTGAAACAGCATATTTCATCCGTGATTATCTTGTTCAGCTTGGATTCAGCGTTAATCTAAAGGATTACGAAATGCAATATTATACAGAAGCTCTTGAACTCGGTTCGTATGATATGTATATCGGCGAAGTGCGCCTCTCGCCCAACATGGATCTGAATTCTCTCCTCGGTGGCGGAAGCCTGAGCTTCGGCATTGATCCTACGGGAGCAGCTTGTGCAAGATATTCTCAGCTTCTTTCGGGCGGATGCGAAATCATGGATTTCATCAACACCTTTAACGAGGAGCTTCCGTTCATTCCCCTCTGCTACAGAAATGCCGCAGTTTCTTACACAAACGAAATGCGGGGAGATTTCAATTGCTGTGACAGCGATGTATTTTACGATATTGAAACGTGGAGCTTTAAATAATAACTGAAAAAATTGCCATAATATATTCAGACCGATGAAAGGACTGATATATTATGATTAGCGCAGAAACTCTTAAATGTTCAATTATCTCTGCCGCCGAGAACATAAGCAAGCACGCAGAGGAAGTCAATAGCCTTAACGTGTTCCCCGTGCCTGACGGTGACACGGGAACAAACCTTGCTCTTACTCTTACGGGGTGTGCAAATGCAATGAAGCTCTGCCCGGAAGGCGGCGCGGGAGCCGTTGCGGATTACGCCGCAGGCGAGCTGCTCAGATGCGCAAGAGGAAACTCGGGAGTAATTTTCTCTCTTATTTTCAAGGGCTTTGCCGAAAGCATTGACGGGCTTGATTATATCGATGCCTTATCGCTTGCAAACGGACTTGAAACGGGATGCAACGAGGCATATGCCGCAATTGAAAAGCCGACCGAAGGAACCATGCTGACCGTTATCCGTCTTGCCGCATCAAAAGCCGCAAGTGCCGCAAAAAAAGGCAAAAATGCTGCGGAAGTATTTAAGGCGGCAGTTGACGGAGCAAAGGTTTCCCTCAAATCAACACCGAATCTTCTGCCGATTTTAAAAAAACACGGCGTTGTTGATGCCGGAGGTCAGGGTCTTGTTTACATTATGGAGGGCATGCTGAATTCCGCTGAAACGGAAGAGAAAAATACACTTATAAAGCCTGCGAAGCCTCAGACAGAAACACAGGATATAAAATACACATACTGTACCGAATTTTTAATTAACGGTTCTGAAAAAGCGGATATGAATGAGCTGCGCTGTTTTCTTGCCGATATCGGTGACTGCGCTGCCGCAGTCGGTCATTCCGGAATAATCAAGGTTCACGTTCACACCAACACCCCTGACAAAGCTTTGAAAAAAGCTCTTGAAATCGGTGAGCTGAGCGACATTAAAATAGATAACATGCGGATTCAATCCGCTGCAAAAAACAATTCCTCTTGCGGCATGATAAGCCTATGCAGCGGAAAAGGAATCAAAAGGCTTCTTGAAGAAAATCGCGGGGTAATCGCCCTCGAATGCACGTCAACCATGAATGCCAGTGCAGGCGATATTCTTGAAGCAATTGACAAATGTCCGTTTGAAAATGTCTTTATTTCTCCCAACAACAAAAATACCGTTCTTGCCGCAAAGCAGGCAGCTGCAATGAGCAAAAAAAGAGTATGGGTCAATAATTCCAAAACAATACCTGAAGGAATTGCAGCTGCAAGAGCATTCAATACAGACCTTTCACCTGAAAAAAATGTTGCTGAAACAGAGCGCTCCGCCGCAGAGATTCTCAGCGGTTCTGTCACGTATGCCGCAAAGGACGGCAACCTTAACGGCAGAATTTTCTTAAAAGGAGAAATTCTCGGCCTTGAAGGCGACCGCATCGCATGTGCAGGCGAGGATATAGAATCAACGGCGGTCAGAATCATCATGCACCTGCTTGAAAAGTCAATTAAAAACAAAGTTTTGCTCATTTACGGCAAGGATACCGACGGCTACAATGCAGAAAAGGTTGTAAATACAGTCCTTGCAAAGTGCGGCGACATTGAAATCGAATATTATCGGGGCGGCCAACCGCTATATTACTATATTATTTCCGTGGAGTAAATCAATGAATCTTAATGCAAACATCAAATATCTAAAAGGTGTGGGTGAAAAGCGTGCCGCAATACTTGCAAAGCTCGGCATTTTTACCCTTTGGGATTTGCTGACTTTTTATCCCCGTGTATACGAGGACTGGAGCAGAATTATTCCCATAAAATACGCCCCGGTAAACGAAAATGTTTGCATAAAAGCGATTGCGGGCATGCCCTGCCGTGAACACAGAATACGCAAGGGCATGACGCTATATAAAACCGAAGTCACAGACGGCGAAAGTCTTCTTGACATCACATTTTTTAACAACAAATATGCCGCCGCAAAAATTGAGCAAGGCAAAGAATATCTCTTTTTCGGAAAAATAACAGGTAAGGGATATTACCGTCAGATGACTTCGCCCGAATTTGAAGAAGTTACGGATAAAGGCGGAATGCGTCCGATTTATCCGCAGACGGCAGGAATAAATTCAAAAGCAATTGAAAAGCTCATTAAAACAGCTTTCGATTCCTGCGATAAAATTGACGATCCGATTCCGAAGGATATCCGAAATTCATACTGCCTTTTGAACCTCGAGGGAGCTTTGAAAAATATTCATTTTCCCGAAAACGAGGACATGCTTTCCGAGGCACGCAGAAGGCTGATTTTTGAAGAACTTTTTCTGCTCGAGCTCGGTATGATGCGTCTGAAAACAAAAAACAGACGTTCTACCGCATTCTCTATGCAGAACGATTTCACGGATGAATATTTTTCGCTTCTACCTTTTGAACTCACAGGCGCACAAAAGCGAGCCATCGCAGAAGCCACGGCAGATATGATGAAAAAAGTACCGATGAACCGACTGCTTCAGGGCGATGTCGGTTCGGGTAAAACCGCAGTCAGTGCGGCTTTGATTTATAACTGCGCAAGAAACGGCTGTCAAAGCGCCTTGATGGCACCGACGGAAGTTCTTGCAATGCAACATTACAAAACTCTCGCAAAAATGTTTGAAAATACAGATATTACAATTTCTCTTCTCACAGGTTCAACACCCGCGGCAGAAAAGAAAAAAATAAAAGCCGCCCTTAAGGACGGCACAATCGACCTCATAGTAGGCACTCACGCACTTATTCAGAAAGATGTGGAATTCAATAATCTTGCACTTGCGGTAACCGATGAACAGCACCGCTTCGGCGTAAACCAAAGAAGCACGCTTTCTTCAAAGGGTAATAATCCGCACACACTCGTTATGTCCGCAACACCGATTCCGAGAACGCTTGCACTGATTATTTACGGCGACCTTGACCTGAGCATTCTTGACGAGATGCCAAAGGGAAGACAAAAAATCGAGACCTTTCTTGTAAATTCCGAAATCCGCGAAAGAGCCTACGGCTACATAAAAAAACATCTCTGCGAAGGAATGCAGGGATATATAGTATGCCCCATGGTAGAAGATAACGAGGAGTTTGAGCTGACCGCCGCAACCAAGCTTTACACCGACCTTTCCGAAGGATTCTTCAAGGGCTTCAGGCTCGGACTTCTTCACGGAAAAATGAAGCCTGCCGAAAAGAAGGCGGTCATGGATTCCTTTGCAAGCGGAGAAACACAGCTTCTTGTTTCAACAACAGTTATCGAGGTCGGCATTGATGTTCCGAATGCGGTTATAATGGTTATCGAAAACGCAGAAAGATTCGGTCTTTCTCAGCTCCACCAGCTCAGAGGAAGAATAGGCAGAGGAAGTCACAAATCATCTTGCATAATGATATCCGATGCACAGAATGAAGAAACCGTTCACCGACTAAAAACACTTGCTTCAACAACCGACGGATTCAAAATTGCCGATGAAGATTTAAAGCTCCGCGGTCCGGGAGATTTCTTCGGCTCCCGTCAGCACGGACTGCCCGAAATGAAGATTGCAAATATGATGACCGACGGCGAAGCAATAAGAGAAACTCATGCCGCTGCTGCTAATCTTCTGAAAAAAAACCCCGCCCTTGAGGGCGAGGAGTTTGAATTGCTGAGAAAGGCAGTCAACCGTCTTTTCTCCGGCGGTATTTCAATGAACTGAACTTAAAGCTGTTTTTTTAACACCTTCAATTTCTTCCTTATCAACAGGAATGATTTTATATTCATTTGATTCATTATCGACCATTGTTATCGGCAAATCGGGTACAATTTCGTGAATTCTTGCAATAAAACCGCTGCTGCCCTCCGCAGGAAAACCGGTAACAAGAGTTGCAGCATTATGCTTTTTCGTTGCAACCGCAACAACAAGTGCCGGGCTGTCATTAAAAAATATGTTCATGCTCGCATCATATTTCTTTGCGCATTCAAAAAGATTTTCAAGCGCTCCGTCTTCATTTGCATTCAGTCCGCTGCTCTGTTTAAAAACACTGATAACTTCAAGCGGAAGTTTTTCTTCTTTTGCTATCCTTGCTCCTGCTTCAATAAGTCTTGCGCAGGACTGCTGAGGGGTTACGCATACCATTATGCACGGGTGTTTGATATTCAAATTATTCATTCCTTTCCTGATTTTATTATTTATCTGAAATATATCTTGTGTTTCTCTCTTTGTTATCTCAATAATATCATCCATATGTTGACAGGATACGAAAAATAAATGTCCAATCTGTAAATTCGGAGGTTGCTATGGGAAACCGTAAATTTTATCTCGGTGTTGACGGCGGCGGAAGCAAAACAACCGCTGTTGTATTTAATGAAAAAGGTGAATTCATTTGCAAAGCTTGCGGAGAAAGCATAAATTATTATTCCGTCGGAACAGAAAAAGCAAGAAAAGCAATGGCCGATATCATTAGTTCCATGCCGCAGAAGCACTTTGACTGCGCTGTTATCGGCATGTCGGCGCTTAACTCACGGGCAACGGCCGAAGAAACCGAAAAATTCTGTGCTGGTATCATAGACAGCAAGAAAATAATTATGGACTCCGACCTTTTTGTTGCGCTTGAAGCGATGGATGAGAGCGGAGAATGCGCTGTTGTTATCAGCGGAACGGGTTCAATGGCGCTTCACAGAAATGCAGAAGGCGAAATCCGTCATGCCGGAGGATGGGGCTACATTCTCGGCGATGAAGGAAGCGGATACTCAATAGGTCTTTCGGGAATTAAAGCCGCCATAAGATCTTTTGAAGACTGTGGCGAAAAATCCGCACTTATCGGCGAATGCCTTGATTATTTCTCAACAGATAATATATATGACCTGATAGATTTATATTATGACAAAACCGTCAGCAGAAAGGTTACCGCCGCATTCGCAAAAAACGTTATCTCTCTTGCCGAAAAAGGTGATAAAGCCGCCGAAAACATAGTCATAAACGAAGCAAAGCTTCTATCCGAAACCGTTTCGGCACTCCTCAAAAACGCCAAAAAAAATATTCCCATCGGACTCTGGGGCGGTATTTTTCAACACAACAAATATTATCGTGATATTTTTATTGGTCTTCTCAACAAAAAACATTTTATTGACGTAAAGCTAATAAACTTTACGCCCGAAGTCGGTGCAATCTTTGCATGCTTTAAGGAAGAAAACGTCAAAGTCGTTGATATTGTTAAAGAAAACATCTCCAACACATACAAATCATAAGATGCGTAAAGTTAATCAACTTTACATCTACTCAAGAGAGAATTATAAATGAAACATAAAAAGCTTGCCTTTACGGCAATAACGGCAGCAATTCTTTGTATCCTTTCGCCGATTTCTTTGCCGCTCGGCGCAATACCCCTTTCGCTCTCGCTGTTTGCAGTATGTCTTATTTCATGTCTGTTGCCCTGCAAACAGAGTGTCATTGCCGTTATCATATATATTCTGCTTGGTGCTGCAGGGCTACCCGTTTTTTCGGGTTTTGTCGGCGGATTTCAGCAGATTGCAGGTCTTACGGGCGGATTCATCATCGGATACATACCTTGCTCTCTGATTGTATCTCTGCTTGTCGGAAAATACGGAAAACAAAAATTGATTTACCCGCTTTCCATGACTTTAGGAGTTACGTCATGCTATATTTTCGGCACGGCATGGTATTCCCTGCAGACAGGTACAGGCTTTATCCCCTCTCTTACGGTCTGCGTTCTTCCGTTCATATTCGGAGATATAATCAAAATTATTTTAGCTTCTGCAATGAGCATGACGATAAGGAAAAGACTAAAAAAATATATTTAATATAGGGGTGAAATTATGGAAATCATCAGAAAAGAATATTCAATTCCGTCAAAGTCGGTGGTTGCCGATGTTTATGCAAGATGCTGGATACCCTCCGACGGTGTTAAAGCAGTTTTCCAGATTGCTCACGGCATGGCGGAACACGGCGAACGTTACGAAGATTTTGCCGCTTATCTTTGCGGTAAAGGCTTTGCCGTTCTTGTTAATGACCATGTCGGTCACGGTAAATCAGTAAAAAACGATGACGACCTCGGCTATTTCGGTGAAAGCGGCGGATGGGATACGTTCGTTGAAGACGAAAGAAGCCTTACAGAATTGATCAAAAAAGAATTTCCCGATTTGCCGATTATTTTCTTCGGTCACAGCATGGGTTCGTTTATTGCAAGGGAATATATCCGCCGATACGGCAGAGACGAAAGAATCAAGGCTGCAATTTTCTGCGGTTCAAGCGGTAAAAATCCCGCTTCGGCAATAGCGATTAAGCTTGCAGGAGCAATCGCAAAAGCAAAAGGAAGCCGCCACAGAAGCAAATTTATTGATAAAATCGCTTTCGGTTCATATAACAAACGCATTCCCGATGCAAAGACTTCGTTTGACTGGCTTACAACCGACAGCACAATAGTCGATAAATACATAGCAGATAAATACTGCGGATATCTCTTCACAGCAGTCGGCTATAAGGACCTTTTCACGATTCTTGACAAGGTTTCGGGAAAGGATTGGTACGATGGGGTATATAATAAGCTCCCGGTTTTACTTACTGCAGGAGAAGAAGATCCTGTAGGTCTTTACGGAAAAGGCATCAAGCAGGTATATAATGACCTCAAGCTTTCAGGCAATGAAGACGTTACAATAAAGCTTTACAGCGGAATGCGCCATGAAATTCTCAATGAAATCAACAGAGAACAGGTTTATGAGGATATTGCCTCGTGGTCACTCTCAAAACTCAACTAAAAACAAAAACGGGGATGTAAAAAAAGCGCAGACCGCATAAAACGATATATGACAAGGGTTCTACAGGCGTAAAATTCCTGCAGAACCCTAAAATTTCATCTAAAAATTAAAAAACACGAAAAATTGATGTTTTATGCTACGAACAAACTTC
>JAFQRF010000045.1 GCA_017410195.1 Clostridia bacterium | reverse complement strand
TGGCGAAGTTTGTTCGTAGCATAAAACATCAATTTTTCGTGTTTTTTAATTTTTAGATGAAATTTTAGGGTTCTGCAGGAATTTTACGCCTGTAGAACCCTTGTCATATATCGTTTTATGCGGTCTGCGCTTTTTTTACATTCCCTTTTTGCTTATTCAATATTAATTCTTGTTTCGCCGTTTGAAATAACGGTAAGGGTCAATGTTTTTGTTTCTTCATTCCAATCTGCTTTACCCTTTGCTCCGTTTGAGCCTTCCGCAGTTACGTTCGGCTCGGTCTCGAATCCCGAAAGAGTAATAACGGATTCTCTGAAATCTCTCGGATTATCCATTTTACCGCCCGCAGCATAGGCACGCATGAATTGGTCCTCATTTTCAAGCCCTGCACAGACAGCATCGGAATAAAGGCGGAGATTGCACAAGTCAATGCTTATTTTATCCTCGGTTTCCTTGATGACTGCATAGGTGTGTGCAACAAAGCTTGCTGTGATTTCTAATCTGCTTTTGGGGAGAGTGTAATTGACGGTCTGCTCGCTGTCAATCGTCTTGTTTTCGTTGCTGTTGAAGATGTAGATATAATCGTTTATGTCAAACAGCACGCCGTCTCCCGTATAGGTTTCTTCATAGTGCTTGTTGAAAAAACGTGTTTTTATAGGGTTGATAAAAAGAAGATTGAGGAAATATGTAAAATCGTTGAGAATGTAACTGTCGGGCAGAACCTCTTCGGGGGTTGAATATATCGGCAGAATCGGAATAATGTAATATCTTCCCGTTGAGGGAACCCAGTCTTTTGTGCAGTCAAAATAAGGCGTTGCGTCAATTTTCTCTTGAAACAGAGTGAATGTGTCGCAATATAAACCTTGCAGAACATGAGCATCATTGCCGCTGATGGGATAGGAATATGGCAGAGTCATTTTATATGCGACCTTGATTTTTTCTTTTACCTGCTCCTTGTCCGGCACGGCACCGTTGAGTGCAAGCTGATAAAACGGATAAAGAACATCATAAAATGTCGGGGTCAGAATAACCTCACCGTCAACAAAATGATAAAGTCCGCTTCGGCTGAATGTACCCTCAATTGCATAAACTGTCGCACCGCCAACCATATCGGCTATCATATCTATTCCGAAAAGAGCAGGGGGATATTTGACGGTTGTAATCGGGTCAGGCTCATTCGGAGCAACGCCGATGTCGTCGTATTCAATAAAGCCTTCCTCATACCAAAGGAAATTCTCAAGATTTACGCCCCAGTTGCCGCAGACACCGTCAAGCCAACAGCCGAGAATATTTGCCTGGCTTGCAAAGTGCCTGCCGTGACCGTTGTGCTTGTCCATGATAATTACATTTTCGCTGTTATTTTTGAGAAGGTCATAAAGCTCTCTGTCTTTGAGAATGTGGTTTACATAATTGAGCTTTTTCCAATAGATATATTCCATGTCCTGCCAGATAAAAAGACCGCCGTTTTCGGCGCATGCCTTTATGCAGGATTTCATTCTTGCGAGGATGTTTTCGTTAACGCCGTTGTCTTCGGTGACCTCATCATAAGCAAGCTTTTCATCCGTAACGCCGTTGGTTGAAAGCTCAACCTGAACAAAGCCGATCAGTGAAGGATGCTCCTTGAATACGGCAGAAAGCTCTTCCTGCGTGAACGGGTCACGGGTTTTATTGGTGCAGAAGCATTCGGACTGGCAGACTATGGGAACATTTGCGGCATCGGTGACCGTCAGAAGCTCGTCCCAGAATTCAAGCTGTCTTGCGGGAGTCATAGTTGTCGGCCCCTCGTCGATGTAGATAACTGCAAAGTTTCTGACGTCTTCGGGGAGTGCATAGTAGGTTTTGATTGCATATTCCGCAAAGGCTTCACCCTTCTGAGGTCCGCCCCATATCGGGCAGTTTCTTATCATAAAGAGGGGATTCTCTTCGTCAACGTACATGCGGAGTCCGTCAACCTTTTTTCGTGTTCTGATTTGGGTTGTACTGTTAATTTTTTCGGGCAGACTTACAAAATCCGAATCGGAAGATGAAGCGGTTGTTTCCGCCCTCGAAACGGTAAAAGTAACCGAAAACAAGGTTGCGAGAATCAAAACAAAACAAATAATTTTTTTCATGCGGATGCCCCGTTTCTTACAAATTAAAATGTTGAAATCAAGTATATCACAGATGGGCAGAGGTATCAAGTGTTTGTGTGTTTTATTATCAGGCACGGAATAAACATGAATTTAAGGCAGATAATAGGATTGAATACACAAAGAGGTGATGTTTATGCCTGTAAGACAGGGGAGATATACGCTGATGCTGCCTTCTGCGCCGGGAATAGCAGGATATGCGGCGGTAGTGGGTAAAAAAGAGGGACAAGGTCCTCTCGGCAGAGAGTTCGATTATGTTTATGAGGATGCCATGGCAGGAGAGAAATCATGGGAGAAGGCGGAAAGTGTTCTTCACAGAGATGCGGTATCCCGTGCCATAGCCAAGGCAGGTATTTCGCCACAGGATGCGGATATTATTTTCGCAGGCGATTTGCTCAACCAATGTATGGGTACAACCTTCGGCATCCGTGAACTCGGCATTCCCTTTGCAGGGCTTTACGGCGCATGCTCAACCATGGCTCTTTCGCTTGCGGCAGCGGCGGTATGTGTTGATGCCCGGATAGCCGAAACTGCAGTTGCATCAACCTCGTCGCACTTTTGCTCAGCAGAAAAGCAATTCAGAATGCCTCTTGAATACGGCGGTCAGCGCACGCCGACTGCTCAATGGACCGCAACTGCTTCGGGTGCGGCGGTCATAACAAAAGATGAAGCAAAGGTAAGGGCGGAAAAAATACTGATCGGAAGAATATGCGATTACGGCATAAAAGACCCCAATAACATGGGCGCGGCAATGGCACCTGCCGCATGCCGAACTATAGCGGATTTTCTGAATGACACAAACACAGTTCCCGAGGATTACGACATGATTCTGACAGGTGATCTCGGCTCTGTGGGTTCACAGCTTCTTTGCGAGCTGATGATTAAGCAGGAAAAAATTGATATTGCCTCCGTGCATGAAGATTGCGGTCTTTTGCTCTATGATATGACAAAGCAGAAGGATGTTGGTGCAGGCGGCTCCGGATGCGGCTGCAGCGGGGCAGTTCTTTGTTCGCATATTCTTAAACGAATCGAAAACGGTGAGCTTAAAAGAGTTCTTTTTGTCGGTACGGGAGCACTTCTCTCGAGTGTATCGCCGCTTCAAAGCGAAACCATTCCGAGCATTGCTCATGCGGTGCTTATCAGCGGAGGATGATTATGGACGAACTGACCAATGCACTTAAGGTTGCAAACACGGCTTTCAGAACTGTGAGAGTGATTGATGTTGCAAAAAAAGCCGTCATTGCGGCAGCTGCCGTGAGCTGCGGAGTTCTTGTATTTAAATTTTTCAGAAAATAAAAAGGTTGAGTGTCAATGAAAATTAATCTTGAGAAAATCATCAGGGATGATGTTTTTGCATTCAGATATTACGCAAAGCATCCCACAAAAAACAAGGATTCTGCGGCATCGGAGCAGCTTTCAGATAATTTATATGTCCTTGAATGCCGTGCAAAGCAGGTAGAAAAAGAATTAAAACAGCTGAAAAAACGCAAAGGCTCGGATGTAATTCCGGGTCTTTTTGAAAAATGCAGAGAGCTTTGCAAAAAAGGTATTTTACCAGATGAGAACGGAATAATTGATTTCTTTGAAAAAAACGGGGGATTGAGCGGAAAAGAAACTGCTATTTTGCCATTGATAGTCACCTGCTCTCTTATTGATTTTGCGGCACATTCGGTCAGACCTAAGAGTAAAACGGCGTCAAAACAGCTTGCGAATTCCGTTATTTCACTCAGAAAAATGAGCGAAACAGATTTTGAATATGTGACCGAAAAGCTCTTTAAGCCTGAGAAAGTCCTTCTCAAAGACAATGCTTATTCTTCGATGGATGAATGTTCTAAAAACAGTTACCGAAAAAGAATTGCGTATCTTGCATTCAAAAGCGGAAAAACCGAAACGGAGATTGCAGAACTTGCTTTTGAAAAGGCTGAAAAAAACGGTGAGCATATCGGCAAATATCTTTTCAGTCCGGTAAAAACAAGAAAAAGAGGATATGTTTATCTTGTGATGGAAGTGCTGATGCCGCTTGCGGTTTCATTCTGCATATCCGTGTTTTTCCAAAGTCCGCTTGCAGGAGTGCTTACATTCTTTCCGCTGTGGGAGCTGCTCCGATATCCGATAGAAGCCGCATCTTTGAGAAATGTCCCCGCAAAGGGAATTATTCGTTTTTCGGTAGAATCAAATCAGGTTGCCAATGCGCATGCTTTGATAACTGTGTCTGTTATTATGCCGCCTGCCGATAAAATCAGTGAGCTTGAAAATCATCTTGAACAGCTTTATCTGAGCAACTGTACGGGTAATATAAAAGTCTGCTGTCTTGCCGATTTCAAGGGCGCAGGCATGCCGAGAAAGCCCGAGGATAAAACGATGATAAAAGCCGCCAAGGATGCTGTTGACAGACTCAACAGAAAGTATAGCGGCGGATTTATTCTTGCCGTAAGACCCAGAGTTCATTCCGAAACGCAGAATGAATTTATCGGCAGGGAGCGTAAAAGGGGAGCGATAACCGAGCTTGTCAGGGCGATAAAGGGCAGCGAAAAGGGCTTTTCAGTTCTTCACGGAGATACTTCGGAGCTTAAAAAAGTAAAGTATCTTATTGCACTTGATGCAGATACGGGACTTGTTTTCGACTCTGCAAGGGAGCTTATTGCTGTTGCCGAGCATCCGCTGAACAGACCAGTCATAAATAACGGCAGAGTTACCGAGGGATTCGGAATCCTTGTTCCCAAAACCGAAGTCGGGCTGATGAAGGAGGATTCAACGCTTTTTGAATTATTGATGGCAGGAGATTCGGGGATAAGCTCCTATGATTCTGCAACCGGAGAAAGATACCGTGATTTGTTTGGTGAGAGTATATTCTGCGGCAAGGGGCTGATTGATGTTGACACTTATTATTCCCTGCTTGACAAGGGGTTACCGAATGAATCAATCCTGAGTCACGATATAATCGAAAGCTGCTATCTCAGGACGGGGTATGTTTCGCAGGCGCAGATAACCGAGGATTTTCCGCAGACCGTTCTTTCATATTTCCGCAGACTTCACCGATGGGTCAGGGGAGATTGGCAGAATATCCGATTCATATTCGGCAAAAATCCGCTCGGATTTATTTCACGGTATAAGATGTTTGACAATCTCAGGCGGAGTGCAACACCTGTTTTATGTCTTGCGGCAATAATTGTTTCTCTTTTTTTGGACGTTTATGTTGCGGTTTGTATTACTCTTTGTGCGCTTTTTGCACTTTCGGCACGAAATATATATTCTGCATTACGTTCACTTTTTCACGGCGGATTATCGTCACTTTCAAGAAGATATTATTCCAAAGCAATGCCGTATGGACTCGGCTGCTTTATCAGAGGATTTGCGGATATTGCGTTTTCGGCAAGGGAAAGCGCCGTTTGTCTTGATGCGATATTCAAAGCACTCTGGCGGCTTTTTGTGAGCAAAAAGAATCTGCTTGAATGGACAACTGCCGCACAAAGCGAGGGCGGAAGCTTAAAAACAACATTGCTTTCATGTATTCCGTCAATGGCGGTTTCGTTTTTACTTTTTATGCTCGGAAACCCTGTTCACAGACTGGCAGGTCTGATAATTCTTGCAGATATTCCTCTTTCAATTTTCACTTCTTCAAAAATAAAGCTGAAACACGGCAAAATCAATGGAAAACAAAGAGAAAAGCTTATCTCATATGCAGCGGCGATGTGGGGATTTTTTGAGGATTTATGCGGAAAAGAAAATAATTTTCTGCCGCCCGATAACATTCAGTTTTCACCCGTCAAAGCAACTGCAAACCGAACCTCACCAACCAATATCGGACTGATGCTGGCTTCGTTTCTTTCGGCACGCGATATGGGGTTTATTACGACGGCGGAGCTGTATATGAGAATGAACCTCAGTCTTGCATCTGTTGAAAAGCTTGAAAAATATGAGGGAAATCTTCTTAACTGGTACAGCACCCTGACTTTGCAGCCGTTAACTCCCCGATTTGTTTCAACCGTTGACAGCGGTAATTTCCTATGCTGTCTGACGGCTGTCAAGGAGGGATTGCGTGAATATATCCCCGAATGCCCTGCGCTTGAAGAAATTATTAACAGAATAGAAAAAATAATCTCCGAAACAAGTCTGAAACCGTTATATAACGAGAAAAGAAAGCTTTTTCATATCGGTCTTGACCCCGATACGGGTGAAAAAAGCAACAGTTTTTATGATTTATATATGAGCGAGGCAAGGATGACGGCATATTTTGCGGTTGCAAAGCATGAAGTCAGTAAAAAACATTGGGGCGCACTCGGCAGAGTTTTTGTCGGAAGCGGCAGATTTACGGGTCTTGCGTCTTGGACGGGAACAATGTTTGAATATTTCATGCCGAATCTGTTTGTACCTGCGCCTTACGGCAGCCTCAGCCGAGAAGCCTTGTATTTTTGTCTGCATTGTCAGAAAAAAAGAGCGGGAAGATTACCTTTCGGCATATCCGAAAGCGGATTTTATGCTTTTGACAGAGATTTGAATTATCAATATAAGGCGCACGGAGTAAAAAAGCTTGCGCTTAACAGCCGTCAGGGAACAGAAACGGTAATTTCGCCTTATTCAACCTTCCTTGCATTGACCGAAGCACCGTCCTTATCTCTCGGAAACCTTGAAAAGCTTGAAAAATCAGGGATGAACGGCATTTACGGATTATATGAGGCGGTGGATTATTCGAGGAGAAGAAGCGGCGGAGGACTTTCGGTTGTTCGTTCATATATGGCGCATCATGTCGGAATGAGCATGGTTGCCGTAAATAATATTATCAATGGTTCATGCATGCAAGAAAGATTTATGCGTGACAAATTTATGAAGGGTGCAGCAAGTCTGCTTGAAGAAAGGATTCCGACCGATGCTGATATTTATAAAGGAATCCGAACCGAAGGAATTCCGAATATTCGTGAAAGAGTTCACGGAAAAAACACCGTATCAGAAAGTCCGAATCCTTTTTATCCAGAAGCGATGCTGCTTTCAAACGGCAGAATGACCGTTTGTATCACCGATTGCGGAACGGGTGTAACACTGTGCGACGGTATGGATATAACCGTTAACAGCAATGATTTATTCAATCGACCGCAGGGGATTTTCGGTGTTTTTGCAGCAAATAACGAAGTTTTTCCGTTTGTAAATGCACTTGAACGTACTTCTTCGGCTCGCTATAAAGCTGAATTTTTTAAAGATAAAGCGGAACACACCGCAAAAAACGGAGAAATCCGATTAAAAATGAAAACAACCGTTCTTCAGCAGCTTGACTGTGAGTTAAGAGAGTTTACGGTTGAAAATCTGAGCCGAAAAAATAGTCTTGACGGAAATTTGATTATATATTTTGAGCCGTGTATCGAAAAAAGAGATGCATATTCTTCTCATCCGATGTTCTCAAAGCTGTTTCTTATCGATGAATGGGATGAGGATAACAGATGCGTTCTGTATTCAAGACGATCATCTTCATCTGATAATTCATGCGGAATGGTGGCAGGAATTATCGAAAATGCCGATGAAAAGCACGAAACATCAAGGGAAAGGGTTCTCAAATCACCTTTTGGAATTTTTTCTCTCGGGGCTATAACCGAATTTAATGGCGGAAGAGGTAATCCCGACTGCTGCTGCGCTTTTTCGATAAAAATAAGCCTTAAACCCGGTGAAAAATCATCCTTTACTCTTGCTGTTGCAGTAGGTGAAAACAAAGAAAAAGCACTTGACATTCTTCTGGCGGTCAGAGCAGGCAGAGGAAACAGAAAGCTTGCGGTAAATCCGTTCTTTTCATCTTCTGCCGAAAACAGCTTTGCAACAAAAATCCTACCTCGTGTGCTTACGTCCTCGTTGAGCAGAGGAGTTATTGAGTGTGGAGAAAGATGCAATTATAAGAAAGGTGATTTGTGGAGCTTCGGCATTTCGGGAGAGAATCCGATTATAACAGTCGATATTGAAAACAAGGAAGAAACGGATGCTGTTATACCTTATATCAGAATTAATAAAAAGCTCAGAAGCTGCGGAATAAAAACAGACCTTGCCGTTATTTTTGACAGTGAAGATAAATATGCTCTTCCCGTCACCGCTGCACTCAAATCGGCAGCTGAAAAAGAGGATTGCGGACTGATGATAGGCGTTGGCGGCGGTATCCATTTTATTGATAAAACGCTTCATAGCTACAACGAAATGAATGCACTGAGAAAATCGGCGGTTTTTTCTGTAAAAGCCGAAGAAAATGCTTCTTTCTGTACAAAAACCACCTTCAAACCATTGAAGTTTATTGATAAATCGGAAAATAACAACAAGTCAAAAAAACTTAACAATGTAAAGCAGTTTAACTTTACAGAAGGCAAGATTAGTATAAAAAAAGAAGCGAAAACCCTTGATATTCCTTGGACTATGGTTTATGCTAACAGAAGCTTCGGAACTATAGTGTCTGACAAGGCGTTAGGCTTTACATGGTTTCTGAATTCGAGAGAGAACAAGCTTACCCCATGGTACAATGATTTGATGAGTGATAACCGTGGAGAAATGCTGATTATGAAATATAACAACATTTTATATGACCTGATCAGCCTTGGAGAAGCTGAATTTACACCATATTCCGCTGTCTGGAAAACTGCTGTCTGCGGAATTGAAATTATTGCCGAAATATCGGTTGCATGCAAGGGAGCTTCCAAAAAATGTAATGTCAGAATAAAGAACAATTCAGGTTCTACCGTGAATTTCGACCTGATGTATTATGTTCTTCCCGTTCTCGGAGTGAGTCGTGATTCGTGCGGAATGCTTCATGTAAGAAAAACTGAAAGCGGTGTTATTGCCGAAAATCCTTTTGCGGAAATTCCCGGATTTATGTTTCTCGGCTGCAACGGAAAATCTGATTATATCTGCCTTTCACAGAAGGATTTCCGTGAGGGTAATTTCAGCAGTGATAATAGCGGTGTAATTGAAAATGCATGTCTTTCGGTCGGCAAAAAAATTACACTAAAAAACGGAGAAAAAGAACGAATTGAGTTTGTTATATCGGCAGGAGTAACAGAAAAAGCGGTATTGATGATGCCGTCAGCTGCAATTTTCGGGAAAATGCTGCTCAATCCGAAGAAGGTTTCAACAAATAAAGCATCGCTCGATTTGTTTTTTAATTCATTTCTCTATTCTCAGGTTAAACAAAGTCGATTTTTCGGCAGAACAGGGTTTTACCAATGTTCGGGTGCATATGGATTCCGTGATCAGCTCCAGGATTGCCTTGCTTTTCTTGATTCCGAACCTGAATTGACCCGTACCCACATTGCGAGGTGTGCTGCTGTTCAGTTTGAGCAGGGAGATGTTCTGCATTGGTGGCACGTAATTGTTGATAAGGGGCAGGTAATAAAAGGAATCCGTACCCGTTGCAGCGATGACCTGCTTTGGCTTCCTTATGTATGCATAAAATACAGAGAAAAAACCGGTGACACGGATTTTCTTGATGTTCAGGCACCGTATCTTACGGGCGAAGAGCTTACGGAAGGCGAAAATGAGAGATATTTTACCCCGAAAAGGACCGTTTACAGAGAAAGTATTCTTAATCATTGCATAAAAGCTGTTGACAGGGCGATGAATTTCGGAAAAAACGGCTTGCCGCTTATCGGTTCATGCGATTGGAATGACGGATTCAGCAGAATCGGTGAATCGAAAGCCGAAAGTGTATGGCTTGCGATGTTCTTGATTATTGTGCTTGAAGGAATGTCGGATATTTGTAATGAGAAGGGATTGGCACAAAAAGGGAAGCGTTATTCCGATACAGCAGCGAAACTGCGCAAAACGGTTGAAGAAATAGCATGGTGCGGTGACAGATATGCGAGAATTATTCTTGAGAACGGTAAACCTTTGTATGATGAGCTTGATTTTATTGATGTTTTACCCCAGGCATTTTCTGTATTTGCAGGACTCGGAAAAAACGGAAGAGCTGAAATTGCTTTGAATACTGCACTTGAACGCTTATATGACGGCAAAACAGTTAGACTTCTGTCACCTCCGTTTGACGAAGATAATAAAGATTATATTGGCTATATCGCATCATATCCTCAAGGAATAAGAGAAAACGGCGGTCAGTATACTCATGCTGCTGTCTGGCTTGCGTATGCACTTTTTAAGATTGGCAAAGATGAAGATGCAGAAAAACTGATTAATTCAATTAATCCCATGAGCTTTTATACCGACGATAAAATTGCAAAACGCTACAGAGCCGAGCCATATGTTCTTGCGGGGGATGTTTCTTACGGAAATGATATTGACGGAAGGGCAGGGTGGACACATTTTACGGGTAGTGCAGCGTGGTTTTATCGATGTGTATATGAGAATTATGCCGACAAACAAGTAAAGAAAAAAGGCTTTACGAACAGACAAAAACAATAATATGGAACCTGCAAAAGATTAATCTTGAACAAATTATTGAAAATATGCTTAAAAATACAAAAACCGCCCTTTTTTGTGGCGGTTTTTTGAATGTATTTTTCCAAATGCAGATACAGATTCTATTGCACACATGTAAAGTGAAATAGCTTTACACAGCATAGCTGTATTTGTAAAAGCAGAAAATATTAACATGTTTTCTACAATTATTGCTATACATTTTATATATATGCCCTTGCAGAGACCGATAAACAAGCTTACGGCAGTGGTGAATTGATAACGAAAATCTAAGCTTTGTGTAAAGATAATATACTTTACATTTGCCTTGAAATAGAAAAATTCGAATACGCAAATTTGCTGCTATCAATTTGCCTAAAAAAGCAAAGACTAAATTGTGAATTATTAACAAAATATTAATTGAGTTTTGAAAATCGTTGACATCGGAGCGAATTTTGGTTATAGTTAATATGACCATATAGTGGTTTTCCATATGATATTGCGCCTATTTGGAAGTGATATTATATAGAATTCCGCAGTGGATACTGAATTTGTGATTATGACTGTGTCGCTTTGCGCCGGATCGTGGCGTTCCCGGCGCAGGCAAACAACAAGGAGGTCGGTCAGTAGTGCAGCCAGCATGGTATTAAATAGTATAGGCATTTGCCTGGCTTTCTTTGCCGGTGCACAATCTCAGATTTAATATCCGCAACCATTTCAAAGTGCAAAATTTTTTGGAGGTGTACAATTTGAAAAAGTCAATCCGCATTCTCTCACTCCTTATGGCTTTTGCAATGCTCATCGGCTCCTTCTCCGTAATGGGTAGTGCATATGCGCCTTATAAGGACAGCGCAGTCAGCTACAATGATGTTGATGCTCCTGAATTTACAACAGAGCAGTACGCATCAATGGCTCTTGACGAACTCGATCGTATGCTGCTTAAAGAAAAGATAGAGCTCGATATTTATATCGGTAAGCTTGATCTCGGCAGCGTAGACACAACTCTCGCCAGTGTTGTTTCACTTGTTGCGAGTGTTCAGAACCTGCTTCCCCTTCTTGGTGATGCATCAGCTCTTCCCTCTTATATCGAACCTATTGAAGATGTAAGAAGAGCAACTGATGCTGACAGTGAAGTAATTAAGGCCCTCTTTGATTTTATCGCTAACATTGCTCCTCTTGGTCAGAAGTATGTTAACGGTACAGTCAGCCTCGGTATCATGAACTCCTTCATCGCTGACTTCATCTTCGATGTAAGAGAACTTGCTATCGGTCTTATCTTCGGTATGACTAACGAAGGTAAAGCAATGGGCGAGCTTGACGAAGAAGGCAATCCCGAAGGTTATGATTACATGGACGACCGCGGAGAAAACCTTCCCGATAAGTATCTTGATCCTAACAACGGTGCTCTCAGTCTTGCTCAGTCACTTATCAACGACCTCGTTCTCGGTGAGTGGGTTAAGCTTGACGATTACTTCAACGATCCTTACTATCCCGTAACATATGATTTCTATGGTTTCAAAAATGATGAAACTCTTAACGAATCAGAGCCCGATACAACCAATTATGACTACTACGGTTGGGTTCATCCCGATGATTGGGTAACAGTCGGTCTCGGCGGTTACGCAAGAGTTGCTGAAGGTGCTGCTGCTCCCGCTGCTGATTATTCACTCCTTGATATCGGCGCAGGCAAGATCGGTTACGATTTCATCGAAGACCTTCTTCGTGCAGCTTACAGCAACCTTCTTATCCCCGTTCTCAACAGAGATACAGTTCGTTGGGTAAGAAGAGACATCTGCGGTATTGAATATCTTGATACGTATACAAACAGAAATCTCTTCGGCGACGATCCCAGTACAGAAGTTGTTGAAGGCGAAGGCGATGTAGAGGGCGTATGGTATCCCAACCCCGATTACGATCCCGACTATGCTGGTGAAGAATTCGACAGAGCAGAGCTCGAAAAGAATTCTGTTATTGCAAAGATTTTCGACCTCGAAAATGCTACAAAAATCGAAGTTGAAGAAATCCCCGACACTACAACTCTTGTTGACTACTTCAACAACCTTCTTGGTCATGTTCTCGAGAGCGTTGCTCTTGAAGAAGTTACAGTTGACGGTGTTACATATGACTGGGACTGGCAGTATGGCGATAACTCACTCCTCTTCGACAACATCGTTGATGCAGGTAAGTTTGTTCTCCAGGTAACAGGCGATGAATTCTTTGGCTCAAGAGCATTCAAGGAAGAATTCCCCACTCCCACTGCAATCGAGCAGATGAACGGTCAGCAGGTTGTTTCAATGGTTCTCAGAGGTATCCTCAACAGTTCAGTTGATTATATCTATGTTGAGCCCGAATATCAGACTCTTGTTGACGTTGCTTACAGAGCAGTTGAGCAGCTTGCATATCAGGATATTCCTCAGTACACTTATACAAAGCCTGTAAAGACTGCAGATATGACTGACGAAGATTATTACGATGCAGTTGTTGATAAGATGATCACAATCCTCTTCGACATCGCTGTTTATAATCTCAATCAGGGCATGGATATGGTTCCCGGTGAAGGTCTCCTTGAATATCAGGGCGACGAAGGCCACTACAACAATCTCCTTACTCAGATTGCTGCATGGGCATTCAGCGATTACGCTCCTCTCCTCTCATTCGGCGATTCACTTCTTTGCTACAATGCTGAAGGTTCAGCAGAAGGCCTCACTCCCGACATGGTATGGCAGGATATCGATACAATCATTGATGCTATCATCCCCATCAAGGGCGGCGAAGGTAAAGCTCCTTGGATCGCAGCTGAAATCGCAGGCGACGGTACAAAGATCGTTTCAAAGTCATTCATTTTTGACTACATCATTAAGCCCGTTTATTCACTTGATGCAACTAACCTTGCAATGATCTTCAAGAGAAATGAAAACGGTGCATTCGCATCAATGGACGGTGTTGAAATCATTGTAAGTATTCTTAACAATGTATTCAATCTCCTCTTCCCCGGCGTATTCCAGGCTCAGGATACAATCGACGAAATCCTTAACAACGAGCTTCTCGGTGCTATGGTTTCTGACCTTCTCAAGTCACTCGGCACTAAGTCATTCACATCCTCAACAGGCGCTGTTCTCGAAGGCAGAGCAAACGACATCATTCTCGTTGGTCTTCCTCTCGCTTGCATGCTCCTTGGTCTGAGCGATGAGCAGGAATTCGAAGAGATGGAAATCTATCTCCCCGAAACAATCGCTGCAACAGGTACTATCCCCACATTCGAAGTTATTAACGGCTCAAGCGGTATCAACACATACCACACAGACGCTGATGGTAACGGTACTCAGGACCAGCTTTATAAGTACAAGATCCAAAACGTTATTCTTAACCAGTATAATGCTGCAGGTACTCAGGTTTACGGTCTTAACTACTCAGGTATCGCTCAAAATGACGAAATCAGCGGTGGCGAAGCTGTAAACGTTACTCTTGCAGGTACACGTAACATCGGCGACATCATCGAGCTTACAATTAACTACTACATCTACGGCGAAACAGGTCAAATGATCGGTACTGACTACCTTTCAAAGACTGTTTATGCTTACGTTGGTAATACCGACGAAGACGACGATGCTATCACAATCAGTGTTGAAGACAGCAACGGACGTAAGGTTGAATATGAAGATTCAATCTACCTTTCAACAGGCGACTCACTCACAGACATCGAAGGCTATAACATCCGTGTTAAGGATAACAACGGCGGCAGCGAAGCAAATGCAGCTGTTACCGGTGTTACAATGACAGGTTCTAATCCCGCAGACCTTGCAGGTAAGTTCCCCTTCGTAACAATGAACGACGGTTCAGATGAATCCAAGCCTATTTCACAGACAATGACCGGTCAGGAAGGTCTCTACTTCTTCAGTCCCTTCGCAGTTGCAGAAAAGGCTGACGGCGAAAAATATGAGAGATATGAAGACTTCTATGCTGTAGACGAAGAAACAGGCGAACTTATTCTTGACGAAAATGAAGAACCTGTTGTTTCCGGTAACAACGAAGGCGTTGAAGACGGTCAGTACAATGTTGCAACTACTCTCAGAGTAGGCGACAAGACAGCTACAGTTAATACAACTATCCACCTTTATAATGACTATGGTCTTGAAGGCTTGTTCTCAAGAGCTGTTTCCGCTAACCGTCAGTTGTCAAACTATGACAAACTTGCTCAGAGCGGTATTGTTGAAACACATTGGGCAACATACAGAAGCGTTCTTATGGAAGCAGCAAGACTTGTTCTTATGCCCAAGGAAGGCGATGATTTTGCAAGCGAAATCGTTGCTAACGATCCTGTAAATTACGATAACAGATATGAAGAGCTCGCAGAAGATCTTGAAGCTGCTATTGAACAGCTTGAAGAGTTTGCTCTTGATACCGGTATCCAGAGTGTTTGGAATGCAGTAGACGCCATAAGCGGTATCAACCATGTTGCCACTTATACACCTGCTGTAACAGCAGATGGTCAGTCCTACACAATCGTAACTAAGGAAGATATCGAATACTACGAAGATGATTATGTATTCTTCGGCATGCGTGACTTTGTTCCTCATACCTATAACAGATATAAGGATGCAAGAAAGCTTGCATACAATATCATTGACTCTCAGGAATTCTTCGCTCCCGAAGATCCCAGAGAAATCGAATACTATGTTCCCTCAGAAGAGGAAATCCTTAACTACGAAAAAGCAATGGAAGAATATATTGAAAGAAGACTTGATCTTCCCGCAGTTAACTCCATTGAAGCAACTTATGCTATCCACATGGTAAATCTTACTTCTGCACGTCTTATTCCTCTGGAAGGCGACACAAGCAAGCTTCAGATTGTTTATAACGCATATGCAAACGTTGACACATCATCAGGCACATTCGTTGGCGAGTCCAAGGAAGCATATGATCATGCAGTTGCATTTGCAGCAGAAGTTCTTGCTGAAAGCGATCCTCGTCCTTCAAAGGTCAACGTTGCAACAACAAAGCTTGTTGACACTTGGAAGGATCTTGAGCTTGCCGGTGACTATACAAAGGTTGAAAGCGCTATCGCAGCATTCGAATCAATCTATGATGCATATGGTCCCGATCCCTCAGCTCAGTTCGTTTATACAGAGGATTCATACAGAACATTCCTTAACGCTTATAATGATGCACTCAGAGCAAGAGATGAAAAGCCCTATTCAGTTGATGAGCAGGATCAGATCGATGCAATCGCTGAAACACTCAACGCTGTAGAGCTTGTCCTTGCAGGTGCTGCAGGCGGAGATGAAGCTTCAGTTGAATTTAAGACTGAAAACCAGTATCTCTACTCAGACCATGACTATGCTCTTTACTTTGTTCCCAGAGTATCAGAAGGTACTCTTAACCACAGCTATTACGGAGCAACACTTGCTGACGGTACAACCGTTGACGGTTATGTTGTAGGTTACGGTGTTGGTTGTCTCTATGATGAAGATACTCTCCTCGCTGCATATGACATGACAAATTGTACTGCAGAAGTAGTAGCAGGCGGCGATACTTACAGTACCGGTACATCAATCAAGTTCCTTGATAACAAGGGCGATGTTGTTAAGACATATGTTGTTGTTGTTATCGGTGATATTAATGGTGATAACTCATACGACGGCGTTGACGCTATGCAGATCGAACTTAATGCTGCATACGTTACTGACTGGGAATGGGGCGGCACAAACGAAGAGTTCAAGGCTGCAGCTGCTGATATTACCAACGAAGGTATGCTTGACTCCAACGATGCTAACTCCATCAAGAAGGTTGCAGCATATCAGGGTACAATCAATCAGGAAGTAAGCCCCTATGGTGATTCATCATTCATCGCATATTAATTTTGCGCTTTTATTAACTGCACATATCTAATTTAAAATTGGTATAACCCATACTTTATAGTGTGGGTTATACCCCATAGCTTTATATATCCGACGATGCTCATTAAAATGTCCTATGTTTTAAGCATAAAAATAAAAGGAGGAAACGAGCAAATGTCAAAATTTAAACGTGCATTGAGTGCGCTCCTTGCAATTGCTATTGTATTCGGAATGTTCTCATGCCTCGCTCCGATTGCCGCTCCCGTTGCCAAGGCAGCAGAAGGCGTATCGAAGATTGACTCATACGCAGATCTTAATGCAACATACGGTCAGAACGGCGACGGTTTCGTTTATGTAGGTACAGAGTACTACGAAGCAGACGGCAAGCTTACTGACTAT
>JAFQRF010000044.1 GCA_017410195.1 Clostridia bacterium | reverse complement strand
TCTTTAATTCTAATATTTCTTTTTCATATTCTTTGATGTGTCTGTAACTTCTGGGCATAAAAATTCCTCCTACGGTAGTTTCTTTAATTCTACCATAGGAGGTTCTTTTTTTCATTGTCCGTTTTTACTGGTCCTGTTCATTTCGCAGGGGGTTGAAACTTTACTTATTCATTGAGCAGCAGGAACAGTCGCCCGTGCAGCCGGCATTTTCTTTTGCAATGGCAAGCATTAGCTTGATTCTGTTTTCCTGGTTAACCTTGGTTGCGCCGGGGTCGTAGTCGATGGGAACAATGTTTGACTGAGGATACATTTCCTTGAGCTTTCTTATCATTCCCTTGCCTACGATGTGGTTAGGCAGGCAGCCGAAGGGCTGTGCGCATACTATGTTGCCGTAGCCGCTTTCAATAAGCTCCATCATTTCGGCAGTCAGCAGCCAGCCTTCGCCCATTTTGCAGCCCGGTCCGATAATCTTGGTACAGATTTCTTTGATGTGTGCATAGGGCGCGGGTACGTTGAAATCACCGTATGCCCCTGCAGCATCAAGAAGGTTCTTTTCAACCTTTGAAAGATACCACATTGCAATTCTCATTGCAATTTTCTTGAACGGATTTCCGCCGTAAAGCTTGATATCCTCAAGTCTGTTATCAACCTTGAAGTTGATAAAGCCCATAAGTCCGGGTACCATAACCTCGCAGTCCTGACCGAAAAGGAACTCTTCAAGGTGGTTGTTTGCAAGAGGTGAATACTTAACGTAAATCTCGCCGACAACGCCGACCTTTGTTTTTGTTATGCTTTTATCAAGAGGTATTTTTGAAAAACTCTCTGTGATTTTGGGAAGAGTTTTCTTGATTTCAAAGAATGAATATCCTTTACCTTTCTGCATTTCTGCGCTGAGGTCGTCAATCCATTTCTGAGTGAGCTTTGCGGCATCACCTTTGTTGACTTCATAAGGTTCAACCTGATTTTTAAGGAGCATAATCAAATCGCCGTAGATGACAGCGGAGAGCATTTTCAGAGCCATCGAAAGGCGGATTTTGAAGCCGCTGTTCTTTTCAAGCCCCGAAAGATTGAGTGAGATAACGGGTACCTGAGGATAACCCGCTTTTCTCAGAGCCTTTCTGAGAAGGTGGATATAGTTTGAAGCTCTGCAGCCGCCGCCTGACTGGGTTATGAAAAGTGCGGTTTTATCGGGATTATATTTGCCTGTATTCAATGCATCGATAAGCTGACCGATAACAAGCAGAGCGGGATAGCAGGTGTCGTTGTGAACATATTTGAGACCTTCGTCAATAACAGTTCTGCTGTCGTTTTTGAGAAGCTCAACTTTATAGCCGTACTGACCGAAAATGTTGACAAGCAGGTTGAAATGGATTTCGAGCATGTTGGGCGCAAGAATGGTATAGTCCATCATGTCTTTTGTAAATTCAACTCTGTCTTCGATAACCTTTTTACTCATTTTTGCACCTCCTTATCTTCCGGTTGCGGCAAACAGACTGCGGAGTCTGATTTTAACCGCACCGGGGTTTGAAATTTCGTCAATCTTAATCTGTGTATAAATCTTGCCGTCTTTTTCAAGGATAGTTCTCATTTCGTCGGTTGTGATTGCATCAACACCGCAGCCGAACGAAACAAGCTGAACAACGTTGAGGTCCTTATCGTTCGTCTTTGCAACGTATTTTGCAGCCGCATAGAGCCTTGAATGATATGTCCACTGGTTGAGAACGGTTGTCGGGAACTTCTCAACGAGGGGACTCACGCTGTCCTCGGTTATGACGGTTGCACCGCATTCGCAGATGAGCTTGTCAATGCCGTGGTTTATTTCCTCGTCAAGGTGGTAAGGTCTGCCGCAGAGAACGATAACGGGTCTGTCCGCTTTCTTTGCGTTTTCAAGATATTCCATGCCCTTGACGTGGATTTTATTCATAAAGCTGTTGTATTCGGCATATGCCTTATCCGCTGCCGCCTTGACCTCGGATTTGCTTATTCCGCTGAAATGCGCGCTGAGGATTCCGTGGATTTTCTTGACGAAATCCTTGGGTCTGTGCAGACCGACATAATCCCACATGAAGTTGATTTTCTTAAGGTCACCGACGTTTGAGCGAATAACCTCGGGATAATATGCAACAACGGGGCAGTTATAGTGGTTGTCGCCCAAATCTTCGTCAAGATTATAAGTCATGCAGGGATAGAATATGTTTTCAACCTTCTGTGCAAGGAGTGATTCGATATGACCGTGGAGAAGCTTTGCAGGGTAGCAGACCGTATCCGAGGGGATTGTGTGCTGACCCGAAACATAAAGCTCTCTCGATGATTTTTCGGAAAGTGCGATTCCGAAGCCGAGGCTTGTGAAGAAGGTGTGCCAGAAGGGGAGAAGCTCAAACATATTGAGTCCCATGGGCAGACCTATGGTTTCTCTCTTGCCCTTTACGGGTGCGTAGCCCGAGAGAAGCTCGCGCTTGTAGTCAAACATGTTTTCGCCGATGTTGGTGTTTGATTTCGCAATGGGCTTGCTGCAACGGTTGCCGCCGATGAAGCTTCTGCCTGAGGAGAATGTATTGACGGTCAGACGGCAGTTGTTGCTGCACTTTCCGCAGGTGACGGCTTTAACCTTATGTTCAAAGGTTTCAAGTTCTTTTGCAGAAATGAGAGTGCTCTTTGCAGTCGCTCTTTCCATTGAATAAAGAGCTGCACCGTATGCACCCATAATGCCCGAGATAGCGGGACGGACAACTTCTCTGCCGATTTCCTGCTCGAATGCACGGAGAACCGCATCGTTGAGGAATGTACCGCCCTGAACAACTATGTTCTTGCCGAGTTCATCGGCACTTGCTGCACGGATAACTTTATAAAGTGCGTTCTTGACAACGCTGATTGAAAGACCGGCGGAAATGTTCTCGATGGTTGCGCCGTCTTTCTGTGCCTGCTTAACGGAGGAATTCATAAAGACGGTGCAGCGTGAACCGAGGTCAACGGGTCTGTCTGCAAAAAGACCGAGCTTTGAGAACTGTTCAATTCCGTAGCCCCATGCAGCGGCAAAGGTCTGAAGGAATGAGCCACAACCCGATGAGCATGCTTCATTGAGGAAGATGTTATCGATTGCGTTATTTCTTATTTTGAAGCATTTAATGTCCTGACCGCCGATATCTATGATGAAATCAACATCGGGCTTGAATTTCTTTGCTGCGGTGAAGTGCGCAACGGTTTCAACAAGACCGAAGTCAACGGCAAAAGCATTTTTGATTATGTCTTCGCCGTATCCGGTGACCGCACTCGATGCAACAACCGCATCGGGGAATTCTTCGTAAAATTCAACAAGGAATTTTTTGATGAGCGAAACGGGATCGCCGCTGTTGGGCATGTATCTGCTTGTAACAATTTCACCTTTTTCGTTGATAACGGCAGCCTTGACCGTTGTTGAGCCTGCATCGATGCCGATGTAAACCTTTTCACCTTTTGTGATTGCAACATCGGTTTTAACTGTATTTTTTGCGTGGCGTGCGGCAAATTTTTCGTATTCTTTTTTATCTGCAAAAAGAGGAGTTGCGCCGAGATATTCGCCGCTTTCTTTTGCATTTGCGATTTTTTCGGTGACTTCTTTCATGTCAAGCACGGTGCCTTCGGATGAATAGGCTGCGCCGAGAGCAACAAAATAAAGTCCGTTTTCGGGGCAGACACCTGTTACGCCGAGACCTTTATCGAATGCCTTGCGAAGCTCTGAAAGGAAGTAGAGAGGACCGCCGAGGTAAACGACGTTGCCTTCAATCTTTCTGCCCTGAGAGAGACCCGCAACTGTCTGATTTACAACGGCTGTGAAGATACTTGCAGCAATGTCATTCTTTCTTGCACCCTGATTAAGGAGAGGCTGAATATCCGATTTTGCAAAAACGCCGCATCTTGAAGCGATCGAATAAATTTTTTCGTGGCTTTCTGCGAGTGTGTTCATCTGAGTGGGGTCAACGCCTAAAAGCGATGCCATCTGGTCGATGAATGCACCCGTACCACCCGCGCAAGAGCCGTTCATTCTGACTTCAACGCCGCCGGTGAAAAAGAGGATTTTGGCATCCTCGCCGCCAAGCTCGATAACCGCATCGGTGCCGGGCAGAAGACGTGAAACGCTGACTCTTGTTGCGTAAACCTCCTGAACGAATTCAAGACCCAGTGCTGTTGCAAAACCCATGCCTGCCGAACCGGAAACGGTGAGTGAGGACTTTTCAAACTGCGGATGTTCCTTGATAATCTCTGAAAGCATGGCTGCGCTTTTTTCGGCAATTTTCGAATAATGGCGCTCATATGCTTTGTAAACAATGTTGTTATTATCGTCGATTGCAACGCATTTGAGAGTGGTTGAACCGACATCCATACCTATTCTCATTTTTCTACTCCTGAATAATTAAGCGTGTTTTCTGTTTTCTTTCTCTTCGTTGAGGTTTTCAAGCATAAGGCGTTCAACCTCTCTGTAAAGTTTTTCGTTTGCTTCCTCAACCGACATATCGCCGACCTTGAAGGGTTCGCCGTAGCGTATGGTTAAGTTTTTGCTGCGGAATTTGTAATCTCCCGTAAGACCGAACGGAACTATGTAAGCATCTGCTCTTTTTGCCATCGAAACGGCGCCGCTCTTGAAGCGAAGGAGGAATTCATCGGTCTTGTTTCTTGTTCCCTCAGGGAAAATACCGATTGCTCCTTCTTTTTTGAGAACCTTCATTGCAGACATTGCGCTTGAAAAATCTCTTCTTGAACGGTCAACGGGAATGCAGCCTGCCGCTCTGAAAAGCGGAGCGAGCTTTCCGTCAAAATATTCTTTTTTTGCCATGTAGTGAATAACTCTTTTGGTTGCCATTATAGTTAGGCACTGATCATAAACATGCTTATGGTTGCCTGCAATAACGATTGCCGAATCGGCAGGGATTTTTTCTGCACCAATGATTTTGGGTGAATAATAAAGCTTGAATGCTGCTCTCATAAGGGGAGTCAGCATTTTATAGCCAAGCTCCTGTTCTTCGGGCTTCTTACTCATTTTGTGATTTTCTCCTTTTCAAGTTCTTCGGAAACGATTTTCATAAGATTATTGTTTGCTTCTTCAAGATTTTCGTTAGGTGTCATCGGCTCGAAAAATCTGATTTTAACGCTTCTTTCAAAGGGTTTGTATTTTCCTGTAATGACAAAAGGAACGATATTTGTTTTTGCATCGCGTGACATTTTAACTGCGCCGAATTTGAACGGCATGATTATGTCGTCGGTTCTGTTGATTGTGCCTTCCGGGAAAATGCCGATAAGCTTTTCATCGTTGAGAGTTGCGATTGCGGATTCAAAAGCCGCCCTGTCCTTTGATCTGCGGTTGACGGGGATGATTCCGAGACCCTTGAAAATAATTTTCAAAGGACCCTTCATCAGCTCGTCTTTTGCAAGAAAATGGACACATCTTTTTGTTGCGCATCCGACAAGGATGCAGTCAAGATAATTTGTGTGGTTGCCTGCAAGAATGATTCTTCCGCTTTCGGGAATGTAACGTTTGCCGACTATCGTTGGCTTATAAACGGCCTTGAAGCAAGCCGCAAGCGGACGTCTTATTACCCTGTAAAACATGGGTTCCTTCATCTTTTTATCCTCCGTTTTGGTAATATTATACAAAATTAGATTTTGGTTTTTGACACGAAAGTCTCCATAATAAAAAAAAGAACCGCCGCACTCAGCGACGGTTCTTTTTGGAAATTAAGGAGGGTGGAATCAAATTTTCTCCACGCTTTTGTTTTTCTTGACTGCTGTTATCTTAAATTTTCCTGCCTTGATTTTTTTGAGTGTGCTGTATCTGGCGCAGTTCTGAATGATTTGCTGCTTAACATCATCGCCGACATCAACACAGTTCATTATTCTTTTGTATTCTCTGAGTTGACTATTCAGCATCGCCGAAATCATTCCTTTCAAGTTCTTTTTTTAACAGCATTCGACCGTACTGAAGACGCTTGCGCACGGTTACGGGCGAAGTATTGGTTATGTCGGCAATTTCATTTGCCTTGTAGCCCTCAATATAATACAAATCCAGCACGATTTTGTATTTTGAAGGCAGGTGCATTATAAGTTCAAAAATGTCACGGTCATCATCGCGGATGCCTATGCTTTTCAAATCATCCAGATTTTCAGCGGAATGCCGTGCATTAAAGCGGCACATGTTTTTGCTGATATTGGTTGCAACCTTTATCAGCCATGCTTTTTCATGGTCTGAATCCCTGAAAAGAGGTGCTTTAATCATATAACGCAAAAAGGTTTCCTGAAGTGCATCCTCGGCATCGTGCTTATTTTCAAGGATGTTGAAGCAAATGCGGAAAAGCATCTGACTGTATTTTTCAACCGCATATTCTATATGCCGTAATTCGTCATTGTATTGAGCGGTTACTGCACACACAGCAAACCCTCCTTTCAAGAATAATATTATATATTATCCCTTAATAATAAAACACCTGAAATTGTCGAAACGTGATATTTTAATTGTGAACTTTTTGTAAACTTATCTATCCAACCTGCTTATTAGTCAGCTTTGCGGTCTGACGCTGAGCCATGACGAGCTTTGCGTAAATGCCGTCCTCAAGCAGAAGTTCACGGTGAGTTCCCGTTTCGGCAATTCTGCCTTTTTCGATAACGATAAGTCTGTCTGCATTGCGCAGGGTTGCAAGTCTGTGAGCGATTGCAAATGTTGTTCTGCCCTTGACTAGCTTTGCAAGCGCATCCTGAATTATACCCTCGGTTTCGGGGTCAAGCGCACTTGTTGCCTCGTCGAGAATAAGTATTTCGGGGTTGCGCAGTACAGCTCTTGCAATTGAAATTCGCTGCCTTTCGCCGCCCGAAAGATTGTGACCGTCCTCGCCTACAACCGTATTATATCCGTCGGGCAGCTTCATTATGAATTCGTGCGCATTTGCCGCTTTTGCTGCAGCAATGATTTCACCGGGAGTTGCTGTCGGACGTGCGTAGGCGATATTGTCATAAACCGTGCCTGCAAAAAGGAAGGTTTCCTGAAAAACAACGCCGATTTTTTCTCTGTAACCGGTCGGACTCATATTTTTTATATCCGTACCGCCGACAGTGATTGAACCTTCGTCCGCATCATAAAGACGCATAATAAGATTTATAAGGGTTGATTTACCTGCACCCGAATGACCGACAAGACCTATCATCTCACCCTGTTTTACGGTGAAATTGATGTCCTTGAGTACAGGCTCATACGCTTTGTAGCCGAAACGAACATTTTTGAAAACGATATCGCCGTTAAGGCTTGCCGGAGCAAGCTTTTCTTCATCGTCAAGACCGTCTTTTTCGTCGAGAATTTCGAAAATCTTGATAAGGCTTGTAGCGACCTCGCCCAGACGTCTCGGAAGGGTTGAAATCCAGCGGAGAGGCTGATAAATATAAGCGAGAAAGAGCGTGAATTCGAGCAGTTCGCCCAAGGAGATGGTGCCTTCAATAACCATTCTGCCGCCGAAGTAGAGAACGAAGAATTCGCCTATTCCCATAAAGAAAGAGAGGAACGGGAAAACTTTTGCCCATGTCTGTTCGTTGCTTATGGAAACATCGGCAAGGCGTTTGCAGACCTTATCGAATTTTTCAATTTCTCTGTCTTCGCTGCCGAAGGTTTTGACAACTCTTATACCCCTCACGATATCGTGGAGAATTGAGTTTGAGCGTGAGTCACATCTCCACTGTCTTTCGTATCTGTAGCGGATAAAATTCCAGAAGCTTCTGATTGCGTAAATAACAAGAGGTACGGGAACAAAAACAAGGAACGTGAGCAGCGGACTGATGCTGATAAGGATAACGAGAATTGCGATGAACATTATCAGTTTTTCAATGGCATACATGCCTTGTTCGGTTATGAACCGTTTGACAGTTTCCGTATCTCTCGTCACTCGCTTCATAAGGTCGCCTGCCGTCTTTTTTGACATTGACGAGAGTGACAGCCTTTGCACCTTGTCGTACATTGTTATTCTCATATCATTGAGCATGTATGCACTTACTTTGTTTGTTCTGCGCTGGCTGAAAAGCTTGAGTACCTGACCGATTATCTGAGTCAGACCGATAAGAAGAACGGTTGAAATAACACCCTTTACCGCAGCATCGCCCGAAATCATCGGGTTGTTGAAATAGTCGTCAAGCAGCTTGGCGTTGAACACGGGCAGAAGCGCCGAGGATGCTGTTGCAAGGGTGAGAAGAATTCCCGCAAAAGCAAGGGAGGGGAGATAACTTTTTATCATTCCCATTGTACGCTTGAGAAGATAGCTTTTTTCAACGCAGAAAAGACATACGTCCATGCCTTTGACGAAATGCCTTCCACATTTGGGACATACTCTGAAATCCTCGCGGGAAATTTCTGTTTCTTCGCCCGTTCTTATGTAATGGTTGACAACCTTGCAGAATTCGCCGATTTCGTTGACACAGCTCATCGAGAAACGGCAGACGGGTATGCTGCCCGACATTTCTCCGCCTTCGCCGTCGGGAACAAGCTCAAGCGTTCCGCAACCTACATAAGTTCGCTGCATAAGCTCGCCGATGCCGTCGATTGAGTGTTCAAAAACAGCCTTGCCGTCGATGGATGAACGGATAACTCCGTTTTCAAAAACAAGCTCACCTTTGCATAAATCTCCGCTCTGTGTAAGGTCAAAAACCGCTTTTGTTTGCATAATTATCACCTCTTTCGGTAATGAAAGATTTGCTTTTAATAGAGATAAGGTTCGAGCTTCCTTCTGCTTTTTGACGGTATCGCCTCGAAATCAAGAATTCGGAATCGGTTGCCGTCAATGTCGATAAGGTCAATTGCATCGCCGTGCTGACGGATGCTCTTTGAAATATCCCTTACCGCAAAGGATTTTTTGAAATCTCCTATCATAACGTCAAAATAAAAATGACCCATTTTTTCTTTTATAGATTCGATTTTTGTGATGACGGGGCAATAGTAACGCTGACCGAGTTCTTCGTTGATGAGCTGCTGCTGTTCGGTCGGAAAAACTTTTGTGTGTTCTATAATTCCGATTTCGTTTTTATCTATATCGGAAATGCAGATGTAGTCATCGGGCATTGCGAGGGGAAGCGCACGGGTGAGAATGACTCTGCCGTATTCCTTCCCGTTTACGGTTGCCGAGATAAAGCCGTTTTTGTTTCTGCCGAATACGCAGTTTTCGGGGCTGACATATTCCGTTTTGAGCGATTCGGGAGAAATGGTATTGGCGGTTATGTTTTCTTTCATTCTTGTTCATCCTCCTTTGAATCGGCAGGAATGCCCGTTCCTATGCCGATTGTTTTGAGCGCCTCGGATTGGATTTTATATTGCTTGTAAAATTCGCCCTTCTGCTTTATCAGCTCGGGGAAGGTACCGTATTCAATGATTTTTCCGTCTTCGATTACTGCAAGATAATCCGCATCCCTGAGGGTTGAAAGGCGGTGAGCGATTGCAATTGTTGTTCTGCCTTCCTTAAGCTCCGTTAGCGAATGTTGAATGTTGCGCTCGGTTTCGGTATCCATTGCGGCGGTCGCTTCGTCAAGAATAAGAATTTTCGGATTCTGAATTATCGTTCGTGCGATTGAAATTCTCTGCCTTTCGCCGCCCGAAAGCTTCTGACCGCCGGCACCCACACGGGTTTCGTATGCATCGGGAAGCTTCATGATAAAATCGTGCGCCGATGCTGCCTTTGCCGCAGCGATAACTTCATCCATTGTGGCATCGGGCTTTGCGTAGCGGATATTATCCGCAATTGAGCCGATGAAAAGGTAGATATCCTGCGAAACAAGACCGATGTTGCGGCGAAGTTCGGCAAGCTTTAAATCCTTGACATCGATGCCGTCAATTTTAACATTGCCTTCCTTCGCATCGTAAAGTCTTGCGATGAGGTTTGCAATTGTCGTTTTGCCTGCACCTGTTTTGCCGACGATGCCGAGCATGTCGCCTGCCTTGACGTTAAGGCTCAGTTTTTTTATAACGGGTCTTGCAGGCTCATATTCGAATTCAAGCTCGTTAATCTCAATATCGCCTCTGAGATTATCGAAGCTGACTGCGTTTTCTTTTTCGGTGATATCGGGCTTTGCGTCGCAGATTTCGAAAACTCTTTGTGCCGAATCCGCACATCTTGCCCACCAGTTTGATATCCATGAAAGAAAATCAAACGGACCTCGGAGCATTTCAAGATAAACAATGTAGCTGAGCAAAGTACCGGTTGTCATTTCGCCCCTTGCAACCATAACGCCGCCGAAGCCGAGTACAACCGTTGAAAGACCCATGACGAATATTTCGAGAATCGGAAAGACGGTTGCTTCCGTAAGAGAAAGCTTGAGATCAGCTTTGGTATGGTCGCCGCTTACCTTGCTGAAGCGTTCAAATTCGTCATCCTCTTTTGCAAAAGCTTTGATAACGCGCTGACCGTTGATATTGTCGCTTACCATAGCTGAAACTCTTGCACCGTAAAGCCAGCTTCTGTGATGAAGTCGGCGAAAAACTTTGTCGCCGAAGAAAAGTCCGACAAAGAGAATCGGCATGGCGGCAATGGTTATCAGCGAAAGTTTCCAGCTCATGGCAAACATGATTGCAACAACGCCGATGACGGTTGCCGTGTCAATGATAAGTGCCGGAACACCGTCGATAAAAAACCAGTAAATGTTATTGGCATCACGGACAACCCGTTCCATGAGTGAGCCTGTTTGTTTCGATGAATAGAAGTTAACCGAAAGCCTTTGCATTGCGTTGAAGATTTTGACCTTGATATCGTAGACAACCTTCGGCATAATTGCCGCAGTCACATATTGCTGAATAACCGTGAGCAGAGTGTTGAGAAGCCTTACGCCGAAAATCGAAAGAACAAGAACTCCGAGTGCTTTCAGAAGCTCTGCCGCAGCAAGACCGTTCGGGTTTGCAAGAACGTCGTCAAACAGAGAACGGGTGCTTATCTGAGGAATAAAAACATTGACGGCGGAGCCTGCAAGCATGATTGCGATAATCAGAATTATCTGCGGAATGTATCCGCCGAAGAACTTGAAAAGTCTGAGTGCGGTTGAGGATTTTTTGTTGCATTTCGGGCAGAAATCTTTCCCCGGAGGGCAGAGCTTGCCGCATTTTTTGCACTTATGCTCATCAGGCTCGGGACTACTCGGAAGCTCCGCTTCACCCTTGTCTTTGAAAGAATTGAAAGCCCTTGTGAAATTGTTGAACTGGGCGAGCTTGCCGACCGAAAAACGGATAAGGCTTATCTGTTCTCCGCCTTTTTTCATAATCAGTCTGCCCGTTGAAACATATCTTTCTGTTTCGAGCGAATCAATGTCATCAATGGGGATGCTCTGAATTTTGTTAACGGTAAATTTCGGCTCGGGTCTTTCACGTTTGTTTTTACGTTTGGTTTTTATTTCTTCTTCCTCACCGAGAGCAATGTAAAGCCCTTTTTTGTCAAAACTGAGCCATGCCGAGCAATAGCACGCTTCATTATCCATGTCACCCGTGCAGCAGAAAATGAGGTCTTTTGTGTCAAGACCTGCTTTATCAAGCTCAACCATCAGAGCCTTGGGAAATCTGCCTTTTTCGGGCTTGGGAGGGTGCGGATTTTTTTCTTTTTTCTTTCCCATATGTATCACCGCCTTGGATTTTGTATAATAAAACAGCACTTTCTCCAAAGAAAGCGCTGTTTGCCTTTTATTATAGCCGCAATATTACACGGACTGCGGGCACAACACTTTCGTATAAACGGGACTCATATTTGTCATCATTGTGCTCGCCTCCTTTAATATATTTCTTGTTAAGTATAAACCTGTAAGGAAATATTTGTCAAGGAAAAATTTTACTTGAGCAAATCTTCAAACAATTTGATGTTTGACTGTTCGAGTTTAAGCTCGCCCGACTGCTCTTTTTTGATAATTTCAACGATTCTGTCGTTTACGGGAGTGGGTACTCCGCATTTTCTGCCCCATTCGCACACAACGCCGTTGATTGCGTCAACCTCGCAGGGCTTGCCGTTACGAAGATCCTGAAGCATTGAGGGAATGATATCAACATGCTTCTTCATTGCGATGGGAATGAGAAGCTCGCCGATTTTGCGCTTGAACGCATTCTTGTAGTAGAAAAGGCTTGTGATGTTTTTGCCCTGAACGGGTGCAAATTCTGCACCTGCGGCATGACCGACATCGATGCATTCCTTCATGCAGCGGATTGCAACCTTGCGTGCATAGGGGTCACCCGTGACCGTGCCGAAAGTGCCGCCCATAACCGTGCCGAGACCCGAGAAGGTTGCGTTGATGAGGAGCTTTGACCATCTTGTGCCGATGAGGTTTTCCTCGAAATGAACGGGACACATTTTCTCGAGAAGCTCCGTTACTCTTGCGACCTGCTCATCGGTGATGCCTTCCATCTTGCCCATATGATACGAAAGGCTGTCAGGCTCGCTCGTGAGTACGCACTCTCCGGGTGCGGAGAGATTTGCGCCCCATTCAACGGCGCAGCCCATTGTGTGTTCTTTGCCGACGATTTCCGCAATTCCGGGTTCGGGAATACCGTTCTGCAGAGTTACGATAACGCCGTCATCGGTAAGGAAGGGCTTAAGGAAAGTGACAACCTCTTTGTTGAAAAGCTGCTTTGTCATGAGAAAAATAACGCTGTATTTTCCGCTCATTTCGTCGGGGGTGATTGCGTTTACGGGAACCGTCATTTCAACCGTACCTGTGATGTGTGCGCCTTTTTCTCTGAGTGCCGCAACGTGAGCCTTGTTGCGGTTGACGAGCTCAACGTCAACGCCGTTTTTGGTCATATAAGCTCCGAGCACCGTGCCGAGTGAGCCTGCACCGTAGATTGCACATTTCATAAAATTTATCCTCCAAAATTCAATTGTTTATTCCGTTATTCCGAATGCGGCGATAAGTCTGTCGCAGTCCTCATCGGATATTGCAACAACAGAGCCGTGGCGGGGTCTTACACCCTCGAAACCGTAACTGTCGGGATTGACGGGTCTGAAATTTTCCATATCCGTTGTCTGCTGCATAAAGAAATGCTCTTTACCGTATTCGTCCATTATCATTATCCACGAATCCGTACCCGTGATTTGATACATTGAGCTTCCTTCAACCCCGTGAGGCGAAAGCGAAACAACAACGGGCGGTTCTTCATAAGGACCCGTGAGCGATTTTGATTTGACATAGGCAATCGTCTGATCCTCGTCATGCTTGAAGTAGAGATAATAATAACCGCTTTCTTTATTGTGAATAATGTCGCCGTCAATTGTCTGAATTCCGGGTCTTTCATAAAGAAGCTGAGGCAAGGTCATTGTTTTGAAATCCGTTGTGTATGCGTAATACATTGCCGCAATGTCGTTTTCAACGGTTGAATTTGCCCAGTAAACCATGTATGCCTGCTTTTCGGAATCCCATATCGCTTGAGGCGCCCAAGCACGGGTTGTGTTTGTAAACTCTCCGCCGAAATCACGGATATCGATTATCGTTTCGTCAGTCCAGTTGACAAGGTCTGCCGATTTCCATGTTACGAGAGCATGATTTGAAGTCCAGCCCTCTTCGCATTTCATATCCGTGCCGATTATGTAGAAGAATCCGTCCTCTCCTTTGAGAATATAGGGGTCACGCACGCATTGCTTGCCTTTAGTCTGCAGGATGACGGGCTGATTGTTGTTGAGCGGTCTGAAGTTATAGCCGTCTTTACTTAATGAAAAATGGATTCTTTCCTCACCCGGGCCGTTGCCCACAAAATGGCAGAAAAGATAGCCGCCGTCACGGCTGACGGCTGGGTAGGCATAACCGCCGAAAATAAAATTGAAAAGATTGATTGGCACCATTATCACCGCCAGAAAGATTCTTAAAATATTCATGATAAAATCTCCTATTTTTATATTTTATCATATTCATTATGGCTTTGTAAATGAATTTATGCCATACTTTTCCTATGCATATCACCCAAAATTTTAAAAAACAATTTGTGCATAACACCGAATTTGAATTAGCTCTTGTTGATACGTCTCCTAAGTGCTATAATGTTAAAGAAATATTAATAAAGGAGAGATTATTAATGAAAAAGACTGTTTCTGTTATTCTTGCTTTTGTACTCGCATTTGCGATGCTGCTTCCTGCGGGTGCATCTGTTCAGAATGAGGATAATAAGCTTCAGTTTGGTTCCGACGGCAATTTCCGTATTATGCAGATTGCCGATATTCAGGACGGACCCTTCCTTTTCGAAATTGTAAGGGATTTCCTTAAGAGCGTTATTCCGGCAGAAAAGCCTGACCTTATCGTTCTTTCGGGTGATAATATTTCCGCAGGCGCATCAACAATAGGTGTTCACGGTGCGGACCTTCTTCTCGTTGAGGCAGCTATTGACAGATTTATGTCAATCTTTGAGGATTGCGGAGTTCCCGTTGCTGTTGTTTTCGGTAACCACGATGCGGAAGAACTCGTAACCAAAGAAGAACAGATGGCGATGTATCAGGAATACGACAACTGCGTTGCAATTGATGAGGGCGAAGCTGTTTACGGCTGCGGTACATATAATCTCCCCATTTATTCATCAAAGGATTCAAGCAAAATCGCTTATAATCTCTGGATGACAGACTCAAACATGTATGACGAAGAAAACGGCGGCTACGATTACGTCCATCAGGATCAGATTGACTGGTATGTGAACAAGTCAAACGAGCTTAAGGCTCAGAACGGCGGTGCAGCAGTTCCCTCAATGATGTTCCAGCACATCATTGTCAACGAAATATACGACGCACTTCTTGAAGTTTCCGCAAGCACGGAAGGTGCGGTTGAGCGCAACGGAAAATATTATGTGCTTAACCCCGAAAACACCGCAGAAGGCGGCGTTCTTCATGAATCACCCTGCCCCTCAACCGTTAACGGCGGTCAGTTTGATGCAATTGAAAAGCAGGGCGATGTTGTTGCAATGTTCTTCGGTCATGACCACGTTAACAGTTTTGTTGTTGATCACAAGGGCATTGACCTTGTAAACACTCCCGGTGTCGGCTTCAATTCCTACGGTGACGAGGGCAGAGGTGTCCGTATCATCGACATTAAGGAAGGTACAACCGATTACGAAACCGATGTTATTACTTATAAAGAATTCTACGGCGATGACCCCATCGCAGATGCACGCTTTGTTCTTTACGGCAGCGAATTTGATGTTGCAAACAGAATAGCAGCCTTCTTTGAATATATCCTTCTCTGCATCTCCGATGTTCTCGGACTTGTGAAATAAAATTGTCTGTTCAGGCGGGGGCTTGCTCCCGCCGTTGCTTTTTTTGCTGAGGTGAAAAATGAACGATTACGGCTCAAAAGTAAAAAGACGAATCATTGCCGTTGCCGTCGGTGCGGCAGTAAATCTTCTGCTGTTTTTTTCAAAGCTTTATGTCGGACTTTCAAGCAACAGCGTTGCAATTTATGCCGATTCGCTCAACAGCCTTATCGATTTTGCGGTTTGCCTTGCGGCAGCGGCAGGCTTTCGGTTTTCTTCCGCTTCGGCAAGCGAAAAATATCCGTTCGGCAAGGGCAGGGCAGAGGATTTGACCGAGCTTTTGATTTCGGCGGTGATTCTTGTTTCGGGCGGAATGTTTGCTTATATCTCTTTTGAACGGATTCTTTATCCCGTTCCCGTCTGGTATTCGTCGCTTTACGCCGTGATTATCGCACTGACTGCAGCAGTCAAGCTTGCAATGTCATTTTTCTTTTCCGGAAGCTTCAAAAAGTTCGGTTCGGATACGCTCAAAGGACTTACGGCGGACAGCAGACTGGATTTCTTCATAACTGTCTGCACGCTTGTTTCGTTTTTACTTTCTTCCGAGGCGGGATTTTCCGTTGACGGCTTTGCGGGTCTTCTGATAAGTGTCTTGCTGATTGCTGAAGGAGTCAAGACGGTTTTTGCTTCATTCGGAAAGATTATCGGCAAAAGAAAAGATAGTCTTTGCGAAAAAGCAAAAATTATTATTTCAAATGAAAAATCCGTGATTTGCGTCAAAGATATTCAGTATCACGCCTATGGAGAAAGGGGCGTTTTTACGGCGGATATCGAAACTGACTGCAGAACGGCGAAGGAGATTGAAAATCTCTGCTTCTGTCTGAACGAAAAAATAAAGGAAAATTTCAATTCGGAAATATTTGTTACATTCGGAGGAGAAAGATGAAAAATAAAAAAGGGAAGAAATTCTTAAAGGTTCTTGCGGGAATCATGGCTGTTCTGATTGCTTTTATCGGAATAACAACGATTGTAACCGTTATCGGACTTAACGCAAACATAAAAAAAGCCAAGACTTTTCCAGCTGTTGAAACACATGAGCTTAAGGTTGAGAACGTTTCAGCCGGAGTGTGGAATATCTATTCCGACCGTGGACTCAAGATTATGCAGCTTACCGATATCCATTTCGGCGGCGGCTGGATGTCGCTCAAAAAGGATTCAATGGCGCTCAACACGGTAGCGGCAATGATAACCGCCGAAAAGCCCGATTTTGTTATTGTTACGGGAGATGCGGCTTATCCCGTGCCTTTTCAGGCCGGAACATTCAATAATATGTCGGGTGCAAAGCTTCTGGCAGAGCTTATGGAAACTCTCGGTGTTTATTGGACAATCAGCTACGGCAACCATGATACCGAAGCTTACAGTTTTTATGACCGTGAGGATATAACCGAATTCTATGAGCAGTATCCTCACTGCCTTTTGAGAAAAGGTCCCGAGGATGTTGACGGCTTCGGAAATCAGGTTTTCAATATCGTCAAGTCAAACGGAGTGATTACCCGCTCGCTTTTTACCGTGGATTCGCATTCCTATGTTGACGGAGATTTTTTCGGCGTCATGTGGAAATATGATAATATTCATGATAACCAGATTGAATGGTACAGAGAAACCGTCAAGGCAAATCAGACCCACAATATGATGAAAAGCTATTCTTCAAGCGACAGCAAATTCCTTGAAGAAAACCCGACTGCGCTGAATCCCAAGTCCTCCGTGTTCCTTCATGTTCCTCTTTCGGAATATAAGGATGCATGGAACGAATATGTTGAAAACGGCTATGCCGATACCGAAAATGTCAGGTATAACTACGGCAAGGCAGGCGAATCGGGCAAGGTTGTTTATCCCGGGATTTATGAGGACGAATTCTTCGAAACAATGCAGGAGCTTCACAGCACGGACAGCGTTTTCTGCGGTCACGACCACCTCAATAATTTCTCTGTTAATTACAAGGGCATTGACCTTACATATTCTTACAGCGTTGATTATCTTGCATATGTCGGAATATATAAGCTTGGTTCTCAGAGAGGATGTACGGTTATCAACGTTGCCGAGGACGGAAGTATTGATTATTCGGCTCAGAACTATTATCAGGATAAATATGTTTCTCATTATGAGAAAGAAAATGTAACGATGCAGGAGCTTAAATCGGAATGAAAACTGGACTTATAATGGAAGGCGGCGCAATGCGCGGAATGTTCACCGCAGGCGTATTTGACGTCTTTCTTGAAAACGGAATAGAATTTGACGGCGCAATCGGCGTTTCCGCCGGTGCGGCTTTCGGTTGCAACTTTAAATCAAGGCAGGCGGGCAGAGTTATCCGCTATAACAAGCGTTTTGCCCGTGACCCGAGATTCTGCAGCTTTCGTTCGCTTATAAAAACGGGCGACCTTTTCGGCGCGGAATTCTGTTATCACACGATTCCGAACGAGCTTGATTTTTTCGATACACAGGCTTATGTTGACAATCCCATGGAGTTTTATGTTGTCTGCACCGATGTTGAAACGGGTAAGGCGGTTTATGTCAATTCCGATGAGGCAGGCGAGGATGCGCTTGAATATTTCAGAGCTTCGGCATCAATGCCGCTTGTTTCGAGAACGGTTGAAATAAAGGGCAGAAGGCTGCTTGACGGCGGAATTGCGGACTCCGTTCCGATTCAGTTTTTCGAAAGTATCGGTTATGACAGAAATGTCATTATTCTTACTCAGCCGCTCGGCTTCGTCAAAAAACCGAGTTCGGCAGCGAAACTTATGAAATATGTCCTTAAAGATTATCCCGAGGTTGCAAAAGCCATGGAAAACAGGCATAATGAATATAATGAAACGATTGACTACATATTGAAAAAAGAAGCGGCAGGTGAGGTTTATGTTATCCGACCCGAGGCTGCACTTGAAATCGGCAGAATCGAGCATAATCCCGACGTGCTTCAAAGGGTTTATGACCAAGGCAGGGCAGTTGCTGAAAAAAATCTTGAAAAAATAAAGGAATTCTTAAAGTAAGGTGATACCAATGGCAATTTATAAGAACAGAATCGACCTACATATGCATACTTCAAGCTCGTTTGACGGCAATTTTTCCGCCGCAGAAATGACTGAATCCGCAATTGCGCATGAGCTTGCAATAATTGCATTTACAGACCATTTTGATGTTGACTTTTACGAAAGACATAATCTTGCGGTCCGTCAGCAGACGAGCTATGAAGATATATGTTCTGCAAGAGAAAAATGTTCCGATAAAATCAGCATTCTCAGGGGCATCGAAATGGGTCAGCCGACCTATGATGCCGTGCTTACGGAAAAATCGCTTGCAAGATATGAGTACGATTTTGTTATCGGTTCGATTCATAATCCGAGGAATCAGCCCGATTACGGAGATTTTGACTATGCAGCTCTTTCACAGTCGGAGATTTATGCGATGCTCGATAATTATTTTGAAGAGGAGCTTCTTCTTGCTGAGTGGAACGGTTTTGATACCTTCGCTCATCTCACATATCCGATGCGCTATATCGTTCAGGCAGGCAGAAAGGATATTGAGCTTGACCGCTACGGCGATATAATCGATAAGATTTTCAAAACGCTTGTTGAAAACGGCAAGGCGCTTGAAATCAATACCAGCGGGCTTCGCCAACCGATAGGCAAAACCATGCCGACGGAGAATTATGTCCGCAGATTCAGAGAACTCGGAGGTGAGCTTCTCACTCTCGGTTCGGATGCTCATTTTACCGAGCATACGGGCGCGGGTATCGACGAGGGCTACGCTATTGCCGAAAGATGCGGTTTTGAATATGTTACATATTTTAAAGACAGAAAACCCGTGCAGGTGAAGATTGAAAAATAATTCGGATTTATTTAATGAAAAATGAAAGATTTCGGATAGGCTCTGCCTATGACCGATTATGTGCGGAACGGATAATATCCGTTCCCTACCCAACAATTAATCTTTTGGTAGGGGCGGATATCATCCGCCCGAAAGCTTATTACTCCTAATCCTCATTCTCGCTATGTTCAACAACTTTCGGCTGTCTTAGCCTCCTTTGAAAAGGAGGCGGCACGGCGTTAAGCCGTGACGGAGGATTGATTTGAAATTCGGAAAAGACAAAAAGAGGTTTTCTATGAATGTTAAGTTGATAAATTACACAGAGAAATATGAATCACAGACTATCGAAAGAATAGCACTCTTTTTTCATTTCCATTCATCTCTTGTCGATGAAAGTCAGGCTTTTGGAGAGAATAATTATAAGATAGCCATGGAAACTTTGAAAGAGTGGATAAACGAACCCAATGAACTGTATATGATATTAACAGAAATAGGAGTCGTTGGTTTTTTGCATCTTTCCTACAAAGGTTCAAATGTTGCTTGGATAGAGGACATATATGTAGATTCCGAACATCGAAATAAAGGCGTTGCAACTCAAGCTATCCGAATAGCAGAAGATATAATCAAATCACATCCGGAGTATACTGCAATTTGTTTTGATGTTGTTCCCCGAAATAAATCGGCGTTAAAACTGTATCATAAATTGGGATATAATAATCTTAGTATTGTTACGGTGCGAAAAGAATTGTATGATAATAAGAGAAACAAAAAATTGAGTATTGCAGACCTTGAATTCAATTACTGAAATATATGCAAAAACCTGCCAAAGCGTTTTGCCTTGGCAGGTTGATTTTTTATCAGCCGATAAATTTAATTGTGAGAATCTTTTTGCCTGTGATTTCGAATTCTGCGAAGCCGTCTGCATCAACGGTGAGAGGTTCTCTGTCAAGCTCTTCGAGAGTAACGAGCTTGATTTCCTTCCACTTCTTGCCCGAGTATGCGGGAAGTTCGAATTCGGCAATCTGTCTTTCAACGGGTGACTGTGCCTTTTCGATGGGAGCTATGCCGCCGTTGAGACGAATCTTATTCTTGATTGTTTTATCCGAGGGATTGAAGAGTCTGATAACATAGCCTTCGCCGTCTTCGCTCTTCTTGATTGCGCTGACGTTGAGGTTTTCTTCGCCGAGTTCAAGGAATGAATGAGTGAGAGCGTTCTTACCGTGTGCGGTGGGAGCAAGCTGAGCGGCTGTGCAGTAGAGGTTGAAGCGTTCGCTTTCCTGCCATACATTGCCTTCTTCCCAATCGCCCTTATGAGGCATAAATGCATATCTGAAGGTGTTGACACCGATGCACTGTGAGCCCTTATCCCAGTCGCTGTAATTCTGCATATCTGCAGTAACACAAATGCGGAGAGGATATGCACGGATGAGTGAAAGATAAAGTGTGTTGCACTCGTCATCGGCTGCCTCGTATGCCTTAAGACCTGTGTTGAGAAGTGCAGCGCCAACCTTGCCGTCGGTGAGGTCAACAAAGGAATTCATAGGATGCTCTGTCATCGGGATTTCATCATAAAGCGAGTAATCAGGCTTTGCAATGGGACGTTTTACAACGTCAAACTGACCCTGTGCATATGAGAACTCCGACTTGATGCCGGTCGGGAATGCAACCTGAAGATAATGGTCCTCGCAGCGGTTATTGACTGTTGTTTCAATTTCGACGAATCTTGCGCCCTTGCGGAGAGTAACAACGCTGTCGATGTCAACGGGAAGCTTGTGTTCGCTTCTTGATTTTTCGTCAAATGAACGCTTTTCGGGAAGCATCCAGCTCATTGAAATCTTGTATGAGGTTTCAAACTCGCCGTCACGGAGAAGAGTGATTGTTGCTTTTTCGCCGAGAGTGGTGAAAATCTCATTGAACTCGGGAACGAAATGCTCCCAGGGATTGCCGATTTCGCCGCCGTCCTTGAAGTAGCCGAGGTTTTCGTAAATCTTACCTGTTTCCTTGTCAACAACATTGTAGGTACCGTTGTTGTTGATGGTAACGCGGAGATATTCGTTCTCCATAACGTGATTTGTCTTGAGAAGAGTAACGGGAGTTGTTGCTCTTACATTATAAGTGGGACGCATTTTGTAGGTCTTGTAGCCCATTGCAGGGATATCCTTGACCTCAACAGCGATAAGACGCTGTCTGGTATGAAGAACGTTTGCGGTGTCGTTGGGATTCTGGATAATCTGAGCGTTGTTGTCGTTTGAAGAAATAACCTGATACTTGAGTGCATTACCGTCTTCGTCAAGGAGTTCGAAAGTGCCTGTGTTCCACTCGGCAGGGATTTCAACTCTGAGGTTAACGGTTTCTGTTCTCTTGAAGGGAGCAGGATTGAATACTACAACTGCCGCATCGTCACGGCTGAATGAGCGAAGGTCGATATCGCCTGCGATATCCATAAATGCACGCTCAAACACGCAGCTTGAAAGCTCTCTTGACTGTCTGTAACGTGACATAACATCTTCATAAACAACGTCTCTGCCACATGAGCCGATGCTGTCGTGACCGTGATTCTGAAGAAGATAGTTATATGAAAGGTCGATGAAATTCTGAGGATAGGGAGCGCCTGCGAGTGAAGCGAAAACTGCAAAAGGCTCTGCGTAGTTGATGAGTCTTCTTTCTGTGTCAAAGTTTTCCTGCTTGATATATGTTCTTGCAGAGAGAATCCAGCCGCAGAGAATGCTTACGCTGCCCTTGGTGTACGGGTCACGCATTTCGCCCTTGAGAACGGGTGAGTTCGGGTCAAAGTTGTCAATGATGCCCTGCTCCATTTCTTTGAGAGTGCTGTGGAAAACGTCGGCATCGGGAAGTGCGTCGTTGAGGTCTTTGATGAGCTGAACCTCACGTGCATCGGGGCAGGATGAATCGTGACCTGCCGACCAGAAACGGTGCTGGGTTGTCCAGTCATTGTTCTGCTCTTCAACGGCTTGTTCTGCTCTTGCCTGAAGATTTTCTTTGTGATATTCATAGAACGGATGTGTGTACTGATAGTCGAGCTTCCAGTCACGGTCAATCAGCTTGAAAACGCCGTTGTTCTGATTCCAGAGCATATCGCGGTTGTTTTCGTTGGACTGATTGAAATAAACGGGTCTCTGAACAACATACCAGATATTGTAGCGGGGTCTTTTGCCGAGACGTGATGCCCAGATGCGTGTTCCGTCGGGGCTTTCCCAGAAGAATTCGGAACGCGGAGCTTTGTATGTATTGATGCCTCTGTAGAATGAAGCAAAGTTGATGCCGAAGCCTGCATAAATCTGGGGAAGCTGTGAAATCTGACCCCAGCCGAAGGGTGAATAGCCGGTCTTGCTTATGCCGCCCATTTCCTTGCCGTGCTTGTGACCGAGGAGGAGGTTGCGGATAAGTGCTTCGCTGCCGACGGTGAATTCATCGGGAAGGCAGAACCAGGGTCCGATTGCAATCCGACCTTCTTTAATATATTTTTGAAGCTTCTCTTTCTTTTCGGGATAAACTTCAAGGTAATCCTGAATGGGCATAGTCTGCGAGTCAAAGTGAAAATGCTTGTATTCGGGGTATTTGTCGAGAATATCAAGAAGCATATCTACCATGTAGCCGAGCATATGCTGTGTGCGGCGGGCTGAAAAACGCCATTCTCTGTCCCAGTGAGTGTTTGATATAAAATGACACTGGAGCTTATCTTTTTTATCCATATTCATTCACCTTATCCTTTGATTATTTTCATGATTTCGGCAAAGCTGTTGCAGAAATGCGAGCAAACAGCTTTTGTGCCGCTTGATTCGATGTTGCCGCCTGCGATGCCGATGGTGGTATAGCCTGCAAGACGCACGGAGCAAGCGCCTGCGCCGCTGTCTTCAATGCCGACAACTCTGCTTCTGTCTGCAAATGCTTCGCCGAGACCGACGATTGATGTTTCGGAATAGAGCCAGGGATGAGGCTTGGGCGAAAGCTCGCCGAGTGTACCTACGCTGCCCTTGCGGAGGGGGAAGCCTGCCGAGATGATTGCATCGTAGAAATCCTTGGGGTCGCCCATACCGAGGGTACGGAATGCTGAAAGAATTTCGGGCCATGCTTTTTCGTAAAGTCCCGAAGTAACAAGACCGATTTTGATGCCCATATCCTTGAGCTCAAGAAGGAAGTCCTTGACACCCTCTGTGGGAGTGAATGCGCCGTCCTTGCCTCTGCCTGCCATGATTTCTTCCATTTCTCTGTGGGTATGTTCAAAATAGAAGTCACGTGCCTTTTCGAGTGACTCACCGGGGCAGTATTTATCGATGCAGTACTGAAGATGCTCGGATACGCTGTGACCCGAAACGAAGGGAAGGTCGGCATCTTCAAGCTCAAACTTCGGGTTGCCGAGCATGCTTGCGGTGCTCATCTGGATAATCCATATCCAGAAATCCTCGCTGCGTACCGTTGTGCCGTCAAGGTCCATGAGTACTGCGTTGAGGGGATACTCCGTCTTTACGGGATAAACGGGATAATAAACGGGGTATGCGATTGCTGACTTTACGCCTGCAAGAGTGTGGCTGCCGAATGAAACGAATTCGACCTTTTTGTCGCCTGTTGCAACGATGCAGTCAACGCCGTTTTTTCCGGTTATGAATTTGCCGTCCTCTGTTGTTTCGAGGAGGTGAAAACCGCTCTCGGGTCCGACAATGCCGAGGTCGGGGATGTTGATTTTTTTGTCAAGAAGCATTTTGATATTCCTTTCAAAAATTTAATCATAAAAATACATATTATTCTAACACATATATCCGGATAAGTAAACCATGAAAAAATATTTTTTTATGTTGAAATATATATTTGATAATGATATACTTATTGTGAATGATTTTGATTTTTATTCGAATTCACATAAGAAAGGACGATAAATTTGGCAGAAATCAAAAATTTCGACGCCGTTGCGGCACTTGACGCAATGGATGCACACGTTGATGACTGGCGCGATGCGACCAAGGGTAAGCAGAGAGGTATCTTCTCGTTTGACGATGTTGTCAACGTAAAGCTCAAAACCCTCAAAAAGAGAATTTATACCGATATCGAATCGCTTCCTGCATGGAAGATGAAGGAATGCATCTACAAGGGCATCGGCGATTACGAATATCTTTACGACGAGTGGAAAGAACTCAATGTCGGCGATAAATGGGGCAATAACGGCTGGAGCGCATTCTTCAAGAATTCATTCGATGTGCCCGAGCGCTTTGCAGGCAAGAAGGTAACCCTCAACGTTTATTTCGGCGGTGACTCGCTTCTTTCAATCAACGGCGAGCCTTATCAGGGTCTTGACCCCTTCCGCAACAGCGTTCTTCTTTCAAACGAAGCAAAAGCAGGCGAGCATTATGATATCGACATTGAATCATATTATGTATGGCATTCAAACGAATCAACAGTAAAGACTCTTTCATGCTCTTTCATCGGCGTTGTTGACCCCGTAATCGAAGAAGTTTACTGGGATTTCAAGGCTGTTTTCAACGCTCTCTTTATGCCTGTTCTCGACACGGGTCTTGCAGAGCTTATCCGCTCCGCACTTAAGGAAGCATTTACTCACGTTAACTTCGACGTTACCGGCGATGAATTTAAAGCAGGTCTCCTTGAAGCTCAGAAAGTTCTCAAGGACAGAGTATACAACAACCCCAACTACAAGACCGAAGGCACTCTTTCTCTTGTCGGTAACTCCCACCTTGATATCGTCTTTATGTGGGCATACAAAGAGTATGTGCGTAAGCTCGGCAGAACTCACGCAACAATGCTCAGACTCATGGAGCAGTATCCCGATTTCATCTTCTCACAGAGTACAGCTCCCACATACATTGAGATGGAGAAGCGTTATCCCAACATTTTCAATCAGGTCAAGCAGCGCATTGCAGAGGGCAGATGGGAATACATCGGCGCAATGTGGGTTGAACCCGACTGTAACCTTGTTTCGGGCGAATCCTTTGTCCGTCAGCTTCTTCACGGCGTAAGATATGCCGAAAAGACCTTCGGAATTACTCCCAAGACCTGCTGGGTACCCGACGTATTCGGTAACGGCTACGCAATGCCTCAGATTCT
>JAFQRF010000043.1 GCA_017410195.1 Clostridia bacterium | reverse complement strand
TCTGATAGTTGAATTACAAGAATTATTTATAAGGAACAAGACGCTTGATCTGCTTGCAGTTTGTTACGTCAGCAACAGTTGTTTTGCGAAGGTTTCTCTTGCGCTTTGTGTTCTTCTTGTTGAGAATGTGTGACTTGTAAGCATGAGCGCGCATGGGCTTACCGCCCTTTGAAATCTTGAAGCGCTTCTTTGCGCCGCTGTGAGTCTTAATCTTAGGCATGGTTATATTTCCTCCTTAATATTATAAACCTTTTTACTTTGAGCTTTTCGGAGCCAGGAACATCAGCATCTGTCTGCCTTCAAGCTTGGCAGGCTTTTCGACACTTGCGCAGTCAGCCATAGCTTCCGCACAACGCTGCATTGTTGACAGACCGAGATCGCTGTGAGCCATCTCACGTCCTCTGAAGCGTATGGAAACCTTGACCTTATTGCCCGACGCAATGAACTTGCGTGCGTGGTTGATTTTGGTTTCAAAATCATGAGTGTCAATGTTGAGAGAAAGTCTGATTTCTTTGATTTCGATGATTTTCTGGTTTTTCTTTGCTTCTTTCTCTTTCTTTGCCTTTTCAAATCGGAATTTGCCGTAGTCCATAATCTTACATACGGGCGGTTTTGCTGCAGGAGCAATCTTAACAAGGTCAAGATTCTTGCTTTCTGCAAGCTTGAGAGCTTCTGACGCCGACATGATGCCGAGCTGCTCACCGTCATTTGAAATAACTCTTATTTCCTTATCACGGATTTCCTCATTGATTTGCTGTTCTTTGCTGCTGATGTTAAAGCACCTCCAACATAAATTAAAAGCGAGGGCAGGAAATCCCGACCTCGCATAAAATCAACGCTCTTTGCGCACATTGAGTGCGTAAAAACTTAAGCTATTGACCGACGCGGGGCATTTCCCGGAAGGTGAGAGCGAACCTGCTCTGCTTTATTGTGCAAGTTATTTTAATACATATCCCTCGGTTTGTCAAGGGTTTTCCGCAAATTTTTTATTTTATTTTTCCGATGAGCATTAAGCCCGACGAAATAATCAGCCCGATTCCGAGGAATGTGGCGGCGGTAAGACCGTTGAGAATGTATCCGAGCGAAGTTGCGTAAAGTGCGGCGCAGAGAATGAAAGCAAGGGCAGTCAGAACAATCTGAATGCTTGAGCCGAGCTTTCTTTTTGTATTGATGCTGCAGGATGCGGCAACGGCTCTGAGCATTGAGAAAGCCGTTCCGTCATGCACGATTCTTGCGGGCAGCTTGTCGCATACGGCATCTCTTCTTCTCTTGAAAAGTCTGCCTGCAACCGACGAAAGAACCTTGAAGTTCTGCTGCGGCATGCCGAAGCTTTCCGCAATCAGCTCCTCGGTAACGTTAACATCGTTTGTACGCACAAGCACCTGAATACCGTTGCTTTCAAGCACCTTGAGATATCCCTCAAGATTTTTGTCAACCGCATAGCTGACAACGAAAAGAGCGGCGATTTTTCCTGCAACGGCAAGATACATAACCTTTCTGCCGCTGTGGGAATATCTTTCTTCAAGCGATTTTTCGGGGACCTCTATGCTGTGGTGAATGAGCAGATTTCTGTTGCCGAGGAGAACCTTCTGATTGTGGATTCTTGCGGCAATTCCGAGCTTATCCTCATAAACAAGCTCTTTTACGGGGGGAAGCAAATCCTGCCTGCCGTCAACAACCTGCTCGAAGCTCTCCCTGAGAGGTCCGCCCGATTTTATAATCAGCGCCGCCGCATAAAGAAGCACGTCGTCGATACGGATATTCTTGAAATCCTTCATGCCGTGCATCGTGCAGCGTGAACGGTCGAAAATATCGGCGGAATCAAGAACAACCGCATTTGCGGAAGCCGTTTTTTCGGCAGCATCAAGCCCCGAAATCATTGTTCCGGTGATGTTAAGACCGTGATTGGAGCTTCTTGCGATAAACGCAGGAATAAATGATGAAAATACGGGCGCACTCATACAGAAGGTGCATGCGAATGCCGAAAATGCGCTCATCACGCTCTTTTCAACGATGCCTGCTATAATCGCAACAACCGCCGCCGCACCGAAGGCAACGGGAATGAGAATCTGCATCAGCTTTTTATCGCTTGCATCGGTTTTTGAGTTTTTGACAAAATCCGAAGGAAATGCGAGCTTTGATGAATACAGAAGCTCTGCGTTGCCCATCATAAGACCTCTGCCAAGCTCAAAAATTTCGGATTCGTTTTCAAACGGATGAACCGCATACATGTTATGCTCATATTTATAAGCGCAGACCTCGAAGTTGCCGAGAATTCTTTCCGCATCAAGCTTATCCGCAAGCTTGCTTATCAGCACGGCAAAAACCGCCGCCGCAGAAAAGACTGCGGTTTCCGTTCCGTTGCCGCCGATAACGGCAGCAAGAGTATTCTGAAGAACCGCAACAACTATCGAAAGGCTGACCGCCGTTGAGCTTGTTACCTTCTTTTTGAGCAGAGAAGTAAGTCCGTCAACGAATTTAACGCTGTCGAGCGCCGCTGCGATTATCAGCAGAACGGCGTTTATTGCGTTCATCGCCGCCGAGCCTTCAATAAACATCTGCGTTTCAATTGAGAGCTTTGCTGCGATGCCGGGGATAAGATTGACTATCAGCATCGCAAAAGCAACCGCACCGACGGCAATAAGCCCGGTTGTTGCCTTTTTCGCTTCATCGCTGAGTCTTTTATGGATTGAAGCACGCTCGGCAGGTGAGGAATATTCGTTTGCAACGGGTCTTTCCTCTTCCTGTTCAAGTTCGAGCTTCTTTTCTTTTTTCTTCTTCGCCTTTTCGGCTCTCGCAACATCCTCGGGCGGTGCTTCGTAATCGCCGTCGAACTCCGCATCAAGGTCTATCGCCTCAATAAGCTTGAAGTTTTTTGCCTTCTGCTTACGCTTTTCCCAGAGAGCAACCTCAACATCATCCTCGCTTGCCTGCTCGGGAACAGATTCATCCTCGGTGTCAAAGCCTGTAAGCATTATCTGACCCTCAACGACATCGGCGGCTTCCGTATGCTTTTTGCCCGTTGCACCGAGAGTGTCCATGATCCTCGTTTTTTCGTCAACAATTTCCTTCGCATCCTCGGCAGCAAGCACCTTCGGCATCGCCTCAAGTCCGCTTTCCTCAGATTCTCCGGACTTTGCAACAACAATGCCGGGTCTGTCAACGGGACCATCTTCAACGGGGTCGATTTCGGCTGTATGTTCGAGCTTGAGAGTTGTAAAAAATCTTGTTTTATAGTCGGATTCTTTTATGTGAACCTCTTCTTCTTTCTTCTCCTCGGTCTTGCCGAAAAAGTCCGCAGCAGCAGAATCGCCCTCATAGAAAACCCTTATTTCCGAAGGCTCTTTCTTTTTCTTCGGTTTAGGTTCTTCGTTCTGCCATGCAAACATTGACTGAGCAGGCTTCGGAAGGTCTTCGGGAACTACAACCGTTTCAATTTCAAAGAGGGACTCGTCAAATTCATAGGTCTTTTCAAAAAATCTTTCCTGACCGTCAACATCCGAATCGTCAGAAACAGAAGAAATATCCTGCATTTCCGGCTTTTTTTCTTCCGTAATCGGCTTGACGGTAAAAATTCCCGTATCGAATTCACGGCTGAGAATTCTTTCGAAATCCTTTGCCGGAGTTGCAGGCAGCGGCGCAGATTTGGGAACATATTCTTCGCCGTTCGTCTGCGCAATCAACTTATCAATATCGTCGATAGACCAGGTTTTTGACGGTGCATCTGCGTTTTCTTCGCCCTGCTTCAACTTTCTGACCTGAGCAAGAATATCCTCAAGCTCATCCGCACCCGAAGTTTTCTTAATATATTCGTCCAAAGTCTTCACCTACCTGTTCTTCGCAATCTCATACATTAAAATTCCCGCCGCCACGGAGGCGTTGAGAGAATTGATTTTTCCTTTCATCGGAAGCGACACGATAAAATCGCACTTTTCCTTGACAAGTCGGCTGACTCCCTTGCCCTCGGAGCCGACAACAAGCGCAACCGCACCCGAATAATCCTGCTTATCCCAGCGAGTGCCGTCCATATCTGCGCCGTAGACCCAGAAGCCCTTTTCCTTGAGCTCATCAATCGCCGACGGAAGGTTGGATACCCTCGCAACAGGCACATACTCAACCGCACCTGCGGAAACCTTGCCGACCGCATAGGTCAGGGCAACACCGCGTCTTTTGGGAATAATGATTCCGTGTGCGCCGCAAGCATCGGCAGTTCTTATTATAGCACCGAGATTATGGGGGTCCTCTATTTCATCGCAGATAATGACAAACGGTGCTTCGCCCTTGCTTTCGGCATTCTGAAGAATATCTTCGATTGAAGAATATTCATGCACCGCCGCCCATGCCGCAACGCCCTGATGATTTTCGCCCTCGCAGAGCTTATCGAGCTTACGGCGGTCTGTTTCCTTAATAACAATGCCCTTGTCACGGCACTGACCGATTATTTTTCCGACGGAGCCGCCTCTCTCTCCCTTTGCGACAAGAAGGCAGTCAATCGCCCTTCCGCTCTTGAGAGCTTCCGCAACGGCATTGCGCCCGATTATAAGTCCCTGTCGCTCATTCTGCATTTCCATAAAGCAGACTCCTCCTATTTTCAGCTATATTCAATCAATTATATCACAAAATAACGAATTTGAACAGTATTATTATTGTTTTTACAAAAAATTTTTTATTTATTTTAAAGAGCAAAGATAAAAAGTGACAGTTTTTTCCAAAAGCGCATGTAAAATTAAAATGAAATTGCTATGCAATGAAATTCTTCAAATGAAATGCATTCGCATACGGGACGATACGGAGGTTGTCCCCTACGTTGACATTTGATTTATGATGGTTTTTACGGAACGCCGAGGACGGCGTTCCCTACATTGAAAAAAGCTGTTATTTATTATCTATTCATTATTCTTTATTATTTAAAATATATCAAACATCCGTATGTTCCCCTATACACGCTGTTCATCGATTTAAAGTGTGAAACAGAGTTGAAGGTAAGCATTCGCATCCCGGGTAGGGCGGGATGCCCTCATCCCGCCGAATCGGCGAACAGCCGATAATTTATCATTTTTATGCGGGCGATTCGTGAATCGCCCCTACAATACAAAGAATGAAAGGAATAAAAAACATGGAAAAACTGACCGCTATTGAAAATAACGATTTTTCGGACAGACTGTGGGACAAGGGGGTCCATATCCTTACCTGCACGCTTTGCTTTGTTTCGGGCTTCATACTTTCCGGCGCAGAGCTGATGTCGATGAGCATTCCGCTAAGCATCGGTTTTGCCGCCGCTTTCACCGGATACGAGCTTGTTTTTGCTTCTGTCGGCGGACTGGTCGGAGCTGCTCTGCGGCTGAGCGCAGGGGAGATAATTAATGCCGCCTTGCCGCTTGCAGGCGTTGCGGTAACGGTTTTTATCCTCGATAAAATGAGCATAAAGAAAAAAAGACGGCTTATTCTTTCCGTCGGTGTTTTTTCCTTCTGTTTCGTTTGCAAAACAGCGGTTATGTTTTCCGAAATGCCCTCAATGAACGAATTTATCCTTATTTTCTGTTCATCGGTTCTGTGCGGCATCTCGGTTGTTTTTTATTCCGGAACAGCAGACTGCATAAGGCGTAAACAAAACGTCAGCATGCTCGATAATCACTCACTGATCTGCATTATTGCAACTCTCTGTACCCTTTTGCTCGGCGCATCGGAAATAAGCATTTTCGGCTTCAGACCTGCAAGATTTTTCGGCTCCTTTGTCATTCTGACAGCAGCTTATCTTTTCAGCCGTTCGGGCGGAAGCATTGCGGGAATCTCCATAGGCGGCTGCATTGCGGTTTCAGGTACAAGCGTTGCGCTGAGCATTTGCTACGGCGTTTGCGGTCTGCTTTCGGGAATTTTTTCCAAGTTCGGAAAATTTGTCTGCGCTCTGACATTCTCTCTCACGGCAGGAATTGCAGCTCTTCTCGACGGCTCCTCAGAGGGAATATCCGTTTTTGCCGAAGCGGCGACGGCGGCTCTTATTTTTGCGGCAATACCGGGAAAATACCTTCGCAAGGTGCGCAGCAGCATCACGGACCCGGGGGTTCTTCGGATGGAAACCGAATTCTGCAATGCAGGCGACAGACTGACCGAAGCGGCAAAAGCAATCGGCTCAGTTTCGGAGTGCGTTTCATCGGTATCAAAGGGGATTGAGGCGCTTTCTCCCGCCTCGGACATCATGGTCTGCATGAGGGTGCGTGAGCGAATATGCTCAGGCTGTCCGCTGAAGGATACCTTCTGCCCCGAAGAAGGAGAATTTTCAGAAATTACAAAAAAGCTTTCGCAGGGCGAAGCGGTCGGCTGCGAGGATTTTTCGGTAAATTTCAACTCAAAATGCCCGAGCGCACCAAGACTTGCAGACTGCTTCAACCGAGTTTACGCAGGTCAGAAGGCTGTTAACGCCATGCAGGCGAATTCCGCACGCAACAGAGAGCTTGCCTGCAGTCAGTTCGATTGGATTTCAACGCTTCTGACCGAGCTTTCAACCGAAATCGGCAAAGGCTCTCAAGTGCTTTTCAACAAAGAAAAAAGCGCAATGCGAGTGCTTGCGGATAACGGTTTTTCGGTTGTTTCCGTCAGCTGTATCAACCCTCCGTCGGGCGCACTCAGACTGAAATGCACGGTTGAGGATATCCCCGTTTCAACCTCGCTTTCCCGACTGACATCGGAGCTTTCCCGTGAACTCGAAGCACAGCTTCTTTCACCCGAAATCCGTGAGCATAAGAACGGAAAGGAGATGATTTTCACCCGAAAGGAGCTGTTTAAAGTCCGTATCGGCTCTGCGGCGGCAAGCTGCGGAAACCAGAAGCTGTGCGGCGATTATTTTGAATGCTTCCGCACCGATTCCAAGGCATATATAATTCTCAGCGACGGCATGGGAACAGGCGGAAGAGCGGCGATTGATTCCGCAATGACGGTTGAGCTTTTCTCACGGCTGATAAGGGCAGGCGTAAGCCTCGATACGGCGCTGAGCATCACAAACACCGCTCTTTCCGTCAAATCCGATGATGAGTCGCTTTCCACGCTTGATGTTGCCGAAATCGACCTTTTTGACGGCAGCACGGTTATTTACAAAGCAGGTGCAGCGGCATCATTTTACACTACGGCAGGCAGGGTAAGAACGGTTGAAATGCCGTCAACACCGCTCGGAATACTCAGCAAGGTTAAATTCAGCCGCTATACGCTCAGACTCAGGGGCGGAGATTCGCTCATCATGGTCAGCGACGGAATCCTCGGCTGCGGCAATACATGGCTCAAGGATGAAATAAAAGCGTTTTCCGGCGGACCCGATGCAACCGAGTTTTCGGAAAATATTCTTGAATCCGCACGGAGAAGATGCGGCGCAAGATTTGATGACATGACCGTTGTTGCCGCCGTTGCGGAGGAAGCTTAGATGAGTGCAGAGTTCAGAGTGCAGAATGCAGAACTTTTAAGTGCAAAGTTAAGGGGAGCTTCGCTCCGATGTTTTAATTCGGAATTATTTTTGGAGTTTGTAAATGCCCACCTTCAGCTCTTTTTCACGCTTTAAATCGATGGATAATGTGACGGAATACAAAAATGATAAATTATCGGTGTGGAATGAAATTGAACCTCGTAGGGCGGCTTGACCCCAAGCCGCCGTGGAATTATAGCAAATTCAAAATTTCAACGTAGGGGACGACCTCCGTGTCGTCCCGCATGCGAACTGAAAACCGTAATTATTTAATAAAAATCTCCTTAATTCCGACCTTTTCAAAAAAATTTAAAAATTTTTGAAAAAAGGCTTGACAAATTATGAACAAGGGTATATAATCATCAAGCATTCAAAAAACGCCGTTGCGTTTTTTAGTCGGTGTTGATGACGTTGAGGGTCCACCCGTTCCCATCCCGAACACGGTAGTTAAGCTCAACAGTGCCGAAAATACTTGGCTGGAAGCGGCCC
>JAFQRF010000042.1 GCA_017410195.1 Clostridia bacterium | reverse complement strand
CCTTAACGAAGGCTACTGGAACGAATGGATGCCGTTCCTTTATGAGTTGCCTGCGGATATCGGCGATTTTGAAAAGGGCACGGTCATTCTTGCCGCAACGTCAATATACGGCGAAGGCGTTACGGACAGCACGATAACTCTTTATTCAAGCAACGATGCAGGCAAATCATTCAACGCTTTCTGCAACGTTGATCACGCAGGCGGAATTGAATGGGGCGTATGGGAACCGTATTTAATCTACGAGGAAGAAACGGGCAGACTTTTCTGTTTCTATTCTGACGATTCAGACCCCGAGCATTCGCAGAAGCTTGTTTATAAATACACAACCGACCTTGTTAATTGGAGCGAGAAGTTTGAATGCGTTGCCTGTTCCGATTCTTCACTCAGACCGGGTATGATTTCGATTGCTAAAATGGGCAACGGCGAATATTTAATGGTTTACGAGATGGTCGGTATTTTTATGAATCCGATTTATTGCAAGAGAACGACTTCTCTCGATAATTGGGGAGACGTTTCGGATTACGGCAAAATAGTTTCCGCAGGCGGTAAAACTTTCGGCTCATCTCCGTGCGTTGCGTGGTCACCCGTCGGCGGTGAATGCGGAACACTTGTTGTTACAGGCAAACACTCCGTCAGAGGCGAAAGCGACACGGGTGCGGATATGTTCATCAGCTTTGATTACGGCAAAACCTTTGCTCCGATTGACAATCCCATTCCGTATCAGACCGGCGACCCTTTCGTGAAATGCGGTTACAGTCCGTCGCTCTTTTTCTCGGAAGACGGAACAACGCTTTACTACGTCAACAATCCTCCGTGTTATGAATCAACCTATAAAATTACGGTTGCAAAAATCAGAATTTCGGAGTTATAAAAAAGCGTTGGTTATATTAATCAAGTCAAATTACGCAAAAATCACAAGTATTGAACGACAAAATGAGGCTGCCAATCTCCATATTTCTTGAATTCCGGCATACCGTTAGGATGAATATAGTTCTGTCAGAACCGGATATCAATGTTTGTTTTGTTTTTTGTGATAAAGAAACGGATTGTTTTCGAATTCGGAACAAAAAGACTTTACATTTTGCGATTTTGTGTATAATGGGATAAATAAAAATTGCGATTTTATGGCGGACACTGTTTTTAAAAGAAAAATCCATAATAAATTGTTGGAATGGAAGAAAGAATCTGACAGCAAAACTGTTTTTCTTTCCATATAACAAATTGCGCTTGCAGGATTAAGTCCTACAGTTGCGTTGCCTCATGTTTTTGCGTGTTTTCGGAATTATTCGCTCATTTTTTTGTAATTGCGATTGTATATGCAAGCATTTTCTTCGAAAAAAATGTCAATATTTTGTCAACAAGTCAGGATATTTGAACTTTTTGGGGGTCGGTTACAAACTGCGGCAAGTTACGGCAAATGCCTTTTTATTGACTTTTTGCCCGTTTGTCAACATCAATCTGAGTGATTTAACAGATTACGGCAGGTTATGACAAGCAAAAACAAGATGCTTTAATCACACTCAAGTTCTCAAAGAGATAATTTTTCCCGAATGGGGATTATCGAAAACCCTTGGAATCAACCGATTCCAAGGGTTCATTCTTTTTTGTCAAAGTATTTCCGTTTTCATGTGGAAATTCACAAATTTATATGTTATAATTCAAAAAGAAAAGTATAAATTCAAATTTATCAGTGTATGGTCTTATTTTATAATAGGAGTTATTATGAACTTTCCACCGACAGATATTCGGTGAGTAAATTTGATGACAAGCCTTTGGAGACAGAAGTAATTGACAAATTCTTGAAGCGGGGCATTATTGCTCCTACGGGCTGCAATTATCAGCCGCAGATGATTCTTGTTATGAGCAATGAAGAATCATTTGCAAGCCACGAAGATATTGAACTCGTCACACTTCTTATTATGGGTTACCCCGTACCCGATGCAGTACCCAACTAAAGACACTCGGTATACAGAACAACGGAAGAAACGTTTTTTAATGAGTTTTAAATTGTAAAGAGGGATGAAATGCTGTTAAAAATAGTTTCGTTTATCGCTTCAATAATTTTGATGTTTACTCCATCTGTTGCTATGCCCGAAAAAGGCGCCGTGCTTGTTGAAACGCTTGATAACTTAAGTGAAAACAGAACGGCAGACGAGATAAACGGTGCAAATGGAACAAAATTTTATGTTCAGCGACCCAAAGCCGGCAAACTCAACGAGGTTAACGCCGCTGATTTCGGACTTTCGGAGGAAAACGAAGATAATTATGAGGCATTTCAGAGTGTACTCAATTACTGCTCACAGCATCCGCAGACGAAGCTGATTATTGACAAAGGCACATATTATTTCCGCAGCCTTAACGGTCTTGATGCCAATAACTGCACCGATTTGCTGATTGACGGTTCAGATGCAACCTTTATTTTCTCCTCAACAGGATATAAGTTTTTTATCAGAAACAGCGAATGCATTGAAATTCGCAACCTCAACTTTGATTGGAACTGGGCTGAAAGTCCGCTTGCTTCGATAGTTATCGTTCAGAACAGCAATTCTGATACTGATACGATTGACCTTATTTTCAGAAATGCGGAATATTGCAGCGAAAACAACCGACTGATGGCGATTACACAATGCGACCCTGAAACATATAATTTCGGAACAAAACATTCATCAAAAGAGGTTTATTTTTATCAAGACGGAACTAATATAAAATCCGTCCAAAAGATTTCAGATAACACCCTGCGCGTTACTCACAACGGCTGTATGGATAATTTTGAGAACGGCGAAACTTATATTCTCAGACATCATGTTTACGACGGAACGGTTTTTAACATAAGAGATTACAGCGAAAACATAACCTTTGATAATGTCAGCATTCACGGCAGTTCCGGCATGGCTTATATCTGTGAGGGAAGTTGCTCACATTTTCAGATTATCAACAGTTTTATCGGGGTCAATCCCGAACATAAAGATAAGAGGTGTGTGTCTTTAACCGCTGATGCAATCCATATTGTCAACACCAACGGCTGCTTCAATATTTCGGATTGCGATATAAGCGGTATGGGTGACGATGCCGTTAATGTTCACGACGGTCTCGGCTATGTTTCTGCGGTAAACGGCAATACTCTCACGCTGATTGCGAGCGCAATGAGGCTTGAATCGGGCGATACTCTCGCTTTCAAAAACGATATATTTGAAAACACGGATTTAACCGCAAAAATTGTTTCTGTCAAAGCTCTTGAAGGGATAACCAAAGAGGTTGTTGTTGATTTTTTGCCCGAAAGCGTAACGGAAGGCTGGACGGCATACAGCATGGAATGCAACAGCGGTAATTATGTTATCAGAGACAATTATTTCCACGAAAACAGAGCAAGAGGCTTGCTTCTGCAGTCCTCAAACGGACTTTGCGAGAACAACAGATTCTATAAAACGATGGCTCAGGCGATAAAGGTTGTTATGGATATTGAACCCACTCTTTGGCAGGAGGGTACGGGTGTCGATAATCTTGTTATCAGCAACAATACCTTTGAAATGTGTAATTACAGCGATTGGGGTTCCGTAATTGAAATTGGTACAAACATTGCAGGTAAATCTGCCGGAACTGCCGTTTTTACAAATGTTGAGATTACTTCAAACACATTCACCGATATTCCGTCAAGACTTATGAGGGCGAACAATATAAACGGTCTTGTTTTCAGCAGAAATACGGTTAACACCGGGGAATTCTTTGATAAAACAAATCTGCAGGGCAGAGTATATTTCGGCAAATATTGCAATAATGTTGATTATTACAATAATGAATACATTGACGGTGGATTTTTTGATACAAAAAAAACAGCCCAAGCCGACAGCATATCAGTCTGGGCAGAGGTTAATTCGCGGCTGCAATAAAAGCAGCGTGCATCTGTATGCCGAAATATGCGTCAAACAGAAAAAGCGGCTGAACGGAAACACGAAAGCGCAATCATAATTCCATATTGCGATTAAAAAGGCTTGCAAAGGATGAATTCCTCTGCAAGCCGATTTTTATTCATTTTAGATTATTCGCTTTAAAAGATAACTTTTTACAGCTTTGAAAATCCATGACTGTTGATAAGGGCGTCAAGCTTTTTGCCCTCTTTGCAAAGCGGGCATTCATGCGAGGGCAGTGCGAAATATCCGGGCAAATCGTTGGGGTTGAAAACTGAATTTACTGAATATCCGTTGCATTCACTTGCTGTTGCAAAAATTGATGCAACACCGACAACCTCTCCGCCGTAATATCCGACAGCCTCCATTGCTGCCTTTACCGTTCCGCCGGTGGCGACTGAAACAGCAAGAATGAGGACGTGCTTACCTTTAATCATAGGAACGATATTATCTCTGAACATGAGCTGAGAGCTGCTCGTTGTTTCGGGTGTGACAACATAAATTGTCTGGTGCGCATTTATGTTCATCCAATGATTTTTTGTCAGTTCGTCGGCAAGGCATGCACCGATAACTTCCGTTCCGTCAAGGCAGAGAATGGTATCAACTATGTTTACTTTATAATGACTGTTGCTGCAAAGCTCCTGTGCAACCGCTCTTGCCTCTGAAAGACGGGATTTCTGTGCGGCAACATCGATATAGTAGTTGCTGTGAGAATGGTTGGTTGCAAAATGTCCCTTTGCAACACGCAGATAAAGGTCACTTCTTTTTGTTTTTATTTTTGTGATGCTTGTTGTAGGCATAGTAAAAACCTCCTTGAGTCCTATAGGCTATATATTATTTTATAATATATATATCAAAAATGCAAGAAAAATATTGTCGAAGCCTCGAAAAATTATGCAAATTCACTATCAATACGGTTTATTGTCCGATAAATATTATTCCGGCGGAGGGAACTTCAATTTCTTCAAGCGAAGATGTGATGATTCCGTTTGCGATTTCTTCGCCCATGCAGTTTACGGTTTTATACGTCTTTCCTTCCGCACCCTTGATGACGAGCGATTCATGCATTGATGAATTGACTGCAACTGCTTTTTCGGTTCTGATATCAACAACGGGATTTGTGTAAGAAACTGTTACCGACTTGTTTCCGAGAGTCGAGGTTGCGGCACTGTAGTTTGATTCGGGGTTTTGCGCGGTCAGCTTGCCGTCGATGAGAATATCCTTCCACTCTTTCCAAAAAGAAACGTAATATTTCAGCATTTTAAGGTGGTCTTCGGGAAGCTTGTCAACACGCACCGAAACCTGAGGCACTCCGAAAAGCACACTTACAAACTGCATGGCGGCATTCTCAACGGTGTCGCTGAAATTCCACATTATCATGTCAGAATGAACGGCGGTTTTGCCCGAAGTCATGCGGAGATTGATGATTCCGATTCTGTTTTTGAGCATGTCGCACGCACAGTCGCCTACACGGAGCATATTTCCGTATTTGCGTATCGACGGTCCGACATATGACTGACGGAACTCAATCATAATTTCGGGGTTAATTGCGGTGAGAGTTGCTTTTATTTCGGTCATAAGAGCATGAATTGCATCTTCAAGCGATTGAAAATCACGTTTTTCATCATATTCAAGGGATTTCCCCTTGAGAACGAATGAATCGATGAAATCCAGCTTCAGACCGTCAAGCTTCCATTCATCAACGGCTTTTCTGTAAACCTCCGTAAGGTATTCGCGGACTTTTTTATATCTCGGGTCAAGACCGAAAAAGGTTTTATCGTTACCTGAGCCTTCGAGAAACATTCCTTCAAATTCCTTGAATTTTTCGGTGTAGACTCCCATAAACGGAACAGAATACCAAAGGATAACCTTCATTCCGATGTTGTGGATTTCTTTTATGAGCGATGCCATATCGCCTATCTTTTCAGGTGCAACCTTCCAGTCGCCGCAGTAGCCGTAGCCTCTGGCGATATTATCGGTTTGCCAGCCGTCGTCGATGATAACCGTGTCAAGTCCGATTTCATGCGAGGCTCTGCACTCTTTGAGTATTTCCTCACGTTCAAGCATCTGATGGAAGCTGTACCAAAGAGAATCAAGCGGCATTTTGGCGCTTTCGGGTACATAGGCAGACTCATATCCGCACTCGTTTTCCCACCATTCGGTTGTATCGTAAATGCTGTCATAAAACGGGATTTTACGCATATCGAAGCGCACGGTTGCGGTGTAGCAGTCCGTCGGTGACGTGGGTTTTGTGAAAAATTCGATTTCGCACACAAAGGTCGCATCTTCCTCGAAAATTCCGGTTCGAATGCTTATCGGAGTATCAACATCCGAAACGGCGATGCAGAGCTTGTTTTTTCCGTTTTTTGAGATTAGCTGCTGAACAGGCATCCATGATGCGAGGCGTGACTGCATGGTAAGCTTTGACCACTCAAATGCAAGACCGTGGATGTCCAGCAAACCGGGATTCCATGTGGAGTAACAATCGCTTGCGTTGAAGTTCCATTCAATTAAAAACGGCTGAGGAATCTCGGGCTTCTGCATGGTCATGTTTACGGTCAGAAAAAGAATATCACCGACCCTGTTTTCGTTAAGCTTTATTTCAGCGTTTTTGTTGCCGCCTGAAACTTTAAAATTCATAGTTACCGTCCTCTCGGATTTGATACAACTAAATTATAATATCTTTATATTAATAAATCAATAGTGCCTATCTTTACTTTTTTGACTTGTTGTGATATAAATTAAAATAAAAAACGGAACAGAGGCGATAATATGGCATTCGAAAAAGCGAAAGAGCATTTGAAGAAATACGGCATGGACGTCAGGGTTATGGAATTCGATGTTTCTTCGGCAACGGTCGGCGAAGCTGCAAAGGCTGTTGGCAGCAGCGAAGGAGAAATTGCAAAAACGTTGTCTTTTATTGTTGATGAAAAGCCGATTCTTATAGTTGTTGCAGGCGACTGCAAGATAGATAACGCAAAATACAAGGCATATTTTCACGCAAAAGCAAAAATGATTCCGTTTGAAAGCGTTGAAACGCTTATCGGTCATGCTGTCGGAGGTGTCTGCCCGTTCGGGATAAACGATGGAGTTGAGGTTTATCTCGATGAATCGCTCAAACGCTTTGAGATTGTTTATCCCGCTTGCGGAAGCTCAAACAGCGCAGTAAAGCTGAATATTGAAGAACTTGAAAGGACATCGGAATTCAAATGTTGGATTGATGTCTGCAAAATGATATAGAATGAGACGGCGGAGTTTTAAGCTCAGCCGTCTTTTTCTGCTTAAAATTTTACGGTAATTTCAATAATTATTCATTGATATTGAAAAAGACAAGTGATATAATTAAAATGTATAAAAATGGCGTTACGCCGAAACAATTTTAATCAGGAGGGTACTTATATGAAAATGTCATTCCGCTGGTATGGCGAGTCAGACCCCGTTTCACTTGAATATATCCGCCAGATTCCAAATATGAAAAGCATTGTAAGTGCGGTTTACGATGTTAAACCCGGCGAAGTCTGGCCTGAAGAAAGCATTGCAAAGATGGCGAAGCAGTGCGAGGATAACGGCCTTGTTTTTGATGTTGTTGAATCCATTCCCGTGCATGAGGATATAAAGCTCGGCAGGGGAGAGGTTGACAGGCTCATCGACGTTTACTGCGAGAATATCCGCAGATGCGCAAAGTACGGCGTTAAATGCGTAACCTATAACTTTATGCCCGTTTTTGACTGGACACGCACTCAGCTCGACAAGAAGGCTCCCGACGGCTCAACAAGCCTTGTTATGTATTGGGAGCAGATGAAGGGTCTTGACCCCCTTAAGGATGACATTCACCTCCCCGGCTGGGATTCGAGCTATACACAGAATGAGGTCAGAGAGCTTATCAATGCTTACGGCGAAATCGGTGAGGAAGGTCTCTGGGCAAACCTTGAAAGATTTCTCAAAAAAGTTATTCCTGTTGCTGAAGAATGTGGCGTTAGAATGGCAATTCATCCCGATGACCCCCCGTATCCCATTTTCGGTCTTCCAAGAATCATCACAAACGAAGAAAATCTCGACAGAATGCTTGCGATTGTTGATTCCCCCGCAAACAGCCTTTGCCTTTGCACCGGCTCGCTCGGCTGTGCCGCATCAAACGACGTTGTTGCTATGGTGCGCAAGTACAGCGCTGCGGACAGAATTGCATTCATGCACATGAGAAATATCCTCATAATGCCCGACGACAGCTTTGAAGAGAGCGGACATCTTTCAGACTGCGGCAGCCTTGATATGTATGACATCACAAAAGCTCTCGTTGAAACAGGCTTTGACGGTTACGTCAGACCCGACCACGGCAGAATGATTTGGGGCGAAACCGGCAAACCCGGCTACGGTCTCTATGACCGTGCGCTCGGTGCGGCATATATCAACGGACTTTTTGAAGCTTGCGAGAAGGCTGATGCGTAATTCGGATGACATCGTAGGGGCGACATTTCGTCGCCCACAAAATCCGATGAAATAATGACGGGCGATTCGTGAATCGCCCCAACACCCATTAATGTGTAGGGGACGACCTCTGTGTCGTCCCGAAAAAGTTTTTGATAAATACAGGAGAATATTATGAATCAGATTTCAGAAAAAATAATGTCAATCGGCGTTGTGCCGGTTATCAAGTTAAATAACCCCGAGAGAGATTCCGTTGCGCTTGCAAAGGCTCTCGTTGAAGGCGGAGTACCCGTAGCAGAGGTCACATTCCGTGCGGCAGGGGCGGCAACCGCAATAAAGCTTATGAGCGAAAACGTGCCCGAAATGCTTGTCGGCGCAGGCACAGTTCTCACAACCGACCAGGTTGACCAGGCAATCGCCGCAGGTGCAAAGTTTATCGTAACTCCCGGTCTTGACGAAGAAATCGTTAAGTACTGCCAGTCAAAGAATATTCCCATCTATGCAGGATGTACCACTCCCACTGACTATCATACCGCTTACAGACTCGGTCTTGACGTGCTGAAATTCTTCCCAGCAGAGCAGAGCGGCGGTCTTGCAAAAATCAAGGCGATGAGCGCTCCCTTCCCCATGTTCAAGGTTATGCCCACGGGCGGCATTTCGCTCAAAAATCTCGGCGAATACCTTTCATGCCCCGTTATTGCGGCTTGCGGCGGCTCATATATGGTAACCGCAGATCTCATCGACAATCAGAAGTGGGATGAAATTATCGACCTTTGCAAAAAGTCGGTTGAAATCGTTAAGGAGGCAAGAGGATAATGGCAAGAGTAGTGACCTTCGGCGAAATCATGCTTCGCCTTGCACCCAACGGATATTACCGTTTCTTCCAGGATGACCAGCTTCAGGCTACCTTTGGCGGCGGTGAAGCAAATGTTTCCGTTTCACTCGCAAACTACGGCTTTGATTCTGCTTTTGTAACAAAGCTCCCTGCTCATGCAATCGGTCAGGCGGCTGTCAATTCACTCCGTTATTTCGGCGTTGACACCTCAAAAATCGTACGCGGCGGCGACAGAGTAGGCATATATTTCCTTGAAAAGGGTGCATCACAGAGAGGAAGTGTCTGCATCTACGACAGAGCGCATTCCGCAATTCAGGAAGCATATCCCGAGGATTTTGACTGGGATGCAATCTTTGAGGGCGCAGATTGGTTCCATTTTACGGGCATTACCCCTGCACTCGGCGCAAATCTTGTGGAAATCTGCAAGCAGGCTTGCATTGCTGCAAAGGCAAAGGACGTTAAGATTTCCTGCGACCTCAATTACAGAGGCAAGCTCTGGACAAGATCAGAGGCAAGGGAAGCTATGACCGAGCTTTGCAAGTATGTTGATGTCTGCATTTCAAATGAAGAGGATGCAAAGGATGTTTTCGGCATCGAGGCTGAAAACACCGATATCTACGGCGGCAAGCTCAATAAAGAAGGCTACAAGTCGGTTGCAAAGCAGCTTGCAGATAAATTCGGCTTTGAGAAGGTTGCAATCACCCTCAGAACCTCGATTTCGGCAAGTGATAACGATTGGGCAGGCATGCTCTATGACGGCGAAAACTACTGTTTCTCAAAGGAATATCATCTTCATATCGTTGACAGAGTAGGCGGCGGCGACAGCTTTGGTGGCGGTCTTATCTACGCTCTTCTCAGCGGCAAAAACACTCAGGAAGCAATCGAATTTGCGGTTGCTGCATCGGCACTCAAGCATTCGGTTGAGGGTGACTTCAACAGAGTCAGCGTTGCCGAGGTTGAAAAGCTCGCAGGCGGTGACGGCTCGGGCAGAGTTCAGAGATAAAAAAACAATAGGGGCTGTAAAAAAACGCAGGTTTTTTTACAGCCTTTTTGAAGGGGATAGGAAAAAAAGATGCAGAACGGACAAACTGAGCATAACAAGGCTTTGGCCTTGTTATGCTTGCCCGAAGGCGTACAAAAGTACGTCGAGTGG
>JAFQRF010000041.1 GCA_017410195.1 Clostridia bacterium | reverse complement strand
TTCGTAGCATAAAACATCAATTTTTCGTGTTTTTTAATTTTTAGATGAAATTTTAGGGTTCTGCAGGAATTTTACGCCTGTAGAACCCTTGTCATATATCGTTTTATGCGGTCTGCGCTTTTTTTACATCCCCTTTTTTGTTGTCATACATAATTTAATTGTTGTACCAAAATCCGTCATCAACGCTTATCTGATAAACGTTCGAAAGAACTGCGCTGACGGCAGTTTTCATTTCCTCTCCGTCAATAAAACCGAGGTTATTGCCGATGAGAAGCTCGGTTGCAAGCGTTGCCGTTTCGCAGAAGCCATTGTCTTTAAGGAAAAGCGGAGCGCCGTAGGTGTTTGTTATAAGATAATTAACCGAAATTTTGTTGAAGCCGAGAAACTCCTTGATAATATCGGGATTTGCATTGATATATTCCGTTCTCGCAACAACAACTCTCTGAGCAAGCGGAGTTTCGCTGATTTTATTCCATTCGGCATTGAGGTCAAGAGCTTTTCTGAATGACTCTTCGTTATTGACAACCTTTGATGCATAAGGTTCGGGCAGGATGCAGATATCTGCTTCGCTTGCGGTAAGCTCGGCGACTTCCTTGTCGGTTGCTTTGAACTGAAGATTGATATCCTTTTCGGGGTCAATTCCGTTTTGAGCAAGGATATAATTAATTACTTTTTCGAAGTTCGTTCCCTGATATGCCGCATAAACGGTTTTGCCCTTCAGGTCGGTTATGCTCTGAATGTTTTCTCCGTTTTCAATAACATGATAAAATCCGAGTCCGTTAACGGCAAGAAGCTTTATTGCGCCGTTTGTTTCGTTATAAAGGTTTGCTGCAGTATCAACGGAGAGAGTTGCAATATCCGCCGTACCTGCTTTAAGGTGTGAAACAGCCTCGCTTTCGTCGGCAAGAAACTCTGTTTCATAGTTATAATTTCTGTCAACCGAAAACTTGGTTATGCCGAAGCCGATTGCGCCGTCGACAGCGGCAATTTTTGTTTTTTCATCTCTGATATAGCTTGAAGCCGTTTCGGTGAGATATTCCTCGGTTGTTTCGCTGTCCGTTTTGTCGCCGCATGCCGCAAGGCTGAAAAGCAGAAGCACCGCCATAAATGCAGCGGTTAATTTTTTAATATTATTCATTTTGTCCGCCCTTTCTTATTGGTTTTCATTGTCATTATTATACATTTCATTGTTATTATTGTCAACAATCTCATTATTGCCGAGAATACCGTTGAGATAATCCGCAATTTCTTTGTTTTTTGCTTTTTGAACAATATAGTAGCGGTTGGAGTACTTATCCTTGACGGCTGAGGCTGTGCCGTCGTCGGAAACGGTTATTTTCATCGGCTTTGAGAGTGAATAATAATCTCCGCTGCCCTCGAATGCGTACTGCACGGCGGTTAAATCCCAGCTGTCACGCAGGAAGGGCGGCTCTTTTTTGCCGAGATACTCTTTATAGCAGTCATAAACGGGATTATCCGATTCGGGTGCTTCCGAAAAGCCTGTCATTATTCCCTGACCGATTTCAAATCCCGAGCAGACAATAACATTTTTGAAATTCTCAAAAACATAAGATGCTGCTTTTATATCGCATTCAATATTGAATTCCTTGCCCGACGGAAATTTGCCTGCCATAGCAACGATTGAATTGACCTTTGCATTGAAAAGCTTCGGTTCTTTTTCAAGAAATTCCGCTATATTGGTAAGCGGTCCGACGGAGATTACCGTCACCGAATCATTCTCGACCTTTGAAAGAATTTTTTTGTAAAAATCATCAGACGGGCTGACGTTTTTTGCTTTTACGTCATATTTTTTTGCAAGAGGCTTGTTGTATTTATCACCGTCGGCAAGAATTTCATAGCCCGTATGTTCTCCGAGAGGAATGTCAAGCCCGAAATGCTCTGCAAGAACGGCAAGAGCGTCGGTGCCGTATTTGTTTGAGGTGCAGTTTGCCGCACCGAGAATTTTTATATCATATTTTTCAGCAAGCTTTGCCATAACCGCAAAGGCACCCGCATCATCGCAGTCGGGTCCGATATCGGTATCAAAGATAACATATCTTCTGCTATCTTTTACGGGTTCAAACGGCGGTCTGCCGTATTCATCCTCTTTTTTCCCTGATTTGATTGCATATCTGACAACCCATACGACAAGTGCAACGGGCAGAAGAATTGCGGCGATTGCGGCAAGCTTCTGCATGGGTACATAGTCATAAAGTCCGTCGCCGAGAATGGTGAAAAGAATAACTCTCGGCAGAATTCCTCCGAGCGAAAGAAGAACATAGGGCAGAAATCTCATTCTTACCGCACCGAGGAAAAGACTCACTATGTCAATCGGAAATACGGGCAGCACACGGATTGCAAAAATTGCGGAAAGTCTGTTTTTTCCGTGCAATTCAAGAATTTTATCGCCGTATTTAATCTTTTTAAGCTTGTTTACAACGTACGGTCCGCCCATGATGATGCCGAAAAGGTAGGTTGCGGAAACCTCAATCAGAATTCCGACGGCATTGATAAGAATTGCCCAATGGGTCGGAAAAGCAAGACCGACAGCAATATAAATCAGCGATGCAGGGACAACAAAAACCAGCGATTTCAGCAGATAAATTCCGAGGATTGCCGCAACGGCCGCAAAAACTCCCGAGCTTGCCTCAACAAGCGCACGGATATCAATGTTCTTGAATTCATCGTATTTCCATATAATCAGCGCAATGACCAGAACGGATACGATTATTCTTGCGGCAAGACCCAATGCATGGGAGCCTCTGAGCAATTTTTCTTTCATCCGAATACCTTCCTTTGAAATTTCCAATAATACATACATAATACTATTTTTGACTGCATAAAGCAAGAAAAAAACAGATGTTTACAAAATTTTAGTAGACATTGATAATTTCTTGTGATATATTAATATAGTATATGATTAATCGGCAGTTACCCAAAAGGAGGGAGGATTCCCATGATGACTGCAAAAGAGAAGATTGAAAGAACTGCGGCTTCGGTGGCTTTTGACGGAATTTATAAATATGTCAAAAAAAATCCCGAAGAAAACATAATAAAGCTTATCGACCTTGCCCAGAAGCTTATGGGCGGCGCTTTCCCCGAAAAGAACTTTGATTCTTTCAGAAAAGCCATTCAGGATAAAGATAATGTGTGGCACACATTCGCAATGAACATTATCAATAACTGCGACGGCGAGGTTATAAAAAAAATGCTGCTTGCACTCGGACTCGGTGCGGGCGTTAACGGAACAAAGGCTGTCAGAGCAAACAGAGAAAAGTATAAGTGCAACATTCCTTTCCTAATGCTGTTTGACCCCACAAGCGCATGCAACCTCAAATGTAAGGGCTGTTGGTCTGCCGAATACGGTCATAAATCCAACCTCAGTCTTGATGAAATGAGAAGCATCGTTAATCAGTGTACAGAGCTGGGAACGCATCTTTATATGCTCACGGGCGGCGAACCCCTTATAAAGAAAAAAGAGGTTCTTACCCTCTGCCGTGAAAATCCCGACTGCGCATTCCTTGCTTACACAAACGCAACTCTCATTGACCAGGCTTTCTGTGACGAAATGAAAGAGGTCGGCAACCTTTCTCTCGCTCTCAGTATTGAAGGAACGGAAGAAAGCAACGACTACCGCAGAGGCGACGGCGCATACAAAACAACAATCGAAGCCATGGAGCTTCTTAAAAAGAACGGCTTGCTTTACGGCATTTCCGTTTGCTACACAAGCAAGAATATTCCTGCCGTTACGAGCGAAGAATTCCTTGACCTTATGGTCGAGAAGGGTGCGCTTTTCGGACTTTACTTCAACTATATGCCTGTCGGCAAGGATGCCGTTGTTGACCTTATTCCCACTCCGGAGCAGAGAGTATATATGTATAAATGGCTCCGCAGAGTCAGAAACGGAAAAACCGGAAAGCCCATGTTTATTATGGACTTTCAGAATGATGCGGAATATGTCGGCGGCTGTATTGCAGGCGGCAGAAACTATTTCCACATCAATTCCGAGGGCGATATGGAACCCTGCGTTTTCATTCATTATTCCGATACAAATATCAGGAACAAAACGATTATCGAAGGACTCAAAGGTCCTCTTTTCCAAGCATATTACCGCAATCAGCCGTTCAACGACAATCATCTCAGACCCTGCCCGATGCTTGAAAATCCCGACTGTCTGAGAAAAATCATTGCCGAAACGGGAGCAAAGTCAACTGACCTTATCGAGCCCGAAAGCGCAGAAACCCTCTGCGCAAAGTGCGATAAATTTGCAGCGGCGTGGAAACCCGTTGCAGAAGAGCTTTGGAATTCAACCGCTCATCCCAATCCCAAAACTCAGTTTTACCGCGACACTCCCGAAGGCCGCGCGGAAGCTGAAAACAACAACTGAATTCAACAGGGGTGCTGATTACTCGGCTGAGATTATACCCTCAAACCTGATCCCGGTAATGCGGGCGTAGGAAGCATATTGTTTCAATTCACGCCCGACGGAAAAAACGTCGGGCTTTTTGTTTCTTGCTTCCTTTCAAAGAAAGGACAAATAAAATGAAAAAATCTCTCAACAAAACTCACGTACTCGCAGAAAGCGCAATTATGGTTGCTCTTTCAATCGCAATTTTCCTTGTTTCGGATATGATCCCGTGGCCGTTTCTCATTTACGGCGGCAGCTTCAGCCTTTTCGGTCAGGTGCCGATTATCATTGTTTCATATCGCCACGGCATAAAGAACGGTCTTGCCGCTTCGCTTGCACTTGCGATATTTGAGATGATAATGGGTTATAAAAATTTCACCTATGTCACGGGACTTGCCGCTTATCTCACCGTTTTACTCGCCGACTATGTCGTTGCATTCGGTTGCCTCGGTCTCGGCGGAATGTTTAAAGGCAGACTTGGCGGAAAGCAGTCAGCGGAGCTTGCTCTCGGCGGTGCGGTTGTATGCGTAATCAGATTTATATGCCACTACATCAGCGGCATCACAATCTGGAAAGGCTACTGCCCAGACGGCATGGCTGTTGAGCTTTATTCGCTTTTGTATAACGGCTCATATATGTCGGTTGAGCTGATTCTGACCGTCATCGGACTTGTTGCCGTCGGCAAATTTATTAATCTCGACAAGAAAAAATTGGTATAAAATTAAGGGAATGCCGTGGCAGGCATTCCCTTTTGATTATAATGGCGGCTTGGGTCAAGCCGACCTATAAGGTCTGTTTTTATCAATTTTGATTCGACTTCTTCCCTGCTCCGTAGGGCGGGCTGACCCAGCCCGCCGAATCGGCAGTTAGCCGATAAACTCTGCGATACAGGTGTTTTGTACTCCGATTATATGTATCTCTACGATTCATAGGTTGATAATTTCAGCTGTTTTATGATATTCTTTTATAAAAGGCGGTGTTATTATGACCTCAAAAGAATGCGGATTTTTTATTGCTGAACTCCGCAAAGAAGACGGACTGACCCAAAAGGAACTTGCCAAAAAAATAAACGTTTCCGATAAAGCTGTCTCCAGATGGGAAACGGGAGTTTCACATAGTTAAGGATACCACCATAAAACCCACGCTTGAAATACTTTCAAAACATTATAAATTTTGGAGGTATCCTAATGAACTATATTAAATTTTGTAAATTCAACATCGACACCGCTTGTGTTGAAGTAAAATTAACCGACGGTTCTATGGTGTCAATCGACTGCATCGCCGTTGAAAACGAATATGCTGACAATATGTACGAAACATCAGAACTTGATTATCTCATTTACAATGAGCCTTTGACTTATGTTGAATTGTTGTTAAGCGGCAAAATAGAAAAATATTTGAGAAACAGCACAGACTACACCCCATTATCCGATATGAGATAATTAGAACCACTGATTATAGCTGGGGATTTATAAACAAAAATTTGAGAAATTGATGTTTGTAACATCTGTCTGACGGGATCGAAAAAAAACAGAACACGAGAAACCGAAACAGTGCTTCAGTTTCTCGTGTTTTTTACTTTATGAAATAGAAATTGTTACCTGATTCCGTATTTTTCAATGATATAATCCATATCCTTATCGCCTCTGCCCGAGAGATTGACGAGGATTGAGCCTTTATTCATTTCTTTTGCGAGCTTTATTGCATATGCAACGGCGTGTAATGATCGATTTGGCTGAACATTGCGACGGCGAATATGTATCTATGAAGTCTGTTGCAGAGCGTCAGATGCTTTCGTTGAAATACCTTGAGAGAATAGTGCCGGTTCTTGTAAAGAACGGTCTTGTTGAAGGTGTTCACGGCAAGGGCGGCGGATACAGACTGACCCGAAACCCGAATGAATATAAAATCGGAGAAATCCTGCGTTTAACCGAAGGCGATCTTGCTCCTGTTTCCTGCCTTGAATGCAACGCAGAAAAATGTGACCGTGCTGCAGAATGTAAAACCTTGCCGATGTGGAAAGGATTTCACGATATGGCAAATAAATATTTTGACGGAATAACACTTGCCGATTTAATGAAAACAGATATTTCGGATAACTGTTCAGTATAATAAAGCTCGGATTTTCTCTGTTAAATGAGTAAATCCGAGCTTCCATAGTTTAAATCAAATCGTTATTTATGATATCGTCATATGTTTCCCTTTTGACTATAATCTTCTTTTCCTCACCTCTTATTGCAACAATAGGCGGGCGAGGATTTCTGTTATAATTGCTCGCCATAGAATAGTTATAAGCACCCGTTGCAAGAACAGCA
>JAFQRF010000040.1 GCA_017410195.1 Clostridia bacterium | reverse complement strand
TCTCAACTCCCTATATGCACGGCAACTTTGTTGATAACGTTCTTCCTGCCGAAGGCTACTGGCAGAAGGTTCGCAAGCTCTGCACCGACAAGGGCATCGTTCTTATCGTGGACGACGTTCGCTGCGGCTTCAGACTTGACCTTGCAGGCTCTGACCATCACTACGGCTTCGAAGCTGACCTTATCTGCTTCTGTAAAGCACTCGCAAACGGCTGGAATGTTTCGGCTCTTTGCGGTAAGGATTGGCTCAAGAGCTCAATCAGCGGTCTTTCATATACAGGCAGCTATTGGATGAGCGCCGTTCCTTTTGCGGCAGCTATCGCTTGTATCAACAAGATGAAGGAAATCGACCTTCCCAAATTCTGCCTCGAAAAGGGTACAATGCTCTGCGACGGTCTTAAGGCTGCAGCTGCCAACAACGGCTTCAACCTCAACGTTTCGGGCGAACCCGCACTCTTCTATCTGATGCTCAAGGATGACGATTCACTCATGCTTCATCAGGAATGGATTGCAGAGGTTGTCAAGAGAGGCGTTTACATGACCAACCACCACAACCACTTCATCAACGCATCACTTTCCGACGAAGACATCAAGCACACAATCGAAGTTGCTGAAGATGCATTCAAGGCTGTACGCAAGAATCACCCCGAACTCGGCTGATAAAAATTTTGAAATTGTAGGGCGGGATGCCCTCATCCCGTCATTAAATTTACAATCATTAAGGAGGAATTCACCATGGCATTAACCAAGCAAGAATGGCTCGAGCTTGAAAATCAGGCAAATGAGCTTCGTAAGCTTTGCCTTGACACCACCTATTGGGCAGGAAGCGCTCACATCGGCGGCGGCATGAGCGTTATGGATATGCTCACCATTCTTTATTACAAGTACATGAAGTACGACGTTGCAAATCCCCAGTGGGAAGACAGAGACCGTTTCATTCTCAGTAAGGGTCACGCAGGCGTTGCTCTTGCAAGCCTTGTCTGCCACATCGGCTTTGACGACAAAGAAAAGCTCAAGACATTCAACCTGAGCAACTCAACAATGGGTATCCACCTTGACTCAAACAAGGTTAAGGGTATCGACGCTTCAACAGGCTCACTCGGCCACGGTCTTTCAATCGCTCTCGGTACCGCTCTTGCAGCAAAGGTACTCGGCAAGGATTATATGACATACTGTATCCTCGGCGACGGCGAATGCGACGAAGGCTCAAACTGGGAAGCAGGTATGGCTGCTGCTCACTTCAAGGCAGACAACCTCATCGCTTTTGTTGACAGAAACAAGTGCATGATCGACGGCCCCACAGAAGAAGTTATGAAGCTTGAACCTCTTGCAGACAAGTGGCGTTCATTCGGCTTCGAGGTTATCGAGGTTGACGGTCACAACATGAACGCTCTTTCAGAGGCTATCGATGCAGCTCTTGCAATCAAAGAGAAACCCGTTATGATTATCGCTGACACAATCAAGGGTGCAGGCGTTGATTATATGGAAGGCGACTACAAGTGGCATTACGGCGCACTTAACGAAGAAAAATATGAGCTTGCAAAGGCAAGCCTTGAAAAGTACTATGCAGCACGCGTTGCACGTGCAGAAAAGGAGGGCATCTGATTATGGCAGGAGGACTGACTTATACCGCTACCGAATCAACCGCTTTCTCAACGGCTGAAATTTACGGTAAGGCTCTCTGTGAGCTCGGCGAAAAGCATCCTGAGGTTGTTGCTCTCACAGCTGACCTTGGCAAATCAACAAAAATCGGTATGTTCGGTGAAAAATTCCCCGACAGATATTTCAACGTAGGTATTGCTGAGCAGAATATGTTCGGTATGGCTGCAGGTATGGCAAGAGCAGGACTTGTTCCTTTCCTTTCAACCTTCTCGGTTTTCGCTTCTCTCAGAAGTGCTGACCAGCTTCACACCGACATCTGCTATCAGAACGTTAACGCAAAAATCATCGCTACCCACGCAGGCACATCCTTCGGTCAGGCGGGTTCAACTCACCACGCTATCTGCGATATGGCAGTTGCTCGTTCAATCCCCAACCTCACCGTTATCTGCCCTGCTGACGGTCTTGAAACATACAATGCGGTTCACGCTGCATACGACAATTTCGGACCCTACTACATCCGTATCAACAGAGGCTTTGACCGCGTTCTTTACGAAACAAGCGACTACGGCTTCGAAGTCGGTAAGGCTGTAACAATCAACGAAGGCTCGGATATCACAATCATCGCTTGCGGTTCATGCGTATTCCAGGCATACCAGGCAGCAAAGTTCCTTGAGGTCAACGACGGTCTTAAGGTAAGAGTTCTCAATATGCACACCATCAAGCCTATCGATAAAGAAGCAATCATCAAGGCTGTTATGGATACCCGCCGCATCATCACCGCAGAAGACCACAACATCCTCGGCGGTCTCGGCTCAGCTGTTGCTGAAGTTATCGTTGAAGCAGGTAAGGGTTGTGCATTCAAGCAGCTCGGTATCCCCGACAAGTTCGCTCCCATCGGTCTCCACGAAGACATTATGTCGACTCTCGGCATCGACCAGAACGGTATCATTGCCGCTGTTCGTGAAGTTATGGGTAAAGACTTTGAACTCGATGACGACTGGGACGACGAAGCATAATTTGAGTTCTTTTCACTTTCTCGTTCGGTCGTGTATAAAAGATACACTTCCCTCACTGCGAAAGCGAAAATAATCTCAAATCTGTAATTGAGTTTTTCCCTTTTCCTTGAGCCGTGTATAAAAGATACACTTTCCCCTCTGCGAAAGCGAAAATAATCTCAAATCTGTAAGAAAGGAATGATTGATATGCCTTCAAGAGAAGACTATTTGACCAATAAAATTTTCCTTTGTGCCGTTCTTCCTCTTATCAAGACAATTGCAATGGATGACCCCAAGCTTGCAAAGAAATTCGAGCATGCTCACGCAGTTATCCAGGTCAGCGCAAAAGATGCCGATTCACCCGACGGCAAGTTCTCAACACATTTTGTTGTTAACAGCGGCGAATGGCTCTGCCATGCAAACAAAGTTGCAACCAACGCTGACATTGAGCTTGAGTTCAAGAATATTGAAACAATGAACGCATTCTTCAAAGGAAAAATCGGACCTGCTACCCTTCCCGCAATGAAGGGCGTTGCAAAGAAACCCGCAGTTTTCCTTGCTTTCATGATGACACTTCTCAAGATGTCATCTCTCCTCACGGCTACCGAAGCTCCCGAGGATGAAGAAGCAAAGAAGCTCCTTGTTAAGTGCTATTTCTACCTGCTTTCAAGCGGTATCAGCACACTCAACAAGCAGGGTCACGAAGAAATCCACAGCTGGACTCTCAAGAGTCCAGACAGAGTTTATGCATGGGCAGTTAATGGTTACCCCGAAATCTCGGCTTACATCCGCATCAAGGCAGGTAAGTCAAAGGCAGGCAGAGGCGTTTACAAGCGCGCGCTCCCCTTCTTCACCATGAGATTCGACAGCCTCGACAGCGCACTCGGCATCCTTATGGGTACCGCAGATATGCTCGAATTTACAAAGACCGGCAAGCTTATCATGGACGGCGCACCCGAATTCGGTGCAGAAATCGGTAACTACATGATGATGGTCGGCGACTACGCAAGATAAACAGATAACGGGACATTGCTGCGGCAATGTCCCGTTTTAGATAATTTAGATAATAAAGGAATAAATAAAAGATTTTTTAATGTGTAGGGCGGGATGCCTTCATCCCGCCTATAAAATCGTAAAAAATCAGCCAAACCTTCCGTAGGGGCATTCTTTGAAAGCCCGTAAATCCGAATTGTCGAGCAAGCTTATAATCTTTGAAAGCTTATCCGATATTCTTTTCACCTCACTGTAAAGCAGTCTGGTGTTCAAATCTTCCTTATTTTTTTCGTATAATTTTATTAAATCAATATAATCTGTTTTTTATTGTAACAATCCAAACACAGAAAAACATCAACTGTTTCTCCACTAAAGTTTATTATTTCTTTATGAAACACTTCATCTTTCTCTTTTTTGCAAAAATCGCATAAATCACTCATATTTATCACCAAATGTATATTTTGCTTTGAAACGATTATACTCGTTTTATCGACAATTGTCAATCAACAGAGCATAAAATACAATTTAAACGGTGATAAAAATGATTTCATATGAGCCGTTTTACATTACACTTAAGGAAAAAGGCATTACAACCTATAAACTTATCAAAGAATATAACATCAGCCGCAGTCTGCTTGACCGTCTGAAACACAACAAACCAATCAGCACGGTAACGCTCAACGACCTTTGCGGTATTCTCGACTGTAAGGTTGATGAAATCATAGTATATATAAAAGATTAAAATGAGTCAGCACAAATTGTGTTGACTCATTTCTTTTTATTTCTTATTCACCTTCGGAATTATCAGGCACCCTGCGATAACCGCAACTGCTGCAACAACCGCAACGATAACCCATACCATCGGCTGACTGCCCGTATCGGGCGCAGCAACCGAATCAGTCGATGCTGCAAATGCACTGAAAGCTGCCGTCGCAACGCCGAGAATCATTATCGCGCAAAGAATTATTGCAACTATTCTGACTACAAGATTATTCTTTTTCATAAAATTCACCTCATATTTTCAGCAGAGCTTTCATCGCTTCGCCGAGATTTTCGGCAAGCTTCTCTGCGCCTTCCTTTGTTTTGTCACAGCCCGTGATATAAACCTTGATTTTCGGCTCCGTTCCCGAGGGTCTTACTATCGCAAAATTACCGTCAGGCAAAGTGTAGGCAAGAATATTTGACTTCGACAGTCCGATTTCTCTTTCTTCGCCCGTTACGGTGTCGGCAATCGTGCCTTTATCAAAATCGTAAACCTCAAGCACCTTTAATCCTGCAAGCTCTTTCGGAGGATTATTTCTCGTTTCGGTCATAATTTCCGCCATTTTTACCATGCCGCTTGCACCTTCAAAAACGAAGTTGTAAAGTCGGTCAACGTAAAATCCGAACTCGGCATAAATATCATCGAGAACATCAACAAGCGTTTTACCCTTGCTTTTATAATATGCCGCCATTTCGCAGACCATCAGCGATGCTGAAACTGCATCCTTATCCCTGACATGAGTTCCGATAAGATAGCCGTAAGCCTCCTCAAATCCCATGATAAAGCGGTTTTCATCACCTGTTTTTTCGAGATTTGAAATAAATTCGCCGACATATTTAAATCCCGTAAGCACATCAACAACTCTGCATCCGTATTTTGCGGCAACTCTGTTGATAAGCGGAGTTGATACAAACGATTTTGTCATAAGAGAATTTTCAGGAAGCGTTTCCCTCTCTTTTCTTGACGAAAGCATGTATTCCGCAAGAAGAACACCCACATCGTTACCCGAAAGAAGAACATATTCATCACCCGTCAGAACGGCGATTCCCACACGGTCGCAGTCGGGGTCGGTTGCAAGAAGCAAATCCGCTTTTTCTTCCTTGGTCATTTCGAGTGCGCACTCAAAAACCTGCCTGATTTCGGGATTCGGATAAGGGCAGGTCGGGAAAGTACCGTCGGGCATCTCCTGATCTTTGACAACCCTTACGTTTTTAAACCCCGCTCTTTCGAGAATTGTTCTGACGGGAATATTTCCCGTGCCGTTGAGCGGAGTATAGATTATTTTCAAATCACGGGTATCAGGGTTAATCGGTCTTTGCATAACGAGTTCATAGAATTCTTCAACAATTTCATCGGAAATATATTCTATAAGCCCCTTTTTCATCGCGCCATCAAACGGTATACGCTTGATATCCTCAAACATGTCAACCTTCTGAATGAAGCCGTAGGTCGCAAGCGCCGCTTCATCGGTCATCTGATATCCCGACGGGTCATAGCATTTGTAGCCGTTATATTTTGAAGGATTATGACTTGCGGTGATAACTATTCCGCTGCTGCATTTAAGACGTCTGACAGCGTACGAAAGCATCGGAGTCGGCATAAGAGTCGGAAAAATATAGGCCTTAACCCCGTTTGCAGCAAGCACCTCGGCGCATTGCCTTGCGAAAATATCGGAATTTATTCTTGAATCATAACCGATTGCAACGCTCGGATTTTCAATCCTGCTGTTGAGATAATCCGCAAGACCCTGCGTTGCCTGACAAATGGTATAAGTATTCATTCTGTTTGTGCCGGCACCGAGGACACCTCTCAGACCTGCCGTACCGAATTCAAGATTTCTGTAAAAACGGTCAAGAATTTCTTCTTCGTTTCCGTCTATCGCAAGAAGCTCGGAATTGATTTGCGCATCATCCGCCGTTTTTTCAACCCACAGCTTATAGAGCTTGTTAACATCATTCATAACCGATTCTCCTTATTTTACTCCATTCTATATTTTACTCGTTTTTTATTATATTGTCAATCAGCGCAAAACATTCTTTTTGTTAACATTTATTTCATTGACTTAAAAATTCTCTTTTGCTATAATGAATTAAATATTGCTTATTGAGGTGGGAAAGATGACAGCTTTACAGCTTTTTATCAACAAGGTGCTTTCGCTGATTTTTGCGGTTTTTCTTCTTCCGTTTACGGCTCTGACCAACGGAATCGATGTCATTTCCGCAGGCATGCGTACCGATGAAGAAAAGACAAATATCGTCGGCATCGGCGCATATTTTCATTCGCAGGGCATAACGTCTGACGGCGAAACACTCTATTTTTCATCAAAAACAACACTTATCCGCACCGAGGACGATGCAAAAACACTCATCAACGCAAATTATTTTGCCATTCCCGATGAGCTGAAAGACCTCGGCATTGCTCACATCGGCGGACTCAGTTATTACAACGGATATATTTATGCCGGTCTTGAGGACAGCAAGGTCTGGGACTATCCGATAGTCGGCATTTACGATGCCGAAAGCCTCGAGCTTGTTGACTATTATATTCTTGATGCGGAAACGATAACACGAGGTCTTCCGTGGGTGTGTGTCAATCCCGATAACGGTTATCTCTACTGCACCGATCATTCGAAAAACCCGACAAAGCTTCTTGTTTACGACACGGCAAACGAAATGAGCTTTGTCAAAGAGGTCGCTCTTGAAGAATCGCCATACGCAATTCAGGGCGCGGAATTTTTCGGCGGCACTCTTTATGCTGCAACAAATGATGATACCCAGGCAATTTATGCAATAAACCCTGACAGCGGCGAGGTTGAAAAAATACTTGACCGCAACCTCACATCAGGCAGCGAGGGCGAGGGCATGACTTTTTTGACAAAGCATAACAAAACCGTACTTGTCGCCATGGATATGGGACCTTTGTTCATCAACGCATTTGTGCGTGAATATGATATGTAAGAGGAGATAAATATGAAAAACAAAGCAGCGACAATTGCCGTTGCAGGCGTTGCGGCGGCTATGGTATGCATAGTTGCGGTACTTGCAATAAGAATGAATAACAGCAACAAGATGCCCGTTGCGTCTGACCCGTCGGATTCTCTTGTTCAGGGAACTCAGGCAACATATCCCGTTTATCTCGACGGAAATTATCCTTCCGTTCCCGATTTTTCAACGGAAAATCCGTATTTTTCATCTCAGATTCCTTCAACCAAGCTTTTCACTCAGCTTCAGTCGCAAACAGCACCTTCAACGGCTCTGCATACCGAAACACAGTCAACCTCAGCAGTTGAAACAACCGCTCCGCAGAGCGAAACAACCACTTTGACCGAAAAAGCAACCCAGGTTGCAACCGTTATTGTCAACACGGCGTTCAAAGAGGTTTTCACTCTGCCCCAAGCTCCCAAATATATTCCGCCCGAGTCAAAAATTGATTACGAAAGTGTCAATCTGGCATCCTACCGCTATGACGGCGACGGAAATTTCTATTATACCGATGACAAGGACTGCTGGCAGAAAGACTTCGGATTCAACGAGGTTTACGATAACTTTGCGCCCCTTACCGTTATGTATTACGATACGGTAAGAACCACCTTTGTTTATGACAACAAAGAGTGGATGATTCAGATGTGGAAGGGTCAGTACGGCATGGTATTTGTCGGCGGCGAGGTTGGTGTTTACACACGCCCCATAGGCAGCAGCGGCTCACACTATGTCTGCGCCGATAAGGAAGACTGGCTCAACATGGAAATGGCGTTCATGTGGGACGAATATTCCGACGGTAACTACAGAGCCGTCTTTAACCGTGACTATGAAAAATACTGGTGGTGTACGGGCTTTGTTGTCGGCTTCCCCAACGGCAGCCTTCGAAAAACACTCGAGGAATTCCGTCTTGTTCATCACATTACATTCAAGGATGTTGAAATGGCGAACGCATTCTGCGAAGCCTTTGAGGCAAACGGCTTTACAAGAGTTTCAAAGCTTGACAATAATGCACCCGATACCTTTGTTCAGGTCGGCGCCGATGTCGGCTTCGTCTGGCAGACAATAAACCATAAATAATATGAGAAGCGAAAAATCAAGAATTGAACTGACCAATATGGTTATGATTGAGGATAAAACAACGGGAAAAGTACTCGTTCAGGAAAAACTCAAAAGCTGGACGGGGCTTTCTTTCCCCGGCGGTCACGTTGAACCCGGCGAAAGCTTCGTTGATTCCGCAGTCCGTGAAATCAAAGAAGAAACGGGGCTTAACATACTCAATCTGCAGACCTGCGGAGTTATTCACTGGTCACATAAAATCCGCAAGGACAGATACATCGTTTTTCTTTATAAGACAAGCGATTTCAGCGGTAAGCTTCTTGATGCAACCGATGAAGGCAGGGTTTTCTGGATTGACCCCGAGGAACTGAAAGCACAAAATCTTTCATCAAATTTCGCAAACTATCTGCCGATGTTTATGAACGGTGAATATTCAGAGGCATATGGCTTATGGTGCGAAAATGAACCGGATGTATTGGTATATAAGTAATCAAAATCATTTTAGGGGCTGTCAAAAACAGCCTCCTTTTTGTGTTCTGCCGTTAGTTTTTATTCTGTGCTTTTGAAAACAGCAATTTATCATGTCCGAAATACAGCTTTTACGCACCCGAAATGTAAACAAATTGTGAACTTTTCAATTTTTTGCGTAATATTTGCGATTTTTCGTCATATATATATGAGTTGGGAAATTATGGCTCATAAAAATTAAAAATAGGAGGAGTTCCCATGAAAAAGTTTTTAGCAATCATTTTGACCTTTGTTCTTTGCTTTGGAGTGCTATCAGTTGCACTTGCGGCAGAGGATGAACCCGTCACAGCCGTACCCGACGGTTATATCGGTATCTACACCGCCAAAGACCTTGACAACATCCGCAACAATCTTTCAGGTAAATACATACTCATGAATAACATTGACCTTTCATCCTACGAAAACTGGGCTCCGATCGGTTCATACGAGGCACCCTTTACGGGTGAGTTTGACGGTAATTCTTATTCTGTCAGCAATCTCAGTATATCGGAAATCAATGGCAGCAATCCGTCTGCAGGTTTATTCGGAACTGTAACTGATTCAAAGATAGAGGATGTTGATATAGAAGGTAATATTAATGTTGCAAACGAAAACGGGATAAGAGCCGGTTTGATTTGCGGTGAAGCATATAATTCCGTCATTTCCCGTTGTGTGACAAAAGGCGTAATAAATGCTTCCACAAATTCCGGAGTATGGGTCGGCGGAATAACAGGATATCTGTCAACTGAATCTGACAGTGAAGAAAAATCCTGCGGAATATATAAGTGTCAAAACAATGCGGATATTACCGTCAACGGAACTTGCAACTACAAAGTATACGGACTCAATTATTTTGTCGGCGGAATAGTCGGATTATCGGGCGGAGCAATTTCGGAATGCTCAAATTACGGAAATATATCTGCAACAGGAAAAAGCGGAAGCAGTGAATATTTCTACACAATTTCAGGCGGTATTTGCGGTAATTCAGACGGAGAAATCAACAACTGCTATAATGCAGGTGATGTAAGTGCAACAGGAGCTGTATATGCTTTTGCCGGCGGTATAATAGGACATTGGTATCAGTTCAGTGATATCAGCAATTGTCATAACATAGGCGAAGTTAAAGCGGAAGTTAAAGATGCTGTTGATGAATTTACTTTCGCGGGTGCAGGTGGAATTATCGGAGAAGCAGAACTCATATTTGAGCCTTGTTCAGAAGAAGCCGCCATCAGCGATTATGCAGCTGTAAAAAATTGCTATTATCTTGATATCATCGACAAAGCATATGGAGATGTTGTTCCCGCAATATCGATAAATGTAAAAGCACTTTCTGCCGATGAGTTTGCAGTTCAAAGCTCGTTTGAGGGCTTTGATTTTAACAGCATCTGGGCAATGGATGAAAATAAAGGTTATCCCGTGTTTAAATGGGAATGCGAAGAAGAGGAATCTTCCGAACCCTCAACAGACGAGCCGACAACAGCAACAACCGAACCTGTAACAGAACCCACAACATCAGAGGTTGTTACAACCGCAAAACCGACTGAGCCTGTTACAAATCCCGTAACAGTGCCTTCAACGGTAACAACCCAGCCCATAACAGAGATTAAGCCCACAGTACCTTCAACCACTCAGCCGATTACAGAAACAGAACCCTCAACTGAGCCTTCAACCGAACCCGATGATATCGGCGTTCTTGCATGGCTTATGAATGTGATAAAAACTATCGTCGATTTTATTGTCAGAATTTTTGTAATGTTAGGTTGCTGATTCTAAAATTTACAATAATATCCAGTCATAATTATCCAACTCAACTAATTAAGATTGGAGAAAAACAATGTCTAAAAAAGTTCTTTCAATAGTTACAGTGTTGGTTATAATTATCGAAGCTTTTTCACCTATAGCATTTTCAGAATCAAGTGAAGTTTCTGCCAAAGAGTATTCTGAAATGCTTAAAACTTTTTCAGAAAGCAATTTTCAATATGCTTTTTCAGATCCAATTCCAAATGATGAAGTTGGAAATTTAATAGATAATATACAGTTAAACAGGTTAATTGTATCAACAAACACCAATAATGAATTAGAAAATTATTGTGGTGCTGTTGATAAACTTGAAGGTTACAATAACTGGCATATTTTACAGTACGACTCTGTTGATAATTGTAACAATGCATATGAATATTATTTAGGTCAGGATTATGTTAGGTATGTTGAATATGATGAAATCATTTCAGGTGACAATATCACAACAAATAATTATGTTGTTGAAAATATTAGCGATGATGTTAAAAAAATGCAAACCAATTGGGCAAGTGAAAGAATAGAAGCAGACGCATGTATATCGGAACTGAAGAACAATCAAGTATCACTTAACCCGGTAATCGTTGCTCTTATTGATACTGGGATTGAAGAATCCCACTCTTATTTTACAGATGAATCAAGAATACTTACGGGTAATCGACCAAGTGACAATGCGCCAAGCCCTGAAGCTGTCAAGTATTGGCATGGCACACGAATGTGTGGTTTGATAGTAAGAAATACTCCTTCAAATGTAAAAATTAAATCATATAACTATTTTTATTACAAACTCGCAGGTAATGATTATGGATTAAAAACCACACTTGCTAATGAAGTAAAGTGCGCAGTTGAAGATGGAGCTGATGTGATCAATCTTAGTTTAACAAGTTTAACCAATTTTTCTTCTCTTAAAGACGAGATTAAAAATGCTATAGACAACAACATTACTGTTGTTGTCAGTTCAGGTAATTATAATTCAAACGCAAATTACTATTTCCCAGCATCTTATTCATCTGCTATAACAGTATCATCAGTAGATTCAAATCTTAAACCCTGGATTGATTCTGAGACACAAGGCTCAAACTACGGTTCTGTAGTTGACATAAGCGCACCGGGTGATAATGCCTCCATTTGGACTACAGATTTGAATGGCGGTTTTTGCTATACCGGGGGTACATCTGCCGCTGCAGCATTAGTATCATCTGCTGTAGCAATAATAAGAAGTTTTAATTCAGAAATATCCGTTGAAAAAATCGAAGAAATCATAAAATCCACCGCATATGTCCCTGAGGGTTGGGATGCAGAAAACTATGGTGCAGGAATTGTCAATTTTATGAACATACTTGAAGCAATGTTACAAATAACAGAGAAACCAAAAATTGAACTGATAAAAAATGAAAAATCCAATCCTGAAAAAGCAGTTATCACATCCTCTCCTAACGCAAAAATTTACTACACTACCAACAACACGGACCCCGTTGTCGGAAAATCCGCCTTGTATACCGAACCGATAGATGTTACCGGGGTTGATATTATCAAGGCAATTGCAGTTGAAGAAGGTATGCTCACAAGCGAAACGGCATCTAAGACAATTGATATAACCGTTACGAAAACAGTCAGATACAAAGGCAGTCTTGAACTCCCCGCCGCAAAAAGGTCTGATTTCAAATCCTGCTATGTTGCAAAAGAGGATATCGTAACATACGAAGGCGACGGAACAATCAAAGCACATAAAGTAGGCAAAACCGATGTTATTGTATTCGTCAACTGCGGTAAAAAGGTTACATACGAAATAACAGTAGAATACGAATGGTGGCAAAGGATGATAAGAATTTTCCTCCTCGGCTTTCTGTGGTATTAAACGTTAAATAAAACAACGAAGTTCGGAAAATCTTCCGAACTTCGTTAATTTTTATTATACCTTCGGGAAAACAAGGAAATTAATTGCCGCTTCAACATTGATAAGCCTGCAAAGAATATCCGAAATTTCCTCTACCGATTCAACCATCCCATTGTCAAACCAGCGTTTGAACACAGCAAGAACCGCACCGACATAAAAAGGAACGGCATATTTACCCGCTCTTTCTTCAATCGCAACGGGGAAATAATTAAAAATTCTTTCACCGAGCATATCGGTCAGCTTGTGACCGAGACCCGCATCATAAACAGCTTTGATAACGTCTGCATTTTCCTGAAAAAATCCGGAAACTATCATCATCATTCCGCGCAGGTCGTTTGCGCTTTCGCCGTGAAGCTCCTTTAAAAGCTGCTTTTCACGGTCGGTAAGATGGTTTATCAGAATATCATCCTTGCTTTTATAGTTGCGGTAATACGCCATTCGCGAAACCCCTGCAAGGTTGGTAATATCCGTTATCGATATGCTCGGATAGCTGTTTGTTTCCATAAGTCTGAGCAAAGCGGTGACAATACACTCCTTGGTCAGAACATTAACCTCATTAACTTTTTCCATCGCTAACCTCTTTGTTACACTTTAACCAATTTTGTAACATACTGCTTATAAAATGTTATTTGTTGATGATTTATTCATAAACTAATGTTACAATCGTTACTGTTACAAGTGTAACACCGAAAATTTGCTTTGTCAAGAGGTATTTTTATGCTGAAACTGAAAAATATCGTCAAAGAATACCCTACGGGGGATACAAAGGTTGTTGCCCTCAAGGGTATAAACATTGAATTCCGCCGGAACGAATTTGTTTCAATTCTCGGTCATTCGGGCTGCGGTAAAACTACTCTGCTCAACATTATCGGCGGTCTTGACCAGTATACATCGGGCGACCTTATTATCGAAGGTAAGTCCACAAAGGATTTCAAGGACGGCGATTGGGATGGCTACCGTAACCACTCCGTCGGCTTTGTTTTCCAGAACTATAATCTGATTCCGCACCAAAGCGTTCTTTCAAACGTTGAGCTTGCGCTCACTCTTTCGGGTGTTTCAAAGAGCGAAAGAAAACAGAGAGCAAAAGATGCTCTTGAAAAGGTCGGTCTGGGTGACCAGCTCAACAAGAAACCCAACCAGATGTCGGGCGGTCAGATGCAGAGAGTTGCGATTGCGAGAGCTCTCGTTAACAATCCTGAAATTCTTCTTGCCGACGAACCGACGGGTGCGCTTGACTCGGAAACCAGCGTTCAGATAATGGAACTGCTCAAGGAGATTTCCAAAGAAAAGCTCGTTGTTATGGTTACGCATAATCCCGAGCTTGCCGATGAATATTCAACAAGAATCATCCGCCTTGTTGACGGCAACATTGTTGACGACACCAATCCTTACACAACAGAGGATGTTGAAAAGCAGCAGAAATCAAGAGCGGAAAAGAAAACAGAAAAGAAAGAAGCGAAAAAGCATAAGAAGCCTTCAATGTCCTTCTTTACGGCGCTTTCGCTCTCTCTTAATAATCTTATGACAAAAAAGATGCGTACATTCCTGACCTCTTTTGCAGGAAGCATCGGCATTATCGGCATCGCTCTTATCCTTGCACTTTCAAGCGGTTTCCAGGCATATATTGATTCCGTTCAGCAGGAAACATTAACCTCATATCCCGTTATGATTGAGAAAACGGCAATGGATATGAATGCCATGATGGGCAGCATGAGTGCAACGGTTTCGGGAGAAATAACGCACGGACGTGACAAGGTTTATTCCAACTCCATGGCTTCGAGCATGATGGAGTCCTTCTCCTCCGAAATCTGGCAGAATGACCTCAAATCCTTCAAGGAATATCTTGAAAGCGAAGCATGCACGATAGACGACCATGCAAGCAGCATTCAGTATACCTACGGCGGAAAGCTCAATATCTTTGCTTCCGATGTTGCAAACGGAATCAATCAGGTATATCCCAGTCCCATGATTTCGATTATGGAATCAATGATGGGCAGTATCAATACCGGCGGAATGCAGATTGATACCTCCATGATGGCAAGCATGGAAAAATATATGAACTCATGGCAGGAGCTTATTGACAATCAGATGCTTCTCAATGACCAGTATGAGCTTGTCAAGGGAAGCTGGCCGACAGCATATAACGAAGTTGTTCTCATCATCGACAAAAACAACGAAATCAGCGATATCGCCATTCAAGGTCTCGGTCTGACAACTCAGGAAGAGATGATGCAGGCATTCATGTCCATGCAGAACGGCGAAGAAATTCAGGCAAAGACCTTTGAAATCGAATATGATGAAATCCTCAGCAAGACCTTCAAAATCGTTCTCGAACCCGATTATTTCAGCTATAACGAAGAAACAAAAACTTGGGATGACATGCGCGGTGACGAGGCATATGTAAAGAGCCTTGTTGAAAACGGTGAGGAAATCAAGGTTGTCGGTATTGTAAGACCTGCGGATGATTCCCTTATGGTCACCGCAACGGGTGCAATCGGCTACACAACTGCACTCACCGAACACATCATCAACGCAACTAACGAATGTGAAATCGTAAAGCAGCAGAAGGCAGACCCTAAAACCGATGTATTTACGGGCATCGCCTTCAACAAAGAGGACAGAGTTCCCGTCAACAGTAATCCTTCGACAACCCCTGCGGCTTCGGACGTTTCGCTTGACCCGCAGATAAATACATCTGAGTTTACTCCTATTTCGGATACACCTAAGGCAAGCTCAATGAAGCTTACGGATGAAAACAAGCCCACAGCCAAGCCGATGGCAACAGCAACGGGTATGCCCGATTTCAGCCAGTTCCCCGAGGTTTCGGAAGAAGAAATTTACGCTTCGATTGACAGCACCTACAGCGGTGAAGAAGCTGAAAAAATGAAGCGTACCGTTGAGCTTATGCTCAAGCCCATGCTTTCAATCAGCGAAAGGAATGAGCTTGTCGGCTATCTTGACGAAATGCTTGCAGGTCAGGAAATTGAGGGAATGGGTCAGGTAAGCGGCAGCCAGGCATTATCCTTCCTCCAGATGATGGATAAGACCACCAAGCTCAAGATGCTTTCGGCAATCATGAGCGGTGAATACGGTCCCGCTACTCCTCCCGAGGGCGGTGACAGCGGCGAAGACCCCTCTCCCGAAAAACCTGCCGAAGGCGGAGAAGAAAATCCCTCAGATGTTCCTGCAGAGGTTGTTCCCGAGCCGGAACCCGAACCTGAGCCGGAGCCTGAGCCGCTTGCAGCAAGCTATGAAGAGGCTCTTGCGCTTCTCGGAGTTGCAGACCTCAACACACCCCAGTCAATCTATATTTATCCCATCGATTTCGAGTCAAAAGACCTTATTTCCGATGAAATTGAAAAATATAACACTTCAAAGGAAGAGGCAGGCAACGCTGACAGCGCAATCAAATACACCGATTATATCGGACTCCTTCTTTCTTCCGTAACAACGATAATCAACATCATCTCATATGTTCTTATCGCATTTGTTGCAATTTCACTCGTTGTTTCATCGATTATGATTGGCATTATCACCTATATTTCTGTTCTTGAAAGAACGAAGGAAATCGGTATTCTCAGAGCTATCGGCGCATCAAAGAGAGATATTTCGAGAGTATTCAACGCAGAAACGCTCATTGTCGGCTTTGTTTCGGGCGCAATAGGCATCGGCTCAACATTGCTGATGATAATTCCCATCAACGCCCTCATCGAGCATTTCACAAAGCTTCCCAACATTGCACAGCTTCCCACAAACGGAGCAATTGCACTTGTTATTATCAGCATGACACTTACGTTCATCTCAGGTCTTATCCCCGCAAAAATCGCTTCAAGAAAAGACCCCGTTGTTGCTCTCAGAACCGAATAAGCTTAAATGCAGATATCCCCCGGTCACTCAGTGTACCGGGGGATACTTATTATTGAATATTATATTAATCGTTAAAAGTGAGACATCCTACAAATCCGACTGCCGAATCACTTGTACCCTTTGCATCGCATTCAGCAAAAGCAGCATCGCCCGAATTTGTTGAACCTGCAACAAAGATTGAGTTTCCGTTTGTGCAGACTGCTCTTGCGTTATCTGCATCCGAACCGTTGAAGATATAAATATCTCTGGTTGCAGCAAGGTCTGTTATGATGTAAACAAATGCATCGTAATCGCCTGTACCGGGCATCATGTCGAAATCTCTGTTGGTTGAGTTCGTGTAACCCGAAACTGCAAAACCGCCGTCAATCTTTACAATGCCGGTAATCATTTCTCTTTCGAAGCCTCTGAGAGGACAAGTCCAGCCGATAACACCTTCACCGTTTTCACCGTTGGGATTGAGCTTTACAAGCATACCGTCCGATGTTCCGGGATCGCCGCCGTTATGAATGCCGGCAAAAGTACCTGTTGTGTTACCTTTTTTACCTGAGGTATACTGACCTGCAACAACACAGCCGCCGTCTGTTGAGATTTCAATTGCGTGAAGAGCGGTCATGCCGGTGCCGTAGATTGTTTTGGACCATTCAAGATTACCTGTTGAAGTGAGCTTGAGAACAATGGTGCTCTTTGAAACGCTCTGGTCAGAGTCAACAATCATCTTGTCGCCGTAATAAGCAACGCCTACGCATTCTACCGCTGCATAAACGCAGCCTGCATTGTTGACTGCGATATCGTGAACCGCAAGACCCTTTGTTGAATTGAGAACCGAACGCCATGCAATTGAACCGTCCGCATTGCACTTGTAAACAAAACACTTACGGGCATTGGGAGTGTTGAGTCCGTCCATGTCACCGTCAACGGATTCCGACTTGCCGCCTATGAAATATCCGCCGTCAGGTGATGCAGTAATTGCATAAATCATATCATCAGAGCTGCCGCCGTAAATCTTTATGTTGCCGAGAAGCTCGCCCTTTGAATTGAATCTTGCAACAATGCCCTCTGTTGTTCCGGGACACTTATATTCGCCTGCACCTTCAAGGTCGCTTGCGATTGTAAAGCCTGCCGCAGCAATTGAACCGTCAGAAAGAACCGCAACGGATTCAAACTGAGTTGTTGCCGTGCTGCCGATAATCTTGCTCCATTCGAGCTTTCCGTTCTTGTTGTATTTAGCAATAAGCGCCGATGCAACGCCGCCGTCATCAATGGTATCCGACACGCTTGCATATGTAATACCGACTGCAACAACGCCGCCATCTTTTGTTGCCGCATTGTCAACAAAAACTTCGTTGCTTGCCTTCTTGAAAGTTACGGTCCAATCTCTTGTTGAAGCGGGTATACCGGTTGTTATGGGAGCCATGGGAGCAACCGTTCCGGGAATGGGAACAGGCTTATAAACGGTTGTTGTTCTGGGAACCGGCTTTGTTGTGAGGACAGGAGTAACCTTTGTGGTCTGAGCCTTCGTTGTTTTAACGTTGTTCTGAGTTGCCGCGGGAGCCTTTGTAGTATTTACTGCCTTAATGGTTGTAACCGGCTTTACGATAACAATATCGTTGCGCTTGGTTGTTTTTTCTTCATCAGGCTCGTTGTCCGAATTGTTGTTTGTAGCGGGAGGTCTTGTTGCAATGATAAGACCTTCGCTCTGAGCAACCTGAGAAAGTCTTTCATATTCTTCATCGGAAATGTTGCTCGGATCCTTAACGGAAGCCTTTGTCATGAGCTGATTAATTTCGTCCTGAGAAGCTTCAGTCGTAACAATTTCATTCTTCTTAATGACTGTATTGCCGCTGCTGTCAGTTTCAACTTTAAGACCTTCGTTTGCGGCATGCTCCTCAACCTTTTCAAGCTGTTCGGGAGTAAGAGTATTTAGATCGCCGTTCCAGTCATCGCTGATTTCGTCGCCAAGTGCTTCCTTAACAAGGTCAACAAGCTCAACCTTGCTGATTGTTATCGATTCATAAACATAGTCAGTATCTACACCGGGAGTCCATGTATCATCGGGGGTAAGTGTTGAGGGAACCGTGATATCACCGTTCTTATCCTTGATGCTGCAAGCTGCAAACATCGAAAGAACAAGCACAGCACACATCAGCACACACAGACTGCCTGTGAATTTCTTTTTCATGGGGTAATCCTCCTATTTTATTTAATAAGTAAGTATATGTTATCATAAACCTGTTTCAAAATCAACTGTTTTTATTTGTAAGTGCCAAAAATTCATATTTAATTTAAAAAGTGTCTTTAAAATCCTTTTATTATATTGTATAATTGAAGCTGTAAATCCGTTTTGAGGAGCTGACATTATGACCGAAAAAGAAATCGCTCTGCGTGCCGTTGATGCGCTGAAAAATAAATATCCCGACAGTCTTTGCTCGCTGAACGCGGAAAATCCCCTGCAGCTGATTATTGCGACCCGACTTTCGGCGCAATGCACAGATGCAAGGGTTAATCTGGTTACTCCCGCTCTTTTTGAAAAATATAAAACCGTTGAAGATTTCGCCTCAGCTGATGTTGCGGATGTTGAAGAAATCATTCATTCCTGCGGATTTTTCAGGGCAAAGGCTAAGGATATCGTTGAAATGAGCAAAAAAATGATATCGGATTTCGGCGGAAACGTACCCGACAACATTGACGATTTGACGAGTCTGCCGGGAGTAGGCAGAAAAACCGCAAACCTCATCATGGGCGATGTTTACGGCAAGCCTGCCGTTGTTGCCGATACACACTTAATAAGAATTTCCAACCTTCTCGGGCTTGTGTCAACAAAAGACCCGTATAAAGTGGAAATGAAACTTCGTGAGCTTCTTCCTCCCGAGGAAAGCAATGATTTCTGCCACCGCTGCGTTCTCCACGGCAGAGATACCTGCATTTCGGGCAGACCGAAATGCAACGAATGTGTTATGAATTCATTCTGCAGATACTCTTTAAAGAAATGACGTTACAAGAAAAACCGTTCCGCTCACAACCGCACCTGCACATGCGGCTGCACTCATGCTCAGCGCAAGCTTCACCCTGTTTTTCTTCAGCCTTGCGGCAGGCGGCATTCCCGCGCTCTGAGCAATAATCGTCGCTCTTTCTTTAAGATCACCCTCGCTGACGGCGGAATATTCCGGCTTTATAAAAAACAGAACCCTCTCAAAATATTCGCACTGGGTCTGCGTTATTTCCACAACCTGTCTGTTGACTCCTTTAATCAATTCCGAATACCCCTTTTTCTTGATTTCTCTGTTATTTTTGGCATGGAAATGCTTGTTTATTCCTTTCAGAATCATATTAATTGTTGTGTGAAATATACAATCAGTATAACGGACTTTTCAGCCAAAAAAGTGGATAACTGTGTGGAAAAGGTGTATAACTCGGGTTAAAAACCGCTCAAAACATGGGTTTTACTGCGTGGAAAACTTTATTTTTCACTTTTAGAATATACAAAAGGTTGTACATTCTTTACAAAATGTTGGAATTTGTCGATGAAATTATGGCAATATTTCCGCTTTAAAAATCATAATATTACAGTTTGGAGAATTCTATGATTGCCGAAAAAAATTTCGTAAAAAACGGTGAAAACATCGTAATAAACATCCCTTGCTTCAATGTCGGACTGACACTCGACTGCGGTCAGGCTTTCCGCTGGTCGCAGACCGAAAACGGCGATTGGCACGGAGTTGCTTTCTCAAGACCGCTTACCCTGCGTGAAACGGAAAACGGCGTTGAGTTCATCGGAGTAACTGAGGAAGAATTCGAAAAAATCTGGGTTCCATATTTCGACCTTGACCGTGATTACAATGCTCTCTGCGAAAGATTTAAAAATGATGAACAGCTTTCAAAAGCCGTCACCGAATGCTACGGAATCCGACTTCTCCGTCAGGAGCCGTGGGAGGCACTCTGTTCATTTATTATATCCCAGAATAATAATATCCCCCGAATTAAAGGCATCGTTGACCGCCTTTGCCGTCTGTTGGGCGAGCATCTCGGCGATGACGACTATTCATTTCCGACCCCGGAAAGAGTTGCAGCGGCAGGAATTGAGGGTCTTGCACCGATAAGGGCGGGCTTCCGAGCAAAATATATAATTGATGCCGCACAAAAAGTTGCAAACGGCGAAATTGATTTTGAAAAAATTCTTCTGCCCGAAACAAGTATAGACGAGGGCAGAGATGAGCTGATAAAAATTAAAGGTGTCGGCGAAAAGGTTGCGCAATGTACGCTTCTTTACGGCTGCGGCAAGGTGGATGCTTTCCCGATTGACGTGTGGGTCAAGCGCATTCTTGCCGAGGATTATCCCGACGGACTGCCCGAATGCATAAGCGGCACCCGCGGCATCGCCCAGCAATATCTTTTTCACTGGAAGAGGACAAGTTAAAAAACTTCCCGAATTCAATCCTTAGTCCTACGTACCGCTTCCTCGCCGGATGAAGCCAACGCAGCAAATTTTATTATTAAATTAACACTTGTATATTCATAGCAAATTAAGGGGCTGTAAAAACAGCCCCTTAATAAATTTTACCATCTGTTTTCAACATACTCACAGAAGGCATACATATCTTTAATTTCAAGTTTTGTTCCGTCGTCAAGAGTAACGTCGCCGCTCCACAGTCCGTGAACCTGGTGGGTATTCATTCTGCCGATTTTCATGTCAAGGTCGGTATGATAATCAAAGAAGGGCTTCATCGTGAGATTGAATCTGCCGTCCTCGGAGATTATTTTCCACGGCTCCATATATTTATCGGGCTTCGGGAAGGTTTCAACATCAACAGCGCCGATTTTATGCGCTTTTCCGTCATAGAAAAGGCAGGTTTCCGTTGCGTTTGATTCATTGCCGATCGCCCATGTGATTTCAAATCCGAAAAGATGCTGGTTGCCGTCGGGACCGGTTACATATGATGAGCCGCAGCCCCAATACCATACCATTTTATGAACAGTATTCGTTCTGCCCCAGTCAAGGCAGCAGAAGGTGTCCGCCTTTGAAAAAACATATGTATCGCCGCCAACCTTGAAGGTTCCTTCGCAGGGCATGCACATCTGCTTGGTTGTCATAAAATACTTTTTGTCGCTCTCGTCAAAGGGAAGAACGGTTGTTATGTTTTCCTGACCGGGCATGATATCCATTGTGAAGTCGCATTCAACGGGAATTCCTTTATGGTCAACCTTGTACCACAGTCTTCTTGAAGTTTCTTTTGTATCAAAATCGAATTCAGCCTTGCCGACCTTATCCTTATATCTGTTGGGAACGTCGCCCTTTGCAGGGGGAACATGCTTGTTGGTGCCGAGGAAATACTGAATGGTATCAACAATAACCTCGCCCTTTTCGATGTCAACAATCTTTGCACCGACAAAGCCGCCGATATGAATGTTGGCAAAGTTAACCTGAACCATATACTTGCCGTTGCATACCTGATAAAAATCCCATTCCTTGCGGCTCATAATGCCGGATTTGACATAATCTCTGTTATATTCAAAAACATTGCGCCTTGCCCAGCCCTTGGCAAGAAGAGTTCCGTCGGGTGCAAGAAGCGGAGTAGGTTCCGTGTATTCGGTTTGTTTGGATTTTTCTTTCCATTGATTAAACGGAACATAGGTTCTTTCGGTTGTCATTTTACTTCCCTCCATACAAAATTGTCTATTAGTAATTATAATATAAAAATACCGATTTGTAAACAGCGATTGCATAAAAGTTTGAATTCTTCAGACTTAATCGGCATATGACCCGCAACAGTTTATTGACATTGCTCCCCCAAAAATATATAATTAATATGTAATAAAATCAAGGGGGTATATTATGGATAACTTTTCAAAAAGATTTAAGATTGACTGCTCTCCCGTTGCGGATAAAAAGCAAACAATAACAAAAGGCAAAACAAGACTTACCGTTATTACGCCCTGCCTTCTGCGTGTTGAGGTGCAGAGCGAAGGAAAATTCTGCGATGAGCCTACCCAGAGCGTATGGTTCCGCGACTTCTGCAAAGCGGAGTTTGAAACAAAAGAGTCTGACGGTATTGTTGAAATCAAAACCTCGGGCGCAACCTTTGTTTATTCATTCAAGTCAAATAAAATGCTCCGCATTAAACTCAAGGACGGAAGGACCGTCAAAAACTATAAATCGGGCAACCTCAAGGGTACCTGCAGAACACTCGATATCACCGCAGGTATCATAAAGCTTACCGATGGTGTTTGCTCAAAGAACGGCGTTGCCGTGCTTGACGACAGCAAAACCCTCGCCATCAAGCCCGACGGCTCGATTCTTCCCAAGGATAACAAGGGAAAAGACGAATATTATTTTGCCTACGGCAACGACTATATCGGCGCAACAACCGATTTATATAAGCTCACGGGCAAAGTTCCTCTCATTCCGAGATACGCTCTCTCCAACTGGTGGAGCAGATACAAGGATTATTCACAGGCTGAATACCTTAGCCTCATGGATAAATTCAAGAAAGAGGAAATCCCCATCACCGTTGCAACGGTTGACATGGATTGGCATTGGGTTAAAATCAAAGAGAAATTCGGCAAGGATGCCCATAAGGTATCAAAGCATCTGAATTTCATGGAATATGTCTATGACGTATGGTCAGTCGGCTGGACGGGTTACAGCTTTAACACCGAGCTTTTCCCCGACCCCTACGGCTTTATCAAAAAGCTCAAGGACGACAATTATCACGTCACCTTCAACATTCATCCGTCAATGGGTGTACGCTGGTTTGAGGACCAGTATGAGGATATGTGCAAGGCAATGGGTCAGAATCCGAAGGAAAAGAAACCCGTTGCATTTGACATAACCGATAAAAAATTCACCGAGAATTATTTTGACATCCTCCATCATCCGCTTGAAAACGCAGGAGTTGACTTCTGGTGGATTGACTGGCAGCAGGGCAAGAATACGAAAACCCCCGGTCTTGACCCCCTCTGGGCGCTCAACCACTATCATTTCCTTGACAACGCAAAGGATAATCACAGACCGCTTATTCTTTCCCGTTTCTGCGGTGCGGGCAGCCAAAGATATCCCCTCGGCTTCAGCGGCGACACCACACAGACGTGGAAAAGCCTCGACTTCCAACCGGGATTCACCGCAACCGCCTCAAACGTTGCCTACCCCTGGTGGAGCCACGATATCGGCGGTCACTGCATGGGTAAGAGAGATGATGAGCTTTATCTGCGCTGGGTGCAGCTCGGAGTATTCAGCCCCGTTATGCGTCTGCACTCAACCAACAACGAATTTGCAGGCAAAGAGCCGTGGAAATTCAGCGGTCCCGTCCAAAGAATCGCAACGGATGCTCTCCGACTCCGCCACAAGCTCCTCCCCTATATTTACACAATGAATTACCGCACTCACACCGAGTGCAGAGCAATTTGCGAGCCGATGTACTACGCTTATCCCGAAGATAAGAGCGCATACGAATGCAGAAACGAATTCTTCTTCGGCACAGAGCTTATCGTTGCTCCGATAACCGAGCATACATCCGCAAAAACAAACCTTGCCGGCGTGAATGTCTGGATTCCCGAAGGAAGATATACCGATATTTTCACGGGCAGAATTTACGAAGGCAACCGCTTTGTCAAGATGTTCAGAGACATTGAAACCATCCCCGTTCTCGCAAAAGAGGGCGCAATTATCCCGATGGACACCAACGACAGAACGAACGACTGCTCAAACCCCGAAAAGCTTGAGCTTCTCGTTTACAGAGGCAACAATACCTTCACTCTTTATGAAGACGACGGTGAAACCCTCTCATATCAGAACGGCGAATATCTCAAAACAGATTTCACCGTTGCCGAAAGCGGAAACAAGGTTAATTTCACAATAAAGAAATCCGAGGGCGACAGCTCCGTTGCTCCCGAAAAGAGAACATACATCATAAAGCTCAAAGATATTACCGATGCGGTTGTCACCGTCAGCATTGACGGCAAGAGTGCAGATGCCCAAATCATCAAGGGCAAAACGCTCGAAGTTGTTGTTACTGCAAGCAACTCCGCAACGGTTGAGATTATCGCAGGAAACTGCTCCTATCTCACCAATGCCGACAAAACCGAAGAACTTACAAAGCTCATCTCAAAATTCCAGATGTCAACCGACCGCAAGGGCATGCTCTTCACAAAGTTCCTCAAAAACGGCAAATCCCTGCCCAACGTTTCAAAGGATTTCAGAGAACCGATTGAAGAAATTCTCGGTATGCATAAATAAAGATCTGTATATGACAACAACCTCTGCGTTTTGCAGAGGTTGTTTTGTTATATAAGGCTTTTGCCTTCCCATTCCTCATCGGGCCGAACGCCGAGAAGCGTTGCAACAGTCGGCGCAATATCCATAATATTGATTTTTCCGAGGTTCTTGCCCTTTTCAAAATTATTGCCTTTAATAATCACGGGAATCAGCATATCCTCAGGCATATCCGTGCCGTGGGTTCTGTCATGCCCTCCGTGGTCGGCAGTAATAATATATGTATATTCATCTCCAAGCTCATTCATCAGCTTTTCGATGTTATCCCAGCTGCTCTGAACAGCTTCCGTATATTCATCAGTCATCCAGCCGAAGTTGTGACCCTGCATATCGGGATAGCCGAAATAGATGAAGGTAAAATCGGTATCATATTTTTTAAGATATTTGATTGCGGCATCGGTAAGCTCCTCGCCCGCCTGCTTATAGCCGATTCTTCTGCCTGCGTAAAAACACGAATGAGCAATTGAATCCGGACGGGAAACATCACGGATTTCCTCCCAGTTATAGAAAATCGCACACTTCTTACCCGCCTGCTTTAGCACCTCACAAAGACCGTTGACGGGTCTGACCTGAGGCATATAGGTGTTGGTAGTCGTGCCGTGCCTTTCGGGAGTCACGCTGTGAAAAAGCGAAATATGGCATGGCAGAGTAACGGAAGGATATACTGTCTGTGCATCGAGAGTATATGACGACTGTTTCATTATTTTTTGCGCTTTTTCAATATTTGCCAAAGAGTCAGGTCTCATTCCGTCGGGTAAAATCAAAATAGTTTTCACTTGAAGCATCTCCCTTCCTTATTCTATTTCATCAAGGTTTGCACCCTTGGTTTCTTTGACTTTAAGGGTAAACATAACGGCGGCAACGCCGACTGCAGGGATTGAGATTGCAAGACAAGCCCACCAGATAGGCATAATCATCATACCGACTATTATGCTTGCATATCCGACAACAAGGCCGATGATAACCAGTAGTCCCTCTGCGCCGACAACCGATGCACGGATATCCGTCGGTACCTTTTCGGTCATCATAACATTCATGTAGTCTCTGCCAATCCAGTATGAACCCTGGTAAAGCCCGGCGAACGAGCCGACAAGGTACGGATTCCAACCGCTGAGAATTCCCGCAACAAAAAGAATATAACCCGTTACGCATGTTAAGGAAAAGAGGGTAACCGTTGTTTTTCTTCCTGCCTTATCGGCGATAAATCCCGAAAGGAAGGTTATTAAAGCATAAATTACGGGTACCATAAAAAGAGCCTTGGTTATTTCGCTTGTACTCATCCCTGCGCGGTGCATCGAGGATTCAAAATAAAGTGCGATTGCAGGCATTGCCGCATCAAAAATGATGTGTGAAATAATCAGCATTTTTGTATCGGGATTTGCGAAAATATATTTTACGCCGTTGAAAACACCCGACTGGTTTCTCTGAGCCTGCTTCTGCTGCTTTTTGAAAATCTTCTCCGCTTGCCTCTCCTCATACGGACGCGAAAGATATTCTATTCTTTCGTTGATGAAAACCTTAGTATCCTTCGCAAAAAGCATAACAAGAATTACCGCTGCAAAACCGATAAGTGCAGGAACGAGGAAAATTTCACGCCACTTTGTTGCATCGTTGCCCATCAGCATGTCGCGGAGCGTTGGAATAAGGATAACTCCGAGAATTCCAAAGCTTTTGAGGAAGCTGTAAATTTTTGCGCGGTGCCTATCGGGAGCTTCTTCGAGAATATATATAATCTGAATGTCGTGGCCCATAAAAAAGCTGATGATTGCAAAGCCGACAAGGAACATTATGTAGCTCGACGACAGGTGGATAACCAAAAGTCCGAGCGCCATTCCGAGTGTTGAAAGCACAAAAAGCGGTTTTCTTCCCCATTTATCGGCAAGAGCCTTATAAAACGGAGTAAACAAACCCAGAACATAAGTAAAAACGCCGATGCCGGAATGAAAAGCCAGCCCGTCTTCGTAGGTATAATACTTACCCATAAACGGATTATTTACAAAAAATTCCGTCACAAACGAGGACTGCACCGTAACGGTCAGATTACTTGTTACCTCATCAAGAATATTGACAATTGCAATTAGAACGAGCAGAACCAAAAAATATTTGCTGCCCGAACTGCGGCTCTGCATTTTTTTCAATCTTTCAATCTCCCGATTTTCGCTCTTTAAGATTTTTTCGGTTGTTTTCATACATATCTTTCCTTAACAAAAATTTATAAAATTATTATAAAACAATATAAGAATTTTTACAACCAAAATTTCCTGTTATTTTAAATTGCATTAAGCCTCATAAACAGCAAAAGCCCCCATGCATAAATGCACGGGGGCTGAAAAATTTATTTTCGGTTTATCTTCCGATTAAAGGAGACTGCCGAGAGCGTTGCCGATTGCTTCGAGGAGACCCTTGAAGCCTTCCCATGTAAGCCATGATCTGGGAATCGGGAACGGATCGAAACGGAGGGTGAGACTCTGCCACATTTCAATGTTGAAGAACTCGCTCCAGTTCCAGTTTTCGATGCTCATTGTGAGGATGTATGCAATGTAGAGATCAGTATTTCTGTTGATAGCTGTATCCTTTGCGCTGTCAACAATTGCACCTGCATTCCAGAAATATGTCTTAAGGTTCTTGCCGAGTGCATGTGCAAGGTTGCCATCTGTGTCATATACTCTGAAGAGCATATCCTTATGAGCGAGCCAGATGGGCTGGAAGATAATGGTTGTTGTTGCGATTGTTGTTCCCTCGTCATTGTAGCCGGGCTTCCACTCTGCTGTGAAGGGATCTGCGCCGGGAGCAACGTGATAGATGTTCCAGCCGATAACTTCTGAAGGTGATGCGGGTTTGGATGTTTCGGGAATAATTGTACGCTTAACAACTGTTTCGTATGAACGGTTGTAATAGGGCTCTTCTTCCTTAACCACAGCAACGTCTGCGCCGTAGAGGAGAGGAACTGCCTTGAAGAGCTGCATTGTCTGGTTGAGATCCTTATCTGCAAGGAAGTCATAGTCAACGTAAACGCTGATTGTTGATGTACCGTAAGATGCTACATAGTTGACATCCTTAGCGGGCATCTTGGTCATTGTATCGGTTGTATTTGTTTCCTTGTTGATCCAAATCTGGCTGAAGGTCTTGCCTGCGGGAGCCTTTGCGTTAATAGCAGCAACAACTTCTGCTGATGTGGTCTTATAAGCGCTGAGGTCTGCGCCGGCCTTAACCTTGTAGGTATTGAACAGTTCTTCATTTCCTTCTGCATTGAGGATATAGAAGGTAAGAGTATATTCCTGAGCTTCCCATGAAGCGTTAATCTGGATAGCTCCGTTAGCAAAGTTCTTTCTGATGATATCAGCTGTAAGCTTAACGGGGAATGTTATTGCTTCTGCATTTGCATCGATACCGAAAGTCCAGCCTGCAAACTTATAGCCATCGGGAAGAGTATATCCGCCTGCGGGCTGCTTGTCGTTTTCAAGACCGATTTCGGGAAGAGCCGAAGCCTCACCCTTAAGAGTGAACTTAGCATCCTTGATTTCGATGCTGCCGCCGAGAGTAACTGTACCGTCGAGCATAACGATATCGGATGTTGCGCTGTTTCTGAGGTTGAATGCGATGGGATAATTAACAAGAGCATAAGTAGCGATAAGAGTTACATTTTCATCGCTTACTGCATATGCGCCGTTTGCGTTGAGTTCTACAGCTTCGCCTGTTGCTGCATTCTTCCAGCTTGCAAGCTCATAGCCAACGGGAGCTGCTGCATTCTGAGGCTTGGAAACTGCTGCGTAGGGATCGCCGTTGCCAGCGTAAACTGCAGTTGTAACCTTATCAGTAGAAATAACAGTTGCTTTTGATTCGTCAAATGAGTTTGTTGCTTCGTCATATGCAGGAGCCTTCCAGGTTACTTCATAGCTCTTGGTTGTTGCGATGTAATATACCTGATTGCCGCTGTATGTAATTTCGGAAGTGCCGTAAACGCCGGGAGCAAGCTGAAGAATACCTGCTACCTGATAATCCTTGTAGTTACCGTCTGTAATCTTATCGGGATCTGTTGTGTAGAGGTTCTTGAATGAGATGCTTTCGTCTGCACAAGCTCCCGCGATGGTCTTCTCAACATCGCTTTCCGAAATCTTGGCTGATTCACCTTCTGCGCGGTCAGGGAAGTAGTCGTATTCTACCCACTTGCCGTTTTCATAGTCTCTGACCATGAATGTTGCGGAGTTCTTATAGTCTGACCAATAGGCATAGAGGTTGAGGTCATCGCTGTAAGTATATCTGATATTATCAGCCGAAGCAATAAGTTCGTCGTTTGCAGCATTATACCAGCCTGCAAACTTCTTGTCTGTAACAAGACCGTCAATAGTATATGTCTTGCCTGTTTCATCGGTGTATTTACCAAAGCCAACTGTGTCGTTATATTTAACACCTGTCAAAGTCTTAAGGGGTTCACCTTCAACTGCTTCCTTATTGAGGTAGAAGTTAACTGTGTATTCTGCAGTTGCCCAAATAGCCTTTGAAGATACAGTAATATCGGTTCCCATTGCGCCGTTAACCGCATTAAGAGTAAGAACGGTGCCTTCGAGAGTTGAGGGAGCAGCAACAGTTGTTGTGTCCCAACCGGTAATTTCGTTACCGTCTTTAACAACTGCACCTTCGGGGATAGAAGCAAGGTCAAATGATCCGCCGATGGGAAGCATGATACGGAATGCCATTTCATCCTTAAGGAATTCAATTCCTGTGCCTTCAAGTTTGGTTTCATCAACCTTTACATCATATTCACTGCCGAAAAGCTGTGCGCCGAGCGAAATCTTAACGGGGTACTTTTTTGTTGAAAGAATACGAAGGAAATCAACATCTGCTTCCTTCATTGTATAATCATAAGTTCCGTCTTCAGCGGGATAAAGAATTGTACCGGGAGCAGATGAACCTTCCCTAACGATTGCCCAACCGATCTGATTTTCAACAGATTCGGGGAATTCAGCCTTCTGACCAACTTCATAAGTGTCTTTGGTGCTTATTACTGTTTCCTCATCTTCTGCATAGAACTTTGCAGTGTATGTTGTAGCTTCACCTTCGCCGATGGTAAGTGTATGAGTCACATCAAGGATGAAATGATCAAGAACACCGTTATCCATCTGAGTTGACATCTTACAAGCAGCACCTGTCATCTGGTCTATTTTTTCTATTCCGGTTTCAGTAATATGTCTTACGGAGAAATTACCTTCTTTTTTTGCATCGTGCTTACCGGTATCCAATTTGTTAGCCTGCCAAAGTGTTTTGGGTGAATCGATAAGACCCTGGTCACCGTCTTTAAGACCTTCCTTAACTTTAACCTCATAGCTGAAAAGCCATTCGTCTGAGGTCATGGTATAAGGCTTCTGTGCGCCGTCAATGCTGTATACTATACTACTCTTAATAAGGTCGTGCTCGCTGAGATATTTTTCGCTGAAACCACACTGCTTTTTAATTAAGTTATTTGCATTTGACATTGTAATACTTGTAATTGTATGTGTCGAAGCATTCTGCTTAATCATGGGGTGGTTAATATTTTTGATACCGTCAGGGCAGTTCGAAGTATAGCCGTTTGCATCAATAGCTGTTGTTTCGCCTGCAGGAAGCTTGACATCAAAGAAATCGTTGTCAAAAACAAGGAATGTGTTACCGTCACCGGTATACATGTTACTCTTGACATAAAGCCTTACAGTAAGAACATCACCGGGTTTAACATAACCGTCTGTGATTTTACCGTTGCTTTCAATAACTTCAGCACCGACATAGATGAAACCGTCTGTAACGCCGTTTTCGTCTGCCTTTGTGCCGTACTGAGCAACAAGTGATTCGTATGTGTCGATGTTTGTGCCCGCCAGAGGAGCGCCTGAAAGCTCTTCTGCCGAAGCCACGGGTGCGATGTTACCAACGATTGCAAATGTGCCGATAAGCATTGCGACACAAAGCATAAGGCTGATAACCTTTTTCATTGTGGACATAGATTTTCCTCCTTTAAATAAATTCTAAAGTCCGGGGTAATCCCCAACAAGAGAGAATGCCGAAACGCATTCTGCTCCAATATGCATAGCAATTATGCCACATCTATTAAAATAAAGCAATAGTATGTTGGAAAATTTAAAAAAACATTTTAACTTTTTGTGAATAGTTGCTAAACATTCCGTGTTAAATTCGTGCAATTCCACAACTGCGAGCCGCTTCTGCAACCGCTGCGGCAACCGCAGGACCGACTCTTTCGTCGAATGCTTCAGGAAGAATATATTCAGCGCACAGTTTCTCTTCCGAAACGAGATTTGCTATCGCATGAGCCGCTGCAAGCTTCATTTCCTCGTTGATATCAGATGCTCTCACGTCGAGCGCACCCCTGAAAATTCCGGGAAATGCAAGAACATTATTAATCTGATTGGGATAATCGCTTCTGCCTGTGCCGACCACCGCAGCGCCTGCCGCAAGAGCTTCATCGGGCATGATTTCGGGGGTAGGATTTGCCATTGCCATAACAACGGCATTTTTCGCCATAGAGGCAACCATCTCTTTGCTGACTATTCCGCCTGCAGAAACGCCGACAAAAACATCCGCACCCTTCATCGCATCGGCAAGAGTGCCGGTAATTCTGTTTTTATTGGTAAATTCCGCAAGCTCGGCAAAAGCGGGCGTAAGCTCCTGACCCTTGCAGATAATTCCCTGCCTGTCGCTCATTATTATGTTGCCTGCGCCGCAAGCATTGAGAAGCCTTGCAATCGCAGAGCCTGCCGAACCTGCACCGCTCATTGCAACCGTGCAGTCCTCAAGCTTTTTGCCGACGCAGCGAAGCGCATTAAGCACCGCCGCAAGAACAACGACCGCCGTGCCGTGCTGGTCATCGTGAAATACTGGAATATCACACCTTTCCTTGAGCTTTCTTTCAATTTCAAAGCATCTGGGTGCCGCAATATCCTCAAGATTAATGCCTCCGAAGCTGCCTGCAAAGAGTGAAACGGCATTGACAATTTCATCGGTATCCTTTGAACGGATGCAAAGAGGAATTGCATCAATATCCGCAAAGGACTTGAAAAGAAGGCACTTTCCCTCCATTACGGGCATACCTGCCTCGGGTCCGATATCACCCAGCCCAAGAACAGCTGTACCGTCGGTGATAACTGCAACGGTATTCCATCTTCTTGTGAGTTCATAGCTTTTGTTTATATCTTTCTGAATTTCAAGACACGGCGCGGCAACACCCGGTGTGTATGCAAGTGACAAATCCTGCTTGCTGCCTGCGCTTGCCCTTGCTTTTGTTTCAAGCTTGCCCTTCCATTCATAGTGGAGTCTGAGCGACTCCTTTAAATAGTCCATTTTTTCATCTCCGTTTAAAATAAAGGCGGAATGTGTGTATCCTGCCATTCCTTAATTCTTCACTTCGCCCATCCCTTTGAGCATTCAACAGCCTTTTTCCAACCTGCATAAAGCTCGTCACGCTTTTCCTTGCTCATTTCGGGAGTGAACACCTTTTCAACAACACGGTTATGCTGAATTTCATCCATGCTCTCCCAAAGCCCGACGGCAAGACCGGCAAGATATGCAGCACCGAGAGCGGTTGTTTCAACATTCTTTGGTCTGTTGACGCTGCATCTTATCATATCCGCCTGAATCTGGAGCATGATATCGCTGACACTTGCACCGCCGTCAACTCTGAGTTCGGTGAAATCAATGCCGGAGTCGGATTTCATCGCTTCGAGCAAATCGGTCATCTGATATGTAATCGCTTCAAGCACGCTTCGTGCAATATGCGCTCTGTTGACACCTCTCGTTATGCCTACCATTGTACCCCTTGCATACATATCCCAATAGGGTGCGCCGAGACCCGTAAATGCGGGAACAAAATAAATTCCGTTTGCATCGGGAACGCTTACGGCAAGCTCGTCGCATCTCTTTGCGGTATCAATCATATGAAGCTCATCGCGGAGCCATTTGATAACAGAGCCTGCATTGAAAGCCGAGCCTTCTATGGCATACTCAACCTTGTCGCCGATACCCCATGCAACCCCCGTAAGAAGATTATTCTTTGATTTTACTCTTGTTTCACCCGTATTCATAAGCAGGAAACAGCCCGTGCCGTAGGTATTCTTTGCCTGACCGGGTTCGAAGCAGCCCTGACCGAAAAGTGCAGCAGGCTGGTCGCCGATTGCGCCGCAGATGGGGATTCCTTCAAGAGCTTCAAGACCGAGAATACCCTTTGAAACCCTGCCGTAAACCTTGCTTGAAGTAACGGGTTCGGGAAGAATCGACATGGGAATTCCGAGCTTTTCGCAAAGGAACTTATCCCAGCAGAGATTGTCAACGTCAAAAAGCATCGTTCTTGAAGCATTTGAATAGTCGGTAACATGAACACTGCCGCCGGTAAGATTCCATATTATCCATGTTTCAACCGTACCGAAAAGAAGTCTGCCCTCATCGGCAAGCTTTCTTGCCTCGGGAACGTTATCAAGAATCCACTTTATTTTTGTTCCCGAAAAATATGCATCAATAAGAAGACCGGTTTTGTCTTTTATGTATTCCTCAAGACCCTGCGCCTTGAGTTCCTCGCAAAGTTCTGCCGTTCTGCGGCATTGCCATACAATTGCATTATAGACGGGCTTTCCCGTCTGTCTGTCCCAGAGAATCGTTGTTTCTCTCTGGTTGGTTATGCCGATGCCTGCGATATCCGAGGTGCTTATTCCGCCGCCGATAAGGCATGACGAAACCGCTTGAAACTGACTGTACAGAATGGCAAGAGGGTCATGCTCAACCCAACCTGCCTGAGGATAAATCTGCTCAAATTCGTTCTGTGCCTTGCTGACGATGTTGCCTTTTTTATCGAAAATAATCGCTCTGGAACTGGTTGTACCCTGGTCTAATGCAAGAACATATTTTGCCATGATGTATCCTCCTTTTATTTTATACCAAAATATTTAATGGCGTTGTTATAGGAAATATCCTCTGCGATTTTGCATATCGCCTTTTCGTCATAAGGATAAAGACCGCCGGCAACCATATCGCCGAGAAGACCGCACATAATTCTGCGAAAATATTCATGTCTGGGATACGAAAGGAACGAACGGGAATCCGTTACCATTCCGACGAATTTGCCGATTGCGCCGAGATTTGCGAGCGCCTTCATCTGCTCCCTCATACCGTCGATATTATCATTGAACCACCAAGCCGAGCCGAACTGAATCTTGCTTTCCGCTTCGCTGCTCTGGAAGTTGCCAAGCATAGTTCCGAGAACATAATTATCCTTTGGATTGAGAGTGAAAAGAACCGTTCTGGGAAGCTGTTCCTTGACCGCAAGGCTGTCGAGGAATCTCGAAAGCTTGCCTGCGATTTCTCTGTCATCTATCGAATCAAAGCCCGCATCGGGTCCGATTTTCTTGAACATAAGAGTATTGTTGTTTCTCATGGGACCGATGTGAAGCTCCATTCCCCAATCACGCTTTGCATATTCGGCGGCAAGAAAACCGAGAAGTGCGGTCTTGAATTTATCGGTTTCAACAACGCTTGCTTCTCCGCCGTTTTTGACCTTTACAAAGATTTCTTCAAGCTCTTCTGCGGTTGCTTCTTCATAAGGTACATATGAGAATGCATGGTCACTCGCACGGCATCCCATTGATGCAAAGAACTCAATTCTTTCTTCAAGAGCCTTGCAAAGTTCGACAAAACCGCCGATTTCTCTGCCGACTGCCTTTTCCATATCGGAAAGCCAGGGTCTCCACGAGGGAAGGTCGATGCTCAGTGCCTTGTCGGGTCTGAATGCAGGAAGAACCTTGCACTTGAAATCGGTTGCTGCAATAAGCTTGTGATATTCAAGACTGTCTGCAGGGTCATCGGTTGTGCAAAGATGCGAAACGTTGGATTTTTCAATAAGCTCTCTCGGAGTAAATCCGCCCGCTTCAATTGCGGCGTTCGCTCTTTCCCATATGCTGTCGGCATTCTCCGCGTTAAGAATGTCGTTGATTCCGAAATATCTTCTCAGCTCAAGGTGGCACCAATGATACATGGGGTTGCCGATGAGATTGGGCATGATTTCTGCAAATGCCCTGAACTTTTCATATCCGCTTGCATCCCCCGTTATATATTTTTCGTCAACGCCGCACGAACGCATCGCACGCCATTTATAGTGGTCGCCCGCAAGCCAGAGCCATGCAATATCCTCGGGCTGTTTGTTTTCATAAATCTCCTTGGGTGAAAGATGGCAGTGCCAGTCAAAAATCGGCATCTTATCCGCTGCCTCAAACATTTTTACCGCAGGTTCACTGTCAAGCAAAAAATCCTTGCCCATAAATTCTTTTATCATTTGCCGTTCCTCCCGGATACAATATTACATTATAATTCTATCATATATTACGGGATTTGCAAGCAAAAAATCTCCGTTACTGATTGTAACGGAGATTTGTTAGAGAAAAGTTAAATTATATCCTCAAACTCAACAACCTTATTTGTTTTGCCTGATTCAAAAATCGCTTCGACAAGGCGCATGAGTCTGCGCTGCTGGTCGTGAGTGACGATGATGTCCGCTTCTCCTCTGAGATAAGCGAAAATATTTTTATAGTATTCTCCCCAATTTGCCTTCTGAACGGGTAAGGGATATGTCTGAATCGTGTCATCGGTTCTGGGTGCCATGGTTTTGGTTATGCCGGCACCCGCAACGATGGGAACGGCATCTCTGTTTTCCCAGTCTGAAACCATAACGATTTTGCCGTTGCAGTCCCAGTCGGTGATAACCGCAGAGCCGTTTTCGCCGAGCATATACCAGAGCGGAAGCTCGATGAAGTTGCTTGTTGTGACTTCAACGTAGAACGAAAGTCCGTCATCGAAAATAAGCGTTGTACGGAAACCGTCATCGCAGTTTTCGTTGGTGACATTGGTAAGCTCCGCATAAACTGTTTTAAGCTTTCGGGGCAGAGTCATCATAAGAGCCTGGTCAAGAAGGTGGATTCCCCAGTCGAAAACCATTCCGCCGCCGTGCTGAGGCTGATTGCGCCAATCACCGGGAACGCCTCTTGAACCCTGAACACGGGATTCGATTCTGAAAACATTGCCGAGAGTGTTCTCGTCAAGAATTTTCTTCATTGTAAGATAATCCTCGTCCCAGCGTCTGTTCTGATGAACGGTGAAAAGCTTGCCCGTTTCGTTTGCGCAGGCAATCATTTCTTCAAGGTCGGCACTGCAAAGGGTGACAGGCTTTTCGCTGATGACGTTTTTGCCGTGACGCATTGCATCAATTGCGATTTCTTTGTGAACGTCGTTGGGCGTTGCGATTGTTACAAGGTCGATTCTTTCGTCGGAGAGAAGCTCCTCTCTTGAAGAAAAGAAATGAAAACCTTTTTCATCGGCAACCTTTTTTCTTTCGGGATTTATGTCGAAAATGCCGACAACTTCGGCATATTCGCCCATTTCTTCCTTGATTTTGCGGGCATGCCATCCGCCCATTCCGCCGTAACCGATAACGGCACAGCCGATTTTATTGTTGATCATGGTATCGCTTCTTTCAAAATTATTCGTGCCCCTTAAACAATATCCCGTTATAATGTTTCAAGTGGTTAAACTCTATGTATTTTCTCGCCTCAAAAAGCATTTGCTCGTTTTTAATAATCTCATCATAAAAAGACGATTGCCAAAGCTTGTTTCTGTCTTTTTCCGGAACAAGTTTATTGTATTCACGGGTTGTAGCCGACTTAAATCCTCGAACAATATCCGGTAGGGAACGCCGTCCCCGGCGTTCCGCATCAGAAACATCAGCTTCTTGATTTTCAATTATAATTATACCGTGAATATGATTTGGCATTATCCGAAAAAAATCTGTCTTAAAATTAGAGTCAACATCATTGATTCTGTTCCAGGCTCTTTCAATCGCCTTGCCGATTGGCGTAAGCTCCGGCGGAACGCCGGGGACGGCGTTCCCTACATTAGCAAGCAAATTCTTTTTATCCTTAGTGCATATCGTTATAAAATAGTATCCATTGCTGCTGTAATCCCAGCTTTTGAGTCTGTGAAGCTTTCTCTTGGGTAAAACATCAGAAACCGTATTCATATCATTTCACTGTTTTGCTCCGCAAAACTCATACCCACCACATTTCGCCTGTGGATTCGGTGAGAATTATATTTTTGAGGAATGAAACTGCCTTTGAAAGACCTTCATTCTGGCTCATAAGTGAGTCTTCGTGTTCAATGCTGATAGCATAGTCATAACCGACCATACGGAGATTTGAGATAATTTCTTTCCAGTATGCATTGTCGTTGCCGTAGCCGATTGTACGGAATATCCACGAACGGTTGATTTCATCGCCGTAGGGCTTATTGTCAAGCACGCCGTTGACAGCGGTGTTATACTTATCAATCTTTGTGTCCTTTGCGTGGAAATGGAAGATTGCATCGCCGAGCTTGCGGATGCAGGCAACGGGGTCCATACCCTGCCAGATAAGGTGGCTCGGGTCAAAGTTTGCACCGATTTCGGGACCTACCGCCTCGCGGAGACGAAGGAGAGATTCGGTGTTATAAACGCAGAATCCGGGGTGAAGCTCGAGAGCGATTTTGTTAACGCCGTGAGCCTTTGCAAATTCAACAAGATCTTTCCAGTAGGGAATAAGAACTTCGTTCCACTGCCACTCAAGGATTTCGCCGAAATCATTGGGCCATGGGCAGGTTACCCAGTTGGGATACTTTGCTGTTTCGCAGTCACCGGGGCAGCCCGAGAAAGTATTGATCTGATGAAGACCGAGCTTTTCAGCAAGAAGAATTGTGTTTCTGATTGTTTTGTCATAATCCGCGGCAATTTCTTTGTTGGGATGCACGGGGTTACCGTGGCATGAAAGTGCGCTGATTTCAACATCATATTTCTTGATAAGAGCCTTGAATTCTTCAAACTTTGCGTCGTCGTTGAGAAGCTCCTCGGGATTTGCATGAGCATTTCCGGGGTAGCCGCCGCAGCCGATTTCGACCATCTCGATGCCGAGTGACTTGAAATATTTGAGCGCCTCTTCAAGCGAGAGGTTTGAAAGTAAGGTTGTGAATACTCCGAGTTTCATGGTTTTTCTCCTTATAAAATGAAAAATTAAAAATGAAGAATGAAAAATTAAGGGGCTGCGCCGCCAATATAAAATCGGTCATAGGCGGAGCCTATCCTTAATTATTCATTTTTCACTATTCATTATTCATTGATTCAGATTATGCCTTTAATATATTTGATGCTTCTTGCGATATCCTCAAATCCGGTAGGTACGGGGTCATCGTTTTCAACAATAAGCCACTCCATGCCGATATCCTTGGCAGCCTTGACAACTGTTGCAAGGTCATTGTTGCCCTCGCCGAGAGCCTTGGGCTTACCGTCGACGCCGTCCTTGACATGAAGAAGAACAATATTATCCTTCTTTTCGGTCAGAAGCTTATAGTTATCCTGACCTGCGTGGAAGCTCCAGTATGTATCGATTTCGAGCGAGCATCTGTCTCCGATAACGTCAATGGGATAAAGGCCGTTTTCAAGAGCAACAAACTCCTCACAATGGTTATGATAATAAACCTTCATGCCGTATTTTTCCATGGCATACTTCTCAGCCGCACCGAGTACGTCACCGGTATTGACAGCCTCTTCCATTGTTGAATGAGGTGCGCCGCCTACTCCGACAGCCTTCAGGCCGAGAGTGTTTGCAAATTCGATTGTTTCGGCAAGCTTATCTTCCTTGAAATCGTCAAGACCCATATGTGAGCCGACTGCAACGAGACCGACTTCGTCAAGCTTTGCCTTGATTGTTGCGGCATCGGTGTTGAAATATCCTGCGAATTCAACGCCGTCATATCCGATTTTTTTTATTTCCTCAAGAGCCTTGAGGAGAGTTTCGGTATCGTTTATATGGTCTCTTACCGAATAGACCTGAACTGCAATTTTCATTATATTTTCACCTTAGTCGTTGTTGATATATACGGGCTTGCCTGTTTTTGCGGATTCATAGATAGCTTCGAGAATCTGAGTGACTACCATAGCCTGCTCGGGCTTTGTGCGAAGCTCTGCACCGTTGAGAACAGCATCATAGAATGCACGGCATTCGAGTTCTTCGGGTCTGTCGCTTGCACCCTCATAGAATGCAACGCCGCCTGCGTCAAAGTTGGGAGTTTCGATAACCTGTCTGCCGTTCTTTACGTAGTTGATGCGAAGGTCATCGCCGAGCATATCTGCGCCGCCCTTGACGCCTGCGATAAGAGTTGAAGCTTCGCAGGGATCAGCGATATTGAGCGCCCATGCGGATTCAACGCTTATGGTTGCGCCGTTTTCCATAACAACAAAACCGAAAGCGGAATCTTCAACGGTATACTTTTCGGGATCCCAGTCGCCCCATGCGTTGGCTGTTCTCTTCTGGTCGCCGAGCTTTTTGAAGGTTGTGCCGACAACCATCTTGGGCTTGTAGTTGTTCATCATCCAGAGGGTAAGGTCGAGTGCGTGAGTACCGATATCGATAAGCGGACCGCCGCCCTGCTCTTCTTCGTTGAGGAATACGCCCCAGGTGGGAACAGCTCTTCTGCGGAGCGCAAGAGCTCTTGCGTAGTAGATTTCGCCGAATTCGTCGTTTTCGCAGCATTCCTTAAGATAGAGCGAATCGCCTCTCCAGCGTGACTGATAGCCGATTGAAAGAACCTTGCCTGTTCTTACCGATGCTTCATACATAGCCTTTGCTTCTGCGTAGGTTTTTGCCATGGGCTTTTCGCAGAGAACATGCTTGCCTGCTTCGAGAGCATCGATGGTAATGAAGCTGTGGGACTTGTTGGGAGTACATACATGAACCGCAACGATTTCTTCATTCTTGAGAAGCTCTTTATAATCCGTATAAATTTTTGCATCCTCACCGCCGTATTTCTTTGCGGTTTCGATAGCTCTTTCTTCAATAATATCGCAGAATGCAACGGGTTCAAGGAAGTCAATGCTCGAAATTGCACGAAGGTGCTTTCCGTTTGCGATGCCGCCGCATCCGATTATACCAATCTTTACTTTTTCTGCCATGTTAAAAATCTCCTTAAAAACAGATTAGGTTACATTTACCCTTTTAACTTCATTATACTGTTTTATTTAACTATTTCAAGGAAAAATATTTTTATCGAATGTAAATTTTAAAGGGTAAAAATTGTTCAATTTTACCAAAAATTTTTATATACTTCTCTTGACGGAATTTAACTGTGTTGATATACTTTTATAGACTGAGGTGATTACTTTGAAAATTTATAATAATGCCGCCGAGGTTATCGGCAACACTCCGCTCATACGTTTTTCTTCCTACGCAAAAAGCACGGAAGCTTACGCCGAAATTCTTGTAAAAGCGGAATATCTCAACCCTGCCGGCAGCGCAAAAGACAGAGTCGGATACGAAATGCTCCGCTCTGCCATGGAAAGCGGAAAAATAACAAAGGATTCGGTTATAATTGAGCCTACAAGCGGAAACACGGGCATCGGCATTGCTTCGGTTGCGGCGCAGATGGGTCTTAAGGTCATCATCACAATGCCCGAAACGATGAGCATTGAGCGCAGAAAGCTTCTTGCCGCCTACGGTGCAGAGCTTGTGCTGACCGACGGCGCGAAGGGTATGGCAGGTGCAATTGAAAAGGCAAACGAGCTTGCAAAAGAGATTGAAGGAAGCTTTATCCCTGCTCAGTTTGACAATCCGTCAAATTCCGATGCACACTATAAAACAACCGGTCCCGAAATATGGGATGATACCGACGGTGAGGTTGACATTTTTGTTGCGGGAGTCGGTACGGGCGGAACTGTAACAGGTGTCGGCAGATACCTCAAAGAAAAAAATCCCGACGTAAAAATCATCGCCGTTGAGCCTGCGGATTCGCCCTTCCTTTCCGAAGGCAGAGCAGGTGCGCACGGCTTGCAGGGTATCGGTGCAGGCTTTGTCCCGTCGATACTTGACACAAAAATCTATGATGAAATAATCACCGTCACAACCGAAGAAGCCTATGAAGCTGCAAGACTGACGGTAAAAACAGAAGGCATTCTTATCGGAATCTCTTCGGGTGCGGCGCTTCATGCGGCAACAAAAGTTGCTTTATGCCCCGAAAACGAAGGCAAAAAAATTGTTGTTCTTCTCCCCGACGGCGGAGAAAGATATCTTTCAACACCTATGTTTGAGGAAAAATAATTATGTCACACACTTCCAATATAAAAACAAACCCCGATGCGTGTCCGCTTGCAAAAAAATGCGGCGGATGCCAGCTTCAGAATATGACTTATGACCGTCAGCTTAAATGGAAGCAGGCGAGATGCGAAATTCTTCTTAAGAAATTCGGCAAGGTCGAAAAAATTATCGGCATGGAAAATCCGTATCACTACCGAAACAAGGTCCAGGCGGCATTCGGCAGAACAAAAAGCGGAAAAATCATATCGGGCGTTTATCAGTCCGGCAGTCACAGAATAGTTTCGGTTGACAGCTGCATGACAGAGGATGTTACCGCCGATGAAATCATTGTTGATATCCGTGAAATGCTCCCTAAGTTCAAAATATGGACTTATGATGAAGACAGAGGCACGGGTTTTCTCCGCCACGTGCTGGTCAAAAGAGGATTTTCAAGCGGCGAGGTTATGGTTGTGCTTGTCGGCGCGAGCGGATATTTTCCGATGAAAAAGAAATTTACTGCCGCGCTTCTTGAAAAGCACCCCGAAATCACAACGGTTGTGCTCAATATCAACCCGAAGGACACAAATCTTGTTCTCGGTGAAAAAGAAGAAGTGCTTTACGGCAACGGTTATATTGAAGATACCCTCTGCGGCTGTGTTTTCAGAATTTCTCCAAAATCATTTTATCAGATTAACCCCGTGCAGACGGAAAAGCTCTACGGCAAAGCGATGGAGCTTGCTCAGCTTGATAAAAGCACGAGCGTTCTCGACGCATACTGCGGAATCGGAACAATCGGTCTTGTTGCCGCAAAAACAGCGGGCAAGGTTATCGGCGTTGAACTCAACCGCGATGCTGTCAAGGATGCAATCTCGAACTGCAAGCGCAACGGCATGGAAAATGCACGTTTTTACTGCGCCGATGCGGGCGATTTTATGCAGGAACTTGCCGAAAACGGCGAGAAGTTTGATGTTGTTTTTATGGACCCGCCCCGTTCGGGAAGCAGTAAAAAATTCATTGATTCGCTTGCGGTTGCCGCTCCGGAAAGAGTTGTATATATTTCCTGTAATCCGGAAACTCTCGCCCGTGACCTCAATATGCTCACTCACAAAGGATACAAGGTCAGAAAAATCTGCCCCGTGGATATGTTTCCTCATACGAATCATATAGAGTGTGTTGTGTTGCTGACACGCAACACAGTGATATAAATCCTCACGGATTGCGATATACACTTTTGTGTGCGATATACCTGACGGTGCGATATGTGCCTTGCGGCACGTGATTTATATTATGACCTCCAGACCATAAACAAGGAGAAATATCGATATGATGTATGTACTTCTCACAACTGCAGCGCTTTTGTTTGCAATGCAGTTTTTATTCAACCAACAGTTCCGCAAGTTCAACGGTGACGGCGATGATTCAACCGTCATTTTTGCGGGATATACTCACGGAATCAGCTTTCTGATTATGCTGATTCTCAGCGGATTCAAGCTTGAATTCACTTGGTTTTCCGTGCTTGTTGCCGCAATTTATGCCGTTGTTGTTCTCGGCTACAACTACGCAAGCTTAAAATCCTTTGCGACGGCGAATCTTTCGGTTTTTTCCATTTATGCAATGCTCGGCGGAATGCTTCTTCCGCTTGCTTACGGAGTTATTTTCTGCAACGAAAAGCTGAATATCTTCAAAATTTTCTGTATTATACTTATCGGCGTTGCAACCTCACTCAGCTTTGAAAAAAGTACAACAAAAGGCAATAATCTCAAATATTATTTCGGCGTGTTCGTGCTTAACGGCATGGTCGGCGTGCTTTCGAAAATACATCAGTCAAATTCCGCTCTCGCCGTTGACAGCAAAAGCTTTATGGCAACCGTGAACATATGCGTTTTCGTAATTTGCCTTGCGTATCAGCTTATCAAAAACAAAAAAATCGCAAAAATTTCGCTTAAATCTCTCGGCAGCGTTGCAGGTCATGCATTCTGCAACGGAATCGGCAATCTTTTCTGCCTTATCGCACTTGTTTCTCTCCCCGCTTCGGTTCAGTTCCCGATAACAACCGGCGGTGTTATGGTTTTTTCAACGATAATCAGCCTTATCAGAAAAGAAAAGCCGTCACCGAAAACTCTGATTTCAACTGCAATTGCGTTTGTATCAACAGTTCTTATGATGTTCTGATTTCATATTTTTAACATAGAAACGGCTTGCGCAGGTTAATACCATACAAGCCGTTTTACTGTTTTGATATTTAAGATACTTTTCCGGTTTAACGGTTATTTTGTTGATGTTCCGCCGCCGAGGTCACTGAACATACCGAAGAGAAGGGCAAGACCCTTTTCCCACAATCCGCCGGTGCTGAGAATGAGATCGGGAATTGTGTCAAACAAAACGTTAAATACCGAAACAAAGAACTCGCCGATAACGGTGAAGATATTCTTGTTGGGACCGACCTCGATTGTCTGCTTGGATTCGATTGTACCCATTTCTCTCCATTCGCCGCCGCCGACGTATCTTTCTACGGTATAAACAACGGTAGCCTGGATTTCCTTGTTTGCATTATTGCTGCCGGGGACAATTTCGCCCTTGCCGTTCTCGAGTTCAAATTCATTGTCGTCAATCTTTACAGAATAAGGAATGTATCTTGTATCGCCGTATTCTGCAAGGTAAAGATCTGCGGGACCGTCACCGGTAACGGTTACCTCGATAAACTCGTTTGCGTAAACTCTGCCTTCAGCAAGAGTGAATTTGCACTTTGTGAGAGATGCAGAGAAACGCTCTTTTGAGTTTGTTCTGATTTCAAGAATTGCACTTGAGGGGTTGGGATCCTGAAGAGCGGAATCATATGTTCTTCTTGCGATTACGCCGTAAATTGTGTTGGGCTTAAGGTTCTTGAATTCGCCCGAATGCTGCCAGGTTTTGCCCTTGTCGATCGAGAATTCAATGTTCTTGTCTTCATCGCCTTCAGCGCACTTAACAATTATTGTTGTATTGGTTTTGTCAACAAGAACGGGCTTGCCGACTGCTTTTGCATCGCCTGCCTTGAGAGTCTTGACAGTGATGCTTACGGGGTCACTTGCATATTTTGTTGAAGTAGCCTTCTTTCTGATTGAAAGGAGATAAGCGGTATTTGCTGCAAGCTTTTCGAATACGACTGTATCGCCCCAGTTATATATAACCTTCTGGTCACTTACTCTTACAAGCTTATACTGGCAGTCTGTTACCTTAGCTGCGGTGATGGTTGTTGAAGTAACCTTTGTTGCAACGGGTGCCGAAGGAGTGGTGTGCTTGTCCTTAATTGTTTCCGCCTTTTCGGGTGAATAAAGAGGCTCGTTGTTAGGCTTGATTATGTAAGCCTTAAAGGTGTACTTCTGGCCGGGAGTAAGGTTAACATAAAGCCAATTGCCGTTGTTGAGGTCAACATAGCTTGCCGAAGGCTCAACAAGGATTTTAACGTCATAACCTTCAACCTCGGGGAGCTTAACGGTGATTGTTTTGTCTGCATCGCTCTTGGTCAATGTGGGAGCGGGAACAGATGTGGGAACGGGAGCAGGATCGCTCGGTGTTGCTGCGCCTGCACTTGCCGAAACTGCCATTCCCGAAAACATCATGAGAACGGCAAGAAGCATTGCAAGCATTCTTTTTGTTACTGAGATTGTTTTTGTCATTATTTTATCCTCCGTTTTATATTTTCCCCAAAAATTCAGGGGATGTATAATCGGATTATAACACATCATCCCGAAAAATGGAATAGGTAATTTTTAATATTTTATTAATTTTGAAAAAATAATCGATTAAAATGATTTTGTTTGACTTTTTCCATTCATTGATTATACTATAATATATTAAACATACAATCAAAAAGGAGTCCTACCATGAACAGACCCGAACACGCAAAAGAACTTTTCGAGGGCGGCTGCAACTGCTGTCAGGCGGTTTTCTGCGCCTTTCTTGATAAAACAAACCTGACAAAAGAGGAAGCAGTGCGTCTTTCCGCAGGCTTCGGCGGCGGATTCGGCAGACTGCGTGAGGTTTGCGGTGCGGTCAGCGGCATGACAATGGTGCTTTCAAATGAATTTGCCGCAGCCGACCCCAATGACAAAGAGAAAAAAGCTGCCCTTTATGCACTTATTCAGAAAGCAGCTGGCGATTTCAGAGAGGAAAACGGTTCGATTATCTGCCGTGAGCTTCTCGGACTTGAAGAAAAGAATTCTTCTCCCGTTCCCGAAGACAGAACAAAAGAATACTATAAAAAACGTCCCTGCTCGGAGCTTGTTAAATGCGCGGCTGAAATTGCACAAAAATATCTTGACGAAAAATAATCATAAATATTTTATATTCCCACTTGTATTAAGTTTTTACTTGTGCTACTATATATAGCGTAATAAAATACATAGGAGTGAATTTCAAATGAAACTTCCCGTGGCTGTCCAGCTCTATTCCGTTCGTGACGAAATGGAAAAGGATTTTTACGGCACAATTCAGCAGATGAAAGACCTCGGATATGACGGCGTTGAGTTTGCAGGACTTTTCGGCGAAGACCCCGAAAAAATAAAGGCATTTTGTGAGGAAATCGGTATTGTTCCCATCTCCGCTCATGTTCCTTATTACGATATGCTCGAAAATCCCGAATCGGTTCTTTCGGATTATGCAAAAATCGGCTGTAAATACGTTGTTGTCCCTTATCTTACTGAGGAATGCAGACCCGGAACGGACGGTTTTCCCGCAACTGTTGAGGGAATCCGCAAAATCGGCGAAGCAGCAAAGTCACTCGGACTTCAGCTTCTCTATCACAATCATGATTTCGAATTCGTTACAATCGACGGCGAATATGCTCTCGATGTACTTTATTCAAGCGTTTCCGATGATCTTCTCAAAACGGAAATCGATACCTGCTGGGTAAATGTTGCAGGCGTAAATCCTGCCGAATATGTTGAAAAATACAGCGGACGTTCACCTGTTGTTCACCTCAAGGATTTCAAGAAGAGCGGCGACAAGCTCGGTAAGCTCTATGATCTCATCGGCATTGACGACGAAGTTGAGCAGGAAGAAGAAGAGGACTCATTCTCATTCATGCCTGTCGGTCACGGTGTTCAGGATATGCCCGCAATCCTTGCTGCTTGCGAAAATGCAGGTGCAGAATGGGTCGTTGTTGAGCAGGATTCACCCGCAAAGGGCGACACTCCGCTTAATTCCGTAAAACTCAGCAGAGAATACCTTAAAACTCTTAATTGGTAAATTTTGAATGAAAAGTGAAAAATGAAAAATTAAGGATAGGCTCTGCCTATGACCGATTTATAATTGGGTGCGGGCAACGCCCGCCCGACATTATTCATTGTTCATTTTTAATTCTTCATTAATAATTTTAAGCGAGGTAATTATCATGTCAGAAAATATTCTTGATAAGTTCAAAGAAGCTCCCGCTGACGAAAAAGTCAGAGATATGAGCAAAAAAATCAAGGTCGGTATCATCGGCACCGGCTGGATTGCAGAAGCACACGTCAAGGCATATCAGAAATGCCCCGATGTTGAAATTGTTGCCGCTGCAGATCTTGTTCCCGGCAAGGCAGAAGCATTCTGCGAAAGATACGGCGTTGAGGGTGATGTTAAATTCTTCCCCAGCCATAAAGAGCTTATTGATGCAGGCATCTGCGATGCAGTCAGCGTTTGTACCTATAACGCAACTCATGCTGAATGTACCATCTATGCTCTCGAGCATAACGTAAGCGTTCTTCTCGAAAAGCCCATGTGCGTTACTCTTGAAGAAGCTGTTGCAATCTGCAAAGCAGAGAAAGCAAGCAATGCAGTTCTTTCAATCGGCTTCCAGCCCCGTTTTGACGAAAACATGAAGATGCTCAAAAGAGTTGTTCAGTCAGGCGAACTCGGAAAGATTTACTACATCCAGACAGGCGGCGGCAGAAGAAGAGGTATTCCCACTCCCTTCGGCACATCGTTCATCGAAAAAGAAACAGCAGGAATCGGCGCACTCGGCGATATCGGCTGCTATTCACTCGATATGGTTCTCAACTCAATCGGCTATCCCAAGCCTCTCACCGTTTCGGGCTATAAGTCCGACTTCTTCGGCAAGAGTCCCGATTATGAGCATCACGATGTATTCGGCGTTGATGACTTTGCTGCAGGCTTTATCCGTCTCGAAGGCGGCATTATCCTCGACTTCAGAATCGCATGGGCAATGAACCTTGATACCCCGGGTGATACAATCATCATGGGTACAAAGGGTTCGGTAAGAATCCCCTCAACCGAATGCTGGAACGGCAGCATCGGCGGTCCGCTCGTTATCTACCACGAAATCGCAGGCGAGCAGATTGAAACATATATTCCCATGAAGAAGAATGATGTTGACTGCTTCGATATCAAGATTCGTTCATTTGTTGATGCTGTTAAGGAAGACGGAGAAGCACCCGTTCCCTGCAGCCAGATTCTCTACAACCAGGCTATCATCGACGGTATCTCACGTTCGGCAGAGCTTGGCAGAGAAATCGAAATCGAAATCCCCGAAATCTGAACATAATTTTACAGCCGGTGGGTCATCCCGCCGGCTATTGATTTTTGGTGCATTTTATGATAATATGTATAGTGTATTAATATATGCGCGTTGCGCAAAGGGGGACATTTTATGTGGTTAACATGCGACTGCAACTTTTTTATCAAGCTCATAAGCATGCTTATCCTTATCTTTGCAATCATTGTTAACGGTATCGGCAATTTTCTCGGTTTCGGCGATATTATCGAAACCAAGCCGCATTCCTGCTACACAACAACCGTAACGGAAGAACCGACAACGGTTGAGGATAAGGAAACAACAACGGATTATCTGCCCGAACCGTCTGCTACGGTCGCACCGACCCAGTCATCAACGGCTGCTTCGACAACCGAGCAGGAGAAAACAACGGCAACGGAGATGCAATCGACATCGGCACAACCGACATCTCAACCTCAGTCTGCCGCTCCGACAACAACAAAAGCTCCGACAACCGCATTGCCGACAGTTCCGGGTCCGACCTTCGGTCCGCCGGTTATAGTAAATCCCGCTACAACTCAGGCGCCTGCCACCGAAGCGCCAACCACGGAAACAACAACCGAAATTCAGACTACCGAAACACCGACAACTCAGACGCCGACAACAACGGAACCTCCGACTACCGAACCCGAAAAAACATATGTCATTCCTCAACCGACGGTTCTTGTCTATGATGAGCTTTACAGCATTCTTGTTGTACCTCCCGTCGTTGACGGATGTGAAATAACTCTTGCGATAGAACCTGAAGCACAATATGTGGATATGGGTAACGGTATGCAAGGCTTTGTTGAGGTTGTTCCCGGCACAACATATTCAATCACTGCCTGCGGAACGGTTGACGGCGTTGATGAAAGCTCGAAGCCCATTGTTGTTACGGTGTATGACCCCGTTATTCCCGAAAAACCCGTACTCCAAGCCGTAACTCACAATTCAATCTCTGTGGAATACGACGAAAGATGCGAGTACCGTCTTTACAGTAATCAACACGGATATCTTTATAACTGGAGCGATAAAACCCAATTCGAAAAGCTTTCACCCGAAACCGAGTATACTGTTTATGTAAGATATAAAGAAAATGGCGTTCATGCGCAGGGCAACGAAGAGGCTGATATCACCATAAAAACTTCTGCTGCTCCTACCACAACCTCACAACCCACCACAGCAGCACCGACAACTGCAGCCCCCACAACTGCAAGACCGACAACAACCAAGCCTTCAACCACCAAAAAGACAACCGCTTCAACAACCAAAGCACCGACCACCGATGGCGGTCCTTATCTCAACGCCGCAAGTGAAATTGCACTTGCAATTTTCGGCGGAAGTTCGGGCAATATCGGGACAGTCGTCCGCGGTATGGATGCGCTTCCAGAGGGCGGCTACGTTGCCTGCGGCACAACAGCATCGGTCGATGGCGATTTTGAAGGTCTCTGCGACGAGTCTCTCAATTGGAATATTCCTTTCTCATTTGTTGCAAAGTTCTCAAGAGCGGGTACTGTTGAATGGGTAAAGCTTTACGGTGATTCAAGATTCTCCGTTTCGCTTTATGACATTGCCGTTCTAAGCAACGGAAACATCGTTACCGTCGGTTCATATACACCTTCTCCTTATGAAGAAAAAATCGATAACGATGCTGTGATTATTACCCTTTCATCAAAAGGAACCGAGCTGTCAAAAAACTTCCATGCCGGCTCGGGCAATGACTTCTTCTACTGCGTAAGTGCAACTCACGACGGCTATGCAGTCGGCGGTAAAACAACCTCGACCGACGGTGCGTTTCTCGGAGTTCCCGGAATGAGTTCAATTGTTATCAACTTTAACAGCAATAACGAAGTCCTTTGGAAGCATTATTTTAACGGAACAAAAAGCAGCCATATCGGCGGCATCGACGTTGACAGTGACGGCAACATCTTCCTTGCCTGCATAACAACCACAACTGACGGTCTGTTTTCATCCTTTGAAGGACTTTTCGGCAGCTACGCCGATACAGTTATTATGAAATTTGACTATGCAGGCGATTTTCAATGGTATCAGGTGCTTGCAACCTCAGGCTCCGATGAATTCGACTCAATCGCTGCCGACGGCAAAGGCGGATGCGTTGTTGCGGGAAATTATACCCTGACTTCGGCAGTATCGCCCGACGGTACACTCAAAGGAATTCATAATTGCGGCGACACGGATGCGCTTGTTTTCCGTTTTAATAAAAACGGCGAAAGACAGTGGTACAAAATCGTTTCCGGCTTCTATGATGATTATATAACAGATATTGTTGCTGCCGACGGCGGCTATGCCGTAACGGGTTACACAACCTCGGCGAACCGCGAGTTTGCCTCAATCGGAAACAAGGGCGGCACAGACGGTTTTATATATTTCCTTGACGTCAACGGTACGGGAATCGAAGTCCTTTCTCAGGCAGGCTTTGACGATGATTCCGCTCTCTGCCTTGCGTATTCCGACGATAACCGAGAGCTTCTCGTTGCAGGCAATACCTGTTCAACCGACGGAAGTTTTGAAGGAATCAATACCTATGCTGACAGCTCAACAGGCTACGTCGGAAGATATAAAATTTCGGTAGGATATTAAAGTTATTAACAGCAAAATAATAACCAATATATAAAGCGGTTTGCAGAGGTTCTGTCCTTTGCAAACCGCTTATTATGTTATACTTTTACTTCTTCAATATTCCGATTTCGATTGAGGTGGCGATTATTCCCTCGACTATCGGCCAGAGTGCGGGAGTTGTTGTCCTGATGATATCCATGCGCTTCAAGATCTGCGGCGCATGGACATCGCCCTCTTTCCATGTGTGACCGTTTGTCATGTAGTTATTGATAAGAGGCTGGATACGGTCGATTGCGTTGGCATACTTTGACTCGGGAGTTTCTTTTGCCTCAAATTCATCCCACAGTGCGCGGATTTCTGCTCCCTGCACGGGGTCGAGAATGCCGAAAAGTTTATTCGCCGACTCGATTTCTCGCTGAAGCTTATCCTCATTCCCTTTTGCATCATATGCAAATGTGTCACCTGCGTAGACTTCAACAAGGTCGTGAACAAGTGCAATTTTCAGCACTCTTTCGATATTCACCTTTTCTGTGCTGTACTCCTCAAACAGCATTGCAAGCATCGCAAGATTCCAAGAATGCTCGGCATCGTTTTCACGCCTTGACCCGTCAATAATGAGGTTTCGGCGGAAAATATTCTTCATTTCGTCAATAACGAGCGCGAATTTTATCTGCTTCTGCAGTTTTTCATCTTTTATGAAGCTGAATTTATCCATAATATCTCCTGTAAAGTCAGGGCTGTCTCAATAAGATGAAGAAGCCGTTTTCTCCGAACGACAGGCGTATGTGTATACGTCGAGTTCGGAAAAACGGCTAAAAAGAAACATAAAAAATATTTTTATTTTATAGCACAAATAAACTGATTACGGACAACTTATTTTCCGATTCAATTCATCTCTCTTTATCTCGTTTCTTTTGTTCTTCGCTTAGTGAGACAGTCCTTTATATTGTTCTTACTCTGATTGCGCCTTCAACGCCGCTTGCATCAAATACCTTGTCGGTATCGATTACGGTGTAACCCATATCCTTTTTGTTAGCGGTGAAGATTGAAGTTACGCTTGCGCCCGCTGCCCTTGCCGCAGCTTCTGCCTTGATTGCAAAATCATCTGCGTTTTCCTTGTGGATAAAGCAGGTGCGTACCGCATAGCTCTCTGCAAGGCAGGTGTTGGGAAGGTTGACGGAATTCTTGATTTCGCCCCTGAGAAGATAAGCGGAAACCTCGTCTGCCGCCATCATTGCGCAGTTTTCCTCGCTCTCGGGAGTTGATGCGCCGAGATGGGGAATAGCTGTTACGCCCTCTGCACCGAGCTGTTCATCAGTCGGGAAGTCGGTAACATAAGCGCCTGCCTTACCGCTTGCAAGAGCATCAATGATATCCTTTGACGCAACAAGCTCGCCTCTTGCGAAGTTGAGAATTCTGACGCCATCCTTCATCTTTGCGATGGTTTCTGCGTTAATCATTCCTCTTGTGCTGTCGTTGAGGGGTGCGTGAAGTGTGATATAGTCGCTGTTTGCAAAAATTTCGTCAAGCTCGACAAGCTTGATATCGGTCTTGCCTGCTGCGAAGGGGTCATAAGCGATAACGGTCATACCAAGTGCCTTTGCGCTTTCTGCAACAAGTGCACCGATTGCACCGAGACCGACGATGCCGAGAGTCTTGCCGAGGATTTCGGGACCTGCGAAGTTGCTCTTGCCTTTTTCAACGAGCTTGCCGACGTTTTCACCCTCGCCCTTAAGTGTCTTGCACCAGTCGAGAGAAGCGGCAACCTTTCTTGAAGCAAGGAAAAGTGAGCAGATAACAAGCTCCTTAACCGCATTTGCGTTTGCGCCGGGAGTGTTGAAAACAACAACGCCCTTGTCGCTGCAGGCAGGGATGGGAATATTATTGACGCCTGCGCCTGCTCTTGCGATTGCGAGAGTGCTCTCCGAAAGCTCCATTTCGTGCATCGAAGCGGAGCGCACGAGAATCGCATCGGGATTTTCGACAGCATCTGCACAAGCGAATTTTGTTGCATCAAGACGGTCGAGACCGTTCTTTGAAATTTTGTTTAATAATAAAATGTTGAACATTGAAATCTGTCCTTTCGAAAAAATAACGGCGGGATGTGGGCATCCCGCCCTACATTTTTGTTTCAAAATATGAAATCAGTTCTTCTTCTCGAACTCTGCCATGAAGTCAACAAGCTTTTCAACGCCTTCGATGGGCATTGCGTTATAGATTGAAGCTCTCATGCCGCCGACTGAGCGGTGACCCTTGAGGTTAACAAAGCCTGCTTCTGTTGCTTCCTTGACAAACTTTGCATTGAGTTCGTCGCTCTCGGTAACGAATGTTACGTTCATAAGTGAACGGTCGCTCTTCTTGACGGGGTTGTTGAACATCTTGCTGTTGTCGATAAAATCATAGAGAATTGAGCATTTCTTTTCGTTGTGAAGCTTCATTGCTTCAAGACCGCCGAGAGTCTTTATCCACTCAAGAACAAGCTTGCACATATAAATTGAATAGCAAGGCGGTGTGTTATACATTGAGTCGTTGTCTGCGAGGGTCTTATAGTCGAGCATTGTGGGAGTGTAATCCCTTGCGTTGCCGAGAAGGTCCTCACGCACGATAACAACGGTCAGACCTGCGGGAGCTACGTTTTTCTGTGCGCCGCCATACATAACGCCGTACTTTGAAACATCCATGGGTTCTGAAAGGAAGCAGGATGAAACGTCTGCTACGAGAGGAACATTGCCTGTATCGGGAAGCTCTGCAAAGCGTGTGCCGTAAATGGTGTTGTTCTGGCAGATATAGAAATAGTCTGCATCGGGAGTGAAGTTTGCCTTGTCAAGCTCGGGAATGCAGGAGAAATTCTGCTCCTTTGACGAGCCGACAACCTTGATATCGCCGTATTTGCATGCTTCTTTGTATGCCTTTGTTGAGAACTGACCCGAGAGTACGTAGTCAGCCTTGCCGCTTCCGTTAAGGAAGTTGAGGGGGATAGCCGCAAACTGAGTTGAAGCACCGCCCTGGCAGAAGATAACCTTATAGTTATCGGGAATATTCATAACCTCTTTGAAAAGGTCGCGTGCGCCGAAGATGATTTCTTCATAAACCTTTGAACGGTGGCTCATTTCAAGAACAGACTGACCGCTGCCCTTATAATCGAGCATTTCTGCCGCCGCTCTGTTAAGCACGCTTTCGGGGAGCATTGAAGGACCCGCTGAAAAATTATA
>JAFQRF010000039.1 GCA_017410195.1 Clostridia bacterium | reverse complement strand
TCGCCACTCGACGTACTTTTGTACGCCTTCGGGCAAGCATAACAAGGTCAAAGCCTTGTTATGCTCAGTTTGTCCGTTCTGCATCTTTTTTTCCTATCCCCTTCAAAAAGGCTGTAAAAAAACCTGCGTTTTTTTACAGCCCCCTTTTGGCATACCAAGCAATAGGAATTAATAATGTTTCTCGGATTATTTAATTATATTTATTTTAACTGTTTTCATTAATATTTAAAACAAATCTTGATTGCTCCTTTTCTTCATCAGAACCGGTCGTAACCTGCCAGCCATATGTTTTATATTCTGTATAAATCTTTTGGCTGAGTTCAGATAAATTAAATTCATTTTGAATAATCTTAATGCCTTTAGAGTATAATTCCTTTAATTTTTTTAAAGGCTGCGAAAGGGTCCTTAAGGACAGCATCACCATTTTAGCATGCACTGACCTCAAAAGCATTATTGATTTTCACATAATATTCTTTATCATTCGTCAACAACTGAATTAAAGCAAAAGTGCAACTTCATCGCTTGCTTCATTTTCGGTAGTCTACGTTATTTTGTTTAAAATAACCTCCTACGGAGAAGCTTCTCCGCAAGAGGTAAAAACAACCAAGAAAAACAAAAACAATAATATGCCGAAATTTTTTTCGGCTTATCCATTAACATCAAAATCCTTTGACAATGAATGCGACAACCTCTGTTGCCGAACGGTCTTCACGTTCATCTGTCATAATTGTAATAATGCTTCCGTCATCAAGAACTGCAGAATCGCAGAACCACGGATAATTTGTGCTGAACAGCTCACCGTCTGAAATTTCTGCAATGAAATTGCCATTGTTATCCCAAAGAAGAACATCTCTCATATTGCCGTCAAAGGCTATATAGCCGTTTGCGGTCTGAGTGACAAATGTTACACTTCCGAGTCCTTCACCTTCGGCATCACAGAGATTTTTTTGAAGAACACCGTCTTTGTTATAAATGAAAACCTTGTGACCGCTGTCGTCTGCTGCATTTGCACAGACATAAATATTGTTTTCATCAACGCAGAGCTGCATTATTGTATCCGCTTCTTTGAAGGTTACGGGAGTTGAGGTATATGTATTGCCGCTGAACGTAACAATCGCACACTCGTTTGATGTGAAGAAATTCACGCCCCAAGCACCTGACGGATGAATTGCAAGATTATCTATATCCTCATAAGTTGCAACTATATTTCCGTCCTTGATGCAAAGAATATCATTCAGACCGCCGCTTACCCAGAGTGTACCGTCGGCTGTTGATTCGATTCTCTCATAATCGTCTTCTGGAAGCTCGATTTTTTTAACAAAAGCAAGCACTGTGCCGTCATAGTGACATTCACTGAGTTCTCCGTCAACAAGTACATATACTCTGTCTCCGATTGCGGCGACTGAATGATCGAAGGTTTCATATGTTATAACGGGTGCTTCAAAGGGAACAAAAGATGATGTAACGGTTAATGCGCCTGCAGCTATACTTGCATCATCAGCTGAGAACCTTTCTCCTTCCCATTCCCAAGGACCGTCAACATTGCCGACATCCTCAAGATTGAAGGTTATACCGTCAAGAAGGGTCTGAATACGGCTGTCGGTAATATCGGTCGCATCAAACTCTACATAAACTGATGCATTTGCGTTTTCAACACGATTGAAATAAACAAGTGTGTCATCACCGTCGTCATACTTAAGCAGGTCAACACCGCCGACTTTTACTGTTTCGTAAGCGTTGTTTTCCTTATATTCATACTGATTAAAGCCGTAATATACAAGGTCTTCACGGAAATCGTAAGGCTCGTCAATTTCAACGCTGATTGTTGCCTCAACTAAGTAATATTCATTATCTTCAGGGTCAAGAATCTGAAGCACAGCTTTGGAATATTCTTCTTCATTTTCGAAGTCATCTTCAATGTTTATCCAGTCGCCGCCAAAATTAACGGTAAAGAGCGTTGTTTCAATAGCTGCATCAGAATTGGCAGACGGTTGTTTAGTGTTATCGGGCTTATCGGGGGTATCATCACCGCAAGCAGCAAACGATAACACCATTAAAAGTACAAATAGTAATGCAAATATTTTTTTCATACCAATATCTCCTTTATTTTGATTTGACTATGCCCATGGGTCTTCCTCTACGGGAACACGAATATCCGCAAGGCATTGAATTTCAACAAGAAACCACTGACCTGTTGAGGGCTTCATGCGAAGCTTCATCGGTCTCGGGTTATCTGCGCCTCCGCTTTTTACGTAAAGCGTTGCCCAGTTTTCATTATCAAACGAATACGGATTTTCAATTACCGTTATTTTATACGGATTATCAGGTTTATAGTTGTTTTCAGGTGTTGCACCCTCAAAATATGAACGTGCTTTATAGCCCTCAGATCCAAGATGCTCTTTGATAAACTGTTTTTCAAAGCCGCTTACTTCACCCGGACCTTTTAAAAAATTGAGCATTTCAATTGTTGCGTCGGGATTGTACTCATAATTGCACAAAGCTGCAAGAGTAAGCGCTGTTGTTTTGAAAGCAGAATCAAGGCATGCTTCGGGTAATGCCTGAAGCTCGGCGACATTTGTCGGAAGTGAAGCAAAGGTAAAGATTTCGGTGCGGTTTCTGCCCTTGCCAACTGACTGCACGGCATTGTTGACCGCTTTGTTTATGCCCTGCGAAATCTCTCGTTTAAGTGCGGAATCTGCCTGTTTTTTGAGAGAATCAAAAAATCCCATTGGTTATACCTCCTTAATTCTTCTCTTCCTGCTTCGGTTTTTCTCTGCGCTCGACATTATTATAAAGGAAATTGTCTGCACTTCCTGTTATAACCATACTGCCCGGTCGGGTATAAACGGTTGCATTTTCCTGCATTTTTACAGACTTGTTTTTTGAGGCAATGCTGTTAATGATTAGAAAACCGACAAGCAGACCTATCAGAAGCGAAACGGGCAGCCATATAATTGAAAC
>JAFQRF010000038.1 GCA_017410195.1 Clostridia bacterium | reverse complement strand
GTGCCTTGTTTCACAGATTTAAAAAAGGGTGCAACGAGTTTTCATATGGTGTCGCTTCCTTGTGACGGAGATATTATTGAATTTTCAACAAATGCCCGAATGGAAAGTGAAAACAATCCTCTGTCTGTATATTCTCTCGGCGGATTAAGAGAATCGCAGATTGTCTTTTCATGCATTCCTTGGGCAGATATTACAATGTGTTCAAACGAGCGTGATTACACCGACCCGAAACTCAAAGACGATACCGCACCGATTCTTGTATGGGGTAAATACAAAGAACAAAACGGCAAGTACATTATCAATATGACTCTTGACGTGAACCACCGTTTTATTGACGGTTATTTTGTTGGTCAGTTTGTTCAGAAGCTTGAAGAGAAAATATCGGAGCTTAATTGAGTTCGACAAATTAGAATTTGTGGTGAATATATGAACGGTGTGAATAAAACATTATATATACCTTTGTACGGCAAAGCATATGTGAGCAAAAAGGGGATATTTCTTGAAGATAAAAAAGCGGAAAAAATCTGGGAAGCAGAAGGCTTTTCACTCAAGGGAAAATCCAAGTCGAAGTGGCTTGCATACTATATGGGAGTTCGCTCTGCCGTTTTTGATGAATGGTTAAAGCAACAAATAGAAGACGCACCAAATGCAGTTGTTATTCATATCGGTTGCGGAATGGATAGCCGCATCATAAGAGTTGAAGCTGAAAATCATATGTGGTACGACGTGGATTTTTCAGAAGTTATTGAAGAAAGAAAACGATACTATGCCGAATCGGATAATTACAAAATGATTGCAGGAGATGCAAGAGATTGCGGTTGGTTGACAGCTGTTAAGGAAAAGGAAGCTGCAATTGTTGTTATGGAAGGCGTGAGTATGTACTTGACTGTTGATGAAATGCAAAATCTGGCAGATAGTCTGTGTGCTCATTTTGAAAACCTTGCGCTTTTTGTGGACGCTTATACTTCTTTTTCTGCTAAAATGTCAAAACGAAGAAACCCGGTAAAGGATGTAGGCGTAATCGAGGTTTATGGTATAGATAACCCGCAAGCATATCAAAGCGATGAACTTGTTTTTGTAAAAGAACACACAATGATACCTCAAAAATACATAGACGAATTGAAAGGATTTGAAAGATTTATTTTCGCAAAACTTTATGCAGGCGACTTCTCAAAAAAGCTGTATCGCTTATTTGAATACAAGAAATAATAACTGACCAATTTGTCAAATTACACTCACAAAAATACTGAACCACCTCTTATCGGTGCTTACATCTGCACCGATTGAGGTGGTTTTGTATGTTCGGTTCTTTCCTCTGCCGATTGAGTGGAATTTAAACTGCAAAAGGGACCATTTCACTTCCATTGTAGGTACAGAGGAGCTTGCGCACCTCGAGATGGTTGGTGCAATTGTTCATCAGCTTACGAGAAATCTTTCCGAGGATGAAATAAGGAAGGCGGGATTTGATGCTTATTTCGTTGACCACACAACGGGTGTATATCCTGCGTCTGCGGCTGGAGTTCCGTTCACGGCGGCTTACATTCAGAGCAAGGGCGATGTTATCACCGATATGACTGAAAACCTCGCTGCAGAACAAAAAGCACGCACTACCTATGACAACATTCTTCGTCTTGTTGATGATCCTGATGTCAGAGAACCGATTAAATTCCTGCGTGCAAGAGAGATTGTTCATTTCCAGAGATTCGGCGAAGGCTTGCGCTTGGCAACCGATAAGCTTGATGAAAAGAATTTTTACGCATTCAACCCTTCGTTTGATAAGCACTGCAATAAATAGTTTCGGAAGATGTCGCTTCGGCGGCATCTTTTTCTGGTAATTTACAATTTTGTGTGGTATAATTTAAAAAATATCTGACTGCAGACGGTCAAATTTATAAAAAATATTCGTTGCGTATGCATCGATAATAAAAAGGTGAATTATGAAAAAACATGATACTTTACAAATCATTTTTATAAGGCATGCAGAAACAAACTATACCGATATTGGTGACCGTGACCCGAGCGACGGAGAACTCACCCCAAACGGTGAACAGCAATGTGTCGATTTAGGTAAAAAGCTTAAAGATTTGCCGATAGATGCATATATTACAAGTTCTTTGCTGCGCAGTTTTAAAACCGCTGTCGGTGTTTGCAACGCAAAACCTGACAAGCCTTTGCTGGAAATTTGTCCCGAGCTTGTTGAATGCGGATGCACACCCGGATATTTCGGCTGCAGTGAAGAATATCTTCAGAAATACTATGAAAACACCAAAATGTGCGAGAATCTTTTCGGCACCGAGAACTATGAGTTCGGATGTGAAGCGTTTGAGGACAATGTCATTCGTGCTGAAAAAGTTATAACTTACATAAAAAACAGATTTACATTTGGTGAACGTGTTGCGGTTTTCAGCCATCACGGATTCCTTGAGTATCTTATTCCGACCGCTTTAGGCGTTAAGCCGCATTTATTCAGATTTTCTCTTGATAATGTTTCTGCCACAGTTATTGAATTCTGCCGTGACGGAAACGCAGTTCTTCGTTGTGTCAACAAATAGAATAACTAATATGTCGGAAATTGATAATAATTTTTCGAAAAAATCTGAAATTATAGGAAACAGAAAACCACTTCACAGTGCTTTGTGCGCAATGAAGCGGTTTTCTGTTATATTTTCTTATTATAAAATCCGTTTGTGTCGATTTTCAGCAGCTTTATAGCTTTGTTAATGAGCGACGAAAAATCATTGCGAGTCAGTTTCATAACACCCTTGATAAGTGGTGATACTTTGAAACCCGCCATTGCATTGATCGTTCCGAGATAGAAATCATCGGGGAAACGGGCATCTTTATCTTTCGGCACACTGTCTGCCGTTTCAAGCATCCATTCAAGAAGCTTTGATCGCATATCGGCAATAATAGGTTCAAACTCGGGATTATCTATTTCGTTTGTTTCTTCGCCCTTTGAGAGGTCATAGAATTCATCTGTTTCGTAAAGACGCATAACGTATTTATAATCCTTTGAACGAATCATAACCGCCTTTGTATGTTGACCGTCATTCTTCTGTTGAATGCCTATTCTCGGGGCATATTCATCGGCAACAACACCGAAATAGTTTTCAACCTCCTCGGTGCAATGCTTCTCATTTTGAAGTCTGCCTCCTTCGGAGCAAACAAAATCACGCACAGAAACGGTTTTATCAGCTATTGTTTCTCTGAGCGTTCGACCGAAATGTGTGTAGCTTGCATCTGTTTCGGTTATATCAAGAACAGTTGCAAAGAAATCAATCAGTTCAACGGGATTTTCGTTTATGCCGCTGTCAGTCTGCATATATTTCGGCAGTTTTACGATAAGCGGAACGTTCACAAGGCAGTCGTCAAAGAGATTCTGTGCCTTTTCAGGTATGCCGTAATCAGCGGTAAAATCGCCGTGGTCGGAGAAAAAGAAAATTGCGGCATTATCATATCTTCCCGTGTCTTTGAGTGCCTGAATAATTCTGCCCGTCAGCTCGTCAATCCTTGCACATTGAGCAAGATAAGTCTTTCGGAGTGCAGTTATATTTTCTTTATCCCAATCAGCAATTCCGAGAGCATCACAAAGTTCATACTGCATCGACGGCTTTTTATCTTCGGGTTTTGAAGGTGCTTTTGTGGGCGGAATTTTTGATTCGTCAATCAAATCAAGAAATCTTTTTTCAGCGTGATACGGCGGATGCGGATTGTTAAGACCGAGAAAAGCAAAAATCGGCTCATTGGACTTAGCATTTCTAATTAAATCCTCACAGTCTTTTGCCCACACCCAATCGTTATCGTGGCACATGCCGTCGGATTCAACATTGGTTATTTCGCCTCTGTAAAAGCTTAAATATCTTTTATCGCCTTTTTTACCTCTGCCTTCGTCCTTAGGAGGCTTACCGCATTTGTTACAGATTTCATTTGTGCATTCTTTAAGCCACTTCGTTTGCTGACCTGCAAGGCAGTCACCCCTGCCACTTGTCCAGACGAAATATCCGCTGTTTTTAAGAATGCGGTAAAGGTTATCTTCTCCCTGACGAAGCAGATAACTCATTGTTCTGTGTCCGTTTGTGTGAGGATACGTACCCGTCATAAACGAACATCTTGACGGCACACACACAGGATTCTGACAGAAAGCATTTTTAAAGCTGACACCCTCATCGGCAAGGGCATCAAGATTGGGAGTATATGAAGCAGGGTTGCCGAGATGATGCAGAGAATCTGCCCTCATCTGGTCGGGATTGATGACTATAATATCGGGTTTATTCATTGCCTTCACCGATTTCCTCAAGATTTACACCACGGGTTTCTTTTGCCTTAAGCATAAGAATGATGATACCGATAATCATACCCGGAACGACCGTGCAGAAACATATCATGCCGATTGCTTCGTCGCCGAGAATATTTGATAAAACCATGTTAATGAGCATTCCTATTGCATAAATAACACCCGTTATAATCGGTCTTACTGTTGCGATTGAAACACGGATTCCCGTTGGAGCTGATTCGGAACACATAAGTGTTATCATATCTCCTGTTGCCCAATAACTGCCTACTGCTGCACCGCAGAAGAAGCCGACAAGATATTCATTCCAGCTGTTTCTTGAGCCAAAATAGAAAAGCAGATATGTTGTAAGCATTAATACAGTCATAACGATAATAGTAGATTTTCTGCCGAATTTATCCGCAATAAACCCCGTTATAAGCTGAAATGATGCAGAACCGAGGCTGAAAAGCATAAGCGCATTTGAAACGGCAGTAACGGCCATTGCGTTTGCGGTTTCAAAATCCATTCCCTGTGCAAGATATTCCTGCATAAAGCCGTAGTTCATAATGGTTTCGTAATATTGCGTAATCAGCATACCGAACATCAGAAATCCGCCTGCAATCATAACGAAAAGCATTTGCTTATTTTTGAAACAATATATCAGAGCGTTTGCAAATCCGCCCTGAGAGCCGTCTGCTTTTGATTTGAGGATTGTTTCCGTTTCGGGAGCGGTAAGCTGCTTAATGCGGTTTTTGATAAAAACGTCGCTTTCGCGCACCGTAAAGAATGCAAAGATTCCTGCACCGAGAGCGATAATTGCAGGTATTAAGTAAACAAATCTCCAACCCGAGAGGTCGGTTTCCGTGATGAAAGTCTGACGGAGATAGGGGATGAGGAAAATTGCGAGAGTTGCAACAGATTTGATTACCGAATAGATTTTTGCACGGTGCTGCGGCGGAGCGCATTCCTGAATATAGACAGCCTGCATATCGTGAGGAATGAAGAACTGTATTATAAACGCACCGATAAGATAAACGGGAATATTGGTTGCGATTGATACAAACAGCAGACCGAGTCCCATTCCGAGAGTATTGAGTATAAGAAATATTCTTCTGCCGAATTTGTCTGAAAGCGGTTTGTAAATAAACGCAACAACTGAGCCGACAGTTGCAACCGTACCAAAGGCGGACATTCTTGCAACCGCAACATCTGCACCGAAAACCGGAGCGAAAATCTGCGATGCAATAACTGTCTGCATCTGAATACCTATTTGCGATGCGATTTCATCAGCCATATATATGACTGCAATAACAAACATAAAATAGGCTAAATAGCCTCGGCCCTTTGGTTTTGCCAGCTGTCTGTTAAGTCTTTCAAGCTCTTTTTGTTTTTTTTCATTTAATACTTTCTCCATAAAATCACTCTCCATGATTTATATCAAGAAAATTATATCACAGGAGGAAAAAAAGCACAAGAGATTAAATATGTTGATTTTTCAGAGATAAAAATGATATAATTTTAAAAATACAATCTGATAATAAGGTATAAAGCTGTGGATATAAAGTCATTCAAGAAATCAAAGCTATCAGTATGAAGAATATGAATTTACGACATTTCACACGGTGATGACATACACATTGGAGCCTGAAATATCGGGGGGGGGAATTTTTTAAGTGCGGGATTGTCTTGATAATGAATAACCTAAACGCAACCCCTGCAATCAATTTGAGCCGAGGGCAAGCTACTATGCTGGTTCTATTGCAATTATCGGCGGTGCTGACGGACCTACAGAAATTTTTGTTTCAGCGTGACAAAATTTAGAACAACACATAGCTTTATCAGCTTTGAGGTTTGAATATGCAGATGATATTGAATGGAAGATTGTTTTACGTGAAGAGCTGATAAAAGTTACAAAAGTTGATTTGATTTGAATTTAAATAATAAAAAACCACTTCCAACGGTGCCGATTCAGCACTGCGGGGAGTGGTTTCTTGTCTGAAATTACATTTTAGATTTGTTGAAGTGAAGCTCTTTCATCCCTTCAACCTCGTCGCAGACTGTTTTGAGGCTGCATGTATTGCAATCGAAGGTTACGCTGTTCATAATGTGATTTAAGGTTTCTGTAATTTCATAGTTTTTTTCTGCGATTCTTTCTGCTTCGGGATAATCCGCTTCGGGTACAGTTATAAAAATAAGCTTAACGCCTTTTACGGCAGGGATTTCTTTATATTTCTTAATGAGTAAAGACCCGATATTTTGAAAATTTGCTTTTCTTTTTATTGCTTTTTTCGAAACACGCACCGCCTCTTTGTGGGAACGGGATGTGCTTCGCATCATGTATCCGTCGGGGAAGCAATGATATTTAACATAATCGATCTTTTTGATAAGATTATATGCTTTTTGTTCGTCACCGCTGTCTTCAATCTGAACGACGGCAATGCGTGCGAACTTGCGGTTTTCTTTGATTTCTCCGAGGTCATCTCCGATTAGAATGATTTCATCCGGAATCTCTCTCGAAGTAACAAGATTAAATCCCACACCTTCAAGCTCAAAGGCAGTATCACGCCTCATAATAACCTGAAGCTGACCTGCATCGCTCCATGGTATGTCATTGCGGAATGATTTTCGGGGAAACGACGATATAAGCTTTTCGGTATCACAAATCAATGAATCAAAAAATTTCATTACAGCTTTTTATCCCTTTTCATTGTGTCATAGTGCTTGCCGAGAAGGTCGTATACCTTGCGTATAAGCTTCATATCGAGATTGAAAAAATAAATCGCAAAAGTAATAACGAAAAGCGCAAGGAGAACGCCGAGAATTATAAAAATCACTTCCATTTTACTTTGCCAATCCTTTCTGACGTGCATACTCAGCCGCACCGAGGGCGCCCATAAGCTGAGGGTCGGTCGAAAGCTCCACAACCTTGATTTTCAGAACTTTTTCAATTGCCTTTTTAAGACCGTCATTCTTTGCGCAGCCGCCGGTGAGAGTTATACTGTCTGTTGCTCCTGCTTTTTTAGCCATAACAAAGCATCTTTTTGCAACGGCAAGCTGAATTCCCGCTGCTATTTCATCCATGGGTTTGCCTTCACCGACGAGCGAAATAACTTCACTCTCGGCAAAAACGGTGCATTGCGCTGTGATGGGAATTGTGTTTTTAGCTTCGAGTGAAAGCTTTGAGAATTCGGGGAGAGTCATTTCAAATGCATTCGCCATTGCTTCATAAAATCTGCCCGTACCCGCAGCGCATTTATCGTTCATTGCGAAATTCTTAACTGTACCGTCGGTGTCGATAGATATGCCTTTGACGTCCTGGCCGCCGATATCAATGATTGCCTTGACCTCGGGGTTTGTGACATGAACGCCCATTGCGTGACAGCTGATTTCCGAAATGTTTTCATCCGCAAAAGGAACTTTGTTTCTTCCGTAACCTGTTCCGATAAGGTATGTAAGCTCTTCTGCCGAATTGAGTCCGCTGACCTGTGCAACCGCATCATTGAGTGCGATTTCCGCACTTGCAACGGGATTGATTTTACTTCTGTTTGTGACGTTTGCAACCATTTTTCCGTTTTCGTCAAGAATAACACATTTTGTATATGTTGAGCCGACGTCACATCCGCCGAAATATTTCATAGTAATCTATCTCCTTTACCAAGCCAGATCGTCTTCAAAGTCAACAAGTGAGGGGTCAAGAGGCTCCTCCTGAAGAACGGTCTGCATATATTTATTGACCTGCTCACGCATATCTCGTCTTGAGATTGTTCTGGGATCCATCAGATCCTGCTTGACCCAGATGAAATTGACATTTCTTTCTCTTGCCTGGTCATCAAAGATGCCTGCAAGACCGTCCATTCCTTTGCATGAAATCTGGTCATACATAATAACCGTGTCGGCATCATATTCCTCAACGATTCTCCAGAGTTCGTCCACAACGTTTCTGTATCCGCCCTTTGTATGCTTGCGCATGATTGAACGCTGATATGTTTTTGCGACATCTTTAAGAGCCTGCTCTTTATTCTCTGTGTCGTATTTGATATAGGAAATCATCGTTTCCATATCCATAACAACGTTCATACCCCAGCAGTTTTCAAGCCAGTTTGCAAAGCTTGTGTAATAGTTTGCAGGGCAGCTCCATACAACTGCGCGGTGGCGCATTTCTTTTGAGACGGGTTCTTTTTTCTCGTAGCCCTTCATCATGAGCTTGTTGACTTTTTTGTCAACTTTAAGGAAACGTTTATCAACACCGCCCGAGAGATTAAAATAATAAATTCTGTAAAGCCAGAATGCAGCACCCGTCATCTGAGGATATTTCGTCTTGTTGATATCCCATTTTTCGAGTTCATATTCAAGCTGTTTATTTGAATTTCTGAGAGCTTCAAAGAAAACATCCCAGTCAAATTTTTCGCCGGTTTGTTTTTCAATGAATTTAATGAGTTCTTTGACTTCTTCAACCGCATATTCCTGAACATCCTCGTCGTTGTAGCGAAGCGGAATGTTGAACAGGTGAACGGGGAGATTTAGACGTCTGTCAAGGAAAGTTGAGTTCATAACAGAGCCGTCGCAGGGCATATTTGTTGCAACCATACAGCAACCCATTTTGGGATAATCGTCATCAATTGCAACACCGGCTTCCGCACTGGGAAGGGGACAAACATCGGCAGGCACGCCGAAGCTTTCTGTCACCTCAAGATAAGGCGGAGTTATCTGTTGGTCAACCATCGATGTGAGGAAAATGGGGATTGTCTGCAGGGGAATAACCGTGAGATTCGGGAATCCCGAAAAAATCTCGTTCGGGATAATCTCATCGGTCAGAACAATCTTCTTTGTAAGTTTATTTTTGGGGTTGATTTTTTCGTCTGCAACAAAGGATGTATGTATAAGACCCGTTGCATGCTTGACAATCATATTGAAATGAAGGTGAACTATGCGCAGGTGAGTGCCTCTCAATCCTGCGGTGTGTCTGTCAATGAACGAGGGTGTTGAAAGATAGGATGCCATCCAGCGGTATTTCCACAGACCTCTGACCGTTGATATCGGTGCCTTGAGTACCATAACAATCATGTCTTTCCATGTGACAAGCCAGCGGTAATAGTCATACATTGTGTCTTTGAAACCGCGCCATTCTCTGTGTTTAAGAACCGCCTTGCGGTCGTCAGAATAAAGCTTTCCGAGATCAGCCATTTTCCTTCGCCTGCCTTTCTCTCTGGATTTTTTTGATTTCAAGGCTTTCAACAAAAGCCTGAACACGGGTACGCAGCTGACCTGAAGCGGAAGCGGTGTACTGTCTGTCAACCGCCGCTGTGGGTACACCGTAATCGTTACTCATAACATAAGATGCCAGCGCTCTTTCGTAGCCCCAATATTCGCAGAATTTAAGCTGTTCATACATAACTCCGTCTGCGTGATATTCGTCAACAAGGCGTTTTACATAATCTCTGCGTTCCTGAACTTTTTCGTGGCTCATATAACGCGGACACTGGCTTGTTCTGAGATAATGCAGACAAATCTGTGTCAGAACATCTTCATCGGGATTGATTTTGATTTCTTCTCTGCCTGGCATTGTGCCGAAGCAATATCTGTCAGCAACAACAAGTGCGCCGCTGTCTTCAATAAGAGAAGTGAATTCAGGATCGTCCATTTCCGAGCCGACAACAACGATTTTTGCTCTGAAATTCTTTTTTGCATCGGGTTCTCTTGTTTTGAGTTCCTCAGCAGTTTCGCGAAGCATCGGAAGAATGAGAGCCTTGGGGCAGCAATATGTAATAAGGCTGAGAATGTGATATTCATAACCCGTTATTCTCGGGTTATATTCCTTGCGGTAGTTGCCGATTTCGGTCATGATACGGCAGACTTCGTTGTGTTCTTCAACCGCTTTGAGAAGAGCGGCATCAGAAGTGTCAACGCCGTAAACCTCTGACATTTTATTGAGAATTTTGTTCCTTGTCTGAGTGACATAGTGCTTTACCGTATGGTCTGCAATCTTGAACGGCATATCGAGGAATGTCAGAAAGAATTTATCGTTTTCAACAAGGTTGAGCAGTTCAAAATGCTCGGCTGCTCTGTTCATTTCGGAGCAGGTTTCGCTTGCGAGAAGTGCGTCAAGAAAGCTGTATCCGCCTTCAATCGCACGCTCAAGAATCGCCTTTGAGTAGCCGCAGAGGAAATTGCTCATATAGTAGGTTGCGATATCCATCGAGCCTGTTCTCGGTGCGCGGAGTCTGACCGAAAAGCAGTTGCCGCAATTGAGAAGCACTTCGGGGATATGATAGCATGTGTAACCGAGTGCTATTCCGCCGTCAGCCTTTGCCTGACGAACAAGAGCGTTGTTTGCTTCCTGCAGCAGATTTTCAAATTCATAAAGGTGTTTTAAATCTCTCACTTCAAAATCTCCATTTCAATAAGAGCTTTTTTGGCTCCCTCAACAACATTCGAATCATCGGGCAGCTTTGTTATATTTTTTCCTTCGATATCGTATATCGCAAGGTTTGAATCCGTCGGAATATACGAAAGAACGGGAATTCCGTTTGTGTTGATATGCTCAATAACGCTTTCGTCGGGAATTCTGTTGACGATTGCGCCGATTTTTTTATACATCACAAGTTCATCGGCAACGTTCTTGATTGTTGAGATAACATGTGTTCCCTTTTTGCTTGCATCGGTGATAAGAAGAAGGTGGGAAACCTTTTCCATAACGCGGCGGTTAATTTGTTCAATGCCTGCCTCGCCGTCAATAACAACATAATCAAATTCATTTGAAAGGATGCTGATTACTTCCTTGAGATAGGTGTTGATTTTGCAGTAACAGCCTGCACTTTCGGGTCTGCCGACTGCGATGAATGCAAAGCCGTCTGTTTCAACGAGAGCATCAAAAATCTTGTATCTTGCATCGCCGAGAAGCTCGATAGCTGCTTTTGTCTGACCGTCTTCAACGGTCTCAACGATTTCTTTGCGGATATCGTCGATAGTCATTTTTACATCAATACCCAATGCTGTTGACAGACCGACCGCAGGGTCAGCATCGATAGCGAGTATTTTTTTGTCGGGATAAGCCTGCACAAGCAGCTTGACTATTGCAGCGGAAATTGAGGTTTTACCCACTCCGCCTTTGCCCGAAAGGGCAATTATCGTTGCATTATCTTTCATTATCAGTCACTCCCAGGTGAATATTATATATATTATAACAATATTGTGCAAAGTTTTCAATCATATTCGGCAACTAAGCATAGATTTTTACGATGTTAAAAGTAATCAGAATTCAACCGTAACGGTTTCACCGCCTTTAATTGTTACTTTTTCGGTCTTATCCGAAAGGCCGCATGAAACTGTTATCGTCTGGTCTATATCCGATGTTATCGTAACTTTTGCCGTTTCTTCGTTAATATTCCAGCTTATTTCGTCAACCGTTGCTCTTGACCTTGCTCTGAGTCCCGTTATTTTTCCGGTTTCGAAGCCTGATTCGGGCAATGCGGGAAGAATTTCAATCACACCCGTGTTTGAATAAAGCAGACTTTCATTGATGATGCCGAGATAGCCTATTGCAAAGTCCGTGCAATAGCAGCTGCTGCGGTCATAATCGTGGTTTGTCATAAGCGAATCGTAATAAATCCAATGGTTCATAAGGTTTAAAAGCGCATCGGTAACGCTTGCCGAATCCTTGAGTCTTGCAGAGATGAGAGCTCTGTGAACGAGTGCATGGCTTGCTTCATTTTCACTCGCTCTGTTTGCAATTGCCTGAATACAAGCGGCGGCAAGCTCGGGATCATCCTGAGTTTCAAAAAGAGGCCATACGCAATAAAGATGGCTGAGATGACGGTGAAGATTGTTTTCGTCAAAGTCAGATGTTGCCCATTCCTTTAGTGCGTCTGTTTCATCATACATATATTTCGGAAGCTTGCTCATAAGATATTCCCATTTGCTTGTATCTGCACCGGGTTCAATGCTTTCAATAACATTAATGAGCATTTCAAGATTGTTTCTGCATGCGGCAATGTCGATAGCCGTGTTTGCTGCAGAGGGGCTGGGATAATTCGAGGGGTTGTTTTCGGGAGAATAGCTCGGAAGAATTGTGTATGTTTCACCTTCGTAAAGCTCGGTTTTGCCTTTTTTGTAGTGCAGCTTGCCTTCTGAGTCGGTATAATATTCGGGGGTCATGAGCTGCGCCCAGAAGTTTGCGGATTTGGTGAGCATGGGAAGAAGAATTTCACTTCTCAAATCAAGATAACCCTTATTTTCAATTGCCTCAATTTCAGCATCTGTCAGGTCTGTTTCATTTATCGAAAGAACAGACTTCAGCTTGTTTAAATCAAATTCGCTGTTAAGAGGAATTTTTATATCTCCGTAACACATAAGGGTTTCGTAAAGCGGCTGCAGCATCCAGCTTGTACCTGCATTCCAATATCGGAAAGGATAAGGATAGCACGTTTCGGTTAAAACGGCTTTGTCGCCGTCTGCATGGACGGGTGCTTGAAGAGCATCGGTAAAACCGTGAGTTGCAAGAGCGTTTTCTTCCCAATCGGGTGCCTGACGGAGAATAAAGCTTGCATATCCCATATATGTGCTTTCCATGTTACTTGTATTCATTGAGGATGTCTGCAGATTTACGTTTGCATCCATCGTATATTTGCTTCCCCAGCCGGGTGTCCATTCGCCGACCCACATTCCGTAAAGTCGGGGTGTTGCGTAGCCTGCGCTGCAAAGATAAGCATATCTTCCCGAATAATAGGCTCTTTCTGCAAGGTCGGAGTTTATATCGCTTTTCATATATTGGTCAAGCACGAGCTGCTCATTGGATTTTTTACTGTCGGTGTTTCCGAGAGTAAATGTTACTGCGTTATACTGCGGAGTAAAAATATCCGTATGCGCTTTGAGTGCCGAACCATAATCAAAGCTGCCGTTTAATGTATATTTATCGGCAACGGATTTTGTTGTTTTAACAAGTGAATCAACAAGGGTATAGCTATCTGCAGCGTCAAAATCCGCATATGCGCCCATGTTATGTGTTCTGTCTGAAACGGCGATAAGGTAAACATTATCGGCATTTTCGATTTTTATCTGAGGATTACCTTCGCCGCAATACTGCTCATCCTTAACCATCTTACCGTCGGTCAGCTTCTTTTCGCCGCCCTCGGTAATGACGTAAATAACCGTTGCATAGCCGCCGTTTTTCAGCTCACTGTTTTCATAATCGGGATAGTGTGCAACAAAGCCTATGTATTCGCAATTATTACCGACGAGCTTTTTGTATTTGAGATCTGACTCGCTGCCGTTGCCGTAATTTGCAAATGCGGAAATATCGTCAATCGAAAGTGTAATATCAACCTTTCTTCCGTTTGAGGATGAACCGATTTCGGTTATTGTTACACCGTCAGCCTTCGATGTAAATGTTGTTCTTTTCCACGTACCGCTTATATCGGTGTATTTTACGCCGACCTGTGCTGTTTCATAGTCTGTATATCTTGCATAGCCGATATTCCATTGCTTGTTTTGCTTTATTCGGAGTGATGCACCCGGGTGAAATGAGTAAACATCATCGTAGCTTGCGTTGTCAACGATATCCTTGCCCTCGGTTATGTTTTGCTTTACCGATTCAAGCTCATCGGAAGTGTCGGGGCAGTAACGGATATTCTTATTGGGCATAATAAAATGCATGTTTTGATAAATCAGCGTATCGCTGTAAGGTGAACCGCTTGTGATTACTCCTTGCATTCCGTTGCCCGAAATCATGCCCTGACGCCATGTTTCGGTGTTGTTGGATTTTTCGTCAATTTCATAGTAAAGCTCTGAAAAAGAGGCTTTTGAGCTGTTTGAAAATTCATGTTCAATCTCTCCGTAAACATCAATCGGATTAAAAAGAGAACCGACCAATGAAAAGAAGGTGAGAATAAGGCTGATAATTCGCATGAAAACTCCCATGTTAGCATCTCCAGTCACTTTGATTTATTCCATTATAACTGTTAGTTTGAATAATTACAATATTAAAATACATATAACATCATATTATCGTTCCTTGACATACATTAATTATGAGTGATATAATGATTAAAGATTTTTGCAAAAGCTTAACAAGGAGAAAGAAAATGTCAATTAAATTAATTGCTTCCGACCTTGACGGAACTCTTATGTCACCTGACCATTTAACGGTTTCCGAAAGAACGAAAAAAGCACTTTGGTTGGCGCATGAAAAAGGAATTAAAATCGCTATTGCAACGGGACGCGCTCTGAGCTTCACTGAAGGCGTGACCTCACAGATACCGTTTGTTGATTATGTTGTATGTTCTAACGGTGCTTCCGTTTATGACAGAAATAACAGAAATTTCATTTACGGAAACACGGTATCGCCCGAAATAACCGCTGAAGCCGTAAAGCTTCTTGCGTCAATGCCGGTATATTTCAACATCTATGTTGACGGTGAGATTTATGTTCAAAGAGGCGGCGACAAATATTTTCAAAATACGGGCTTGCCGACTGTTTTTCTTGAAGATTTTGCTTCAAAGCTGACTGTATGTGATGATATTATTGAAGCAACAGCAGGCAAAGAAGCGGAGCTTATAGATGTATTTTACGGTAACGAGGAATTCAAGAACGTTATTTTTGGTTTTTTTGAGTCAAAGGGTCTTGTTCTGACCTCTGCTCTTGCAGGCGTTGTTTCCGCAACGGCGGTAGGTTCGGATAAAGGTAATGCTTTGAACGGGCTTTGCGGAATTCTCGGCATAACCGCCGACGAAGTGATGACCTTCGGTGATGCATCGAATGATTCAACGATGCTTGAATTTGCCCATTATTCGTTTGCAATGGAAAACGGAGATGAAAGCTGCAAAGCAAGCGCAAAATTTTCCGCCCCATCGAATGCTGAGGACGGGGTTGCGCAGATGATTGAAAAATATGCTCTTTCGGAGGAATGATTGATATGAATATCGAAAAAATACTTTCTCATTGCGATCACACACTTCTTGCCGTTGATGCAACATGGAATGATATAAAACAGATTTGCGATGACGGAATGAAGTATAAAACCGCAAGCGTTTGTATTCCTGCGGCTTATGTCAAGCAGGCTTCGGAATATGCTGAGGGAAAGCTTGCAATCTGTACCGTTATCGGATTTCCCAACGGCTATTCGACCGCTGACGTAAAGGTTTTTGAGGCAAAAAACGCAGTTGAAAACGGTGCTGATGAAATTGATATGGTAATTAACGTAGGATATGCCAAAAGCGGCAGATTTGATGAAATTTTAAATGAAATCAAGGAAGTAAAAGCTGCCTGCGGTGATAAAATATTAAAGGTTATTATTGAAACCTGCCTTCTTACCGATGAAGAAAAAATCGAGATGTGCAGAGTGGTTACCAAGTCGGGTGCCGATTTCATCAAAACCTCAACCGGATTTTCAAAAGGCGGTGCAACAAGAGAGGATATTGCTCTTTTCGCAAAGCACATCGGACCGAATGTGAAAATGAAAGCCGCAGGCGGAATCCGCTCGTTTGAGGATGCGGAGGATTATCTCAATCTCGGCTGCGAAAGACTCGGCACAAGCGCAATAGTCAAGCTTGTTAAGAACCAAGAGGTATCAGGATATTAAGGGGGGATTATTATGAGTAATTTACCGACGCCGCATATTGCCGCAACAGAAAAGGATGCTTTTTCAAAGACCGTGCTTATGCCCGGTGATCCTCTGAGAGCTAAATATATTGCCGAAAACTTTCTTGAAAATCCCGTACTTGTCAACAACACAAGGGGAGTGCAGGGGTATACGGGATTTTATAACGGCAAGCGGGTTTCGGTTATGGCATCGGGAATGGGTATGCCCTCAATCGGCATATATTCCTACGAGCTTTATAATTTTTATGATGTCGAAACAATTATCCGTGTCGGCTCTGCGGGTGCGATAAGCCCTGAGCTTCATCTTCGTGATGTTGTTTTCGGGCTTGGTGCATGCACGAACTCATCGTATGCAGACCAATACAGACTGCCCGGAACATTTGCTCCGACCGCTGATTTTGAAACTCTTCAAAGAGCCGTCAAAGCGGCGGAAAGGCTCGGCGTAAAGCCGTCAATCGGCAATATTCTTTCTTCCGATACTTTCTATGACGATGCGGCAAGCCTTGCCGACTGGCAGAAGATGGGCGTTCTTGCAATTGAAATGGAAGCAGCAGCACTGTATATGAACGCTGCGAGAGCAGGCAAAAAGGCTCTTGCAATATGTACGATTTCCGATTGCCCTCTTGCAGGCGGTGAAGAATGCACGGCACTTGAAAGAGAGCAGACCTTCAATAAGATGATTGAGATTGCTCTGGAGGCTGCACATGAATAATGCGGAGCTTATTAAATTTGCTCTTGAAGCAAGAAAAAATTCGTATTCGCCATATTCGGATTTTTCTGTAGGATCGGCGCTTTTGTGCGGTGACGGAACGGTTTATACAGGATGTAACATTGAAAACTCGGCGTTTTCACCGACTAACTGTGCCGAAAGAACGGCGTTTTTTAAGGCGGTTTCGGAAGGTAAACGGGATTTTATTAAAATTGCCGTTGTCGGCGGAAAATCCGATGAGGTTTTACCCGAAAACTACTGTCCGCCATGCGGTGTGTGCAGGCAGGTCATGAAAGAATTCTGCTCTGAGGATTTAGAAATTATCATGGCAAAAGCAGAAAATGATTTTAAGGTTATGACACTTGCGGATTTACTTCCCGAAAGTTTTGACAAACGTGAGGTATAACATGAATTTTATTGATATTATCCGGAAAAAGCGTGACGGATTTGAGCTGACAAAAGAAGAAATCGAGTATTTTGCCTTTTCTGCGGCGGATGATTCCGTACCTGATTATCAGCTTTCCGCAATGCTTATGGCAATGTTCCTCAACGGTCTTAATGAAACCGAAACCCTTAATCTGACCGATGCAATGTCGCGCTCGGGTGATATGGCAGACCTTTCCGAAATTGAAGGAATAAAGGGCGATAAGCATTCAACGGGCGGTGTCGGCGATAAAACAACACTCATTGTTGCGCCTATAGTTGCCGAATGCGGAGTAAAGATTGCAAAAATGAGCGGCAGAGGTCTCGGGCATACGGGCGGTACGGTTGATAAACTTGAATCTGTTCCTGGATTCAGAACTTCTCTTTCGACCAATGAATTTACAGATATTGTTAACAGGTGCGGACTTTGCGTTGCAGGTCAGTCCGGCAAGCTTTGCCCTGCGGATAAGAAGCTTTACGGACTCCGTGACGTTACGGCAACTGTTGATAATATTCCGCTGATTGCTTCGAGCATAATGAGTAAAAAGCTTGCAGGCGGTGCTGATTGCATTGTGCTTGACGTTAAGTGCGGAAGCGGTGCTTTTATGAAAGATGAAGAATCTGCAAAGCTTCTTGCCGAAAAGATGGTTGAAATCGGCAGGGGAGCGGGCAGGAAAATTGCAGCACTCATAACCGATATGGATGTGCCTCTCGGGCATAATATCGGCAATTCTCTCGAAATTATTGAGGCTGTTGAAGCTCTCAAAGGGAACGGTCCGGATGATTTGACGGGAATTTCAATTCTTCTTGCAGCAAAGCTTCTTCAGCTTGCAGGCAAGGGCGATTTTAACGAATGCAAGGCACTTGCAAAATCAAAGATTGACGACGGCTCTGCTCTCAAAAAGCTTGCCGAAATGGTAAAGCTTCAAGGCGGTAATCCGGATTATATTTTTAACACAGATTTATTCCCTAAAGCAAAGTTTGAATGTGAAATAACCGCTTGGGACAGCGGATATATAAATCATATGAATGCCGAAGGAATCGGATCGGTTTGCGTTGAACTTGGTGCAGGAAGACTTCGCAAGGAAGATAAAATTGACCCGTCTGCAGGAATAATTCTCAGTAAAAAAACCGGAGACAGAGTTGAAATCGGCGAAAAAATTGCCGTTCTTTATTGCTCGGATGAAAAAATGTTTGATAGTGCAAAGTGTAAATTCATTGATTCTGTCACAATCGGCATCGAAGAAACAAAGAAAAATGATGTTCTGATTGATATTGTTGAGTAATGTTGCACAAAAATCGGCTTTGATTTTTGACTTGCCAACAAAGGTAAATATATGCTATAATGCAATGAAAATAAAATGTTAGGAGATTTTAACATGGGAAAATTAAATCAGATCGACAAAGCTGCCGAGAGCAAGGGTTCACTTCTTGTTACAATCTGGCAGTTCGTTAAGTTCATCGTTGTAAGCCTTCTTGCAATGATCGTTCAGTTTGTTCTTCTTAATACGCTCAACCTTATCCCTGCTATCGCAGACCTCTACAATCAGGATTTCTCCTGGTGGGTATTTGTTTATCCCGTTGCAGTCGGCGGCCTCGGATATTTCATTGTAAGCAACGTTGCCAACGTTATTGCACAGATTGTTGCTTTCTTTGTTAACAAAGAAAAGACTTTCAACTCAGGTGCAAACGTTGCTGTTGCACTCCCCATTTACATAGTTTTCACAATTGCTCTCATCTTCTTCTCGGCATGGCTTAACCCCACTCTTAAAGAAGTTTTTGTCGGCTGGAATCTCGAAGAAGCTGCTGCAAAGAACATTGCAACAATGATTTGCTCGGCTGTTCAGTTCTTCCTCTATTTCCCCGTTGACAAGATTCTTTTCCACAAGAAGAAGGAAGAAAAATAATTATTTTTGATATAAAACAAGCAGGTTACGGCTTCAATTCCGTAACCTGCTTATTTTATGTTTTGAGTTTATTCTTCAATTATGCCGTAATATCTTCCGAGCCAGTAGGGGAGAAGGAACGGTGTGGGCGAGCATGCGCTTCTGCCGTGGCCTTCGTCCGCACGGAACGGGTTGGTGTCATAGTTATGAACATTTCTTGCATCAATGTCAAGAGCCTCTTTGAGCTGAGGAGCTTCGCCCCATTTTTCCTGCTCGGTGTCATAGACAAGACCTTTTCTTGACGAATTGAAAAGAGGTCTGTTGACAAAATCAAGAGGATATTCATAGAGTGTCTTGATTGCGCTGTCAAGACCCGTAACATCATCCGTGAATGCGGTATAAATGATATTATAGAGCAATGAGTGTTCAGGTCTTTCGTATTCCCAATGATGTCGCATGCCCATGAGAAGATATTTTCTGATTGCAGGGTCTTTCTCTATGCGAAGAATTGTTGCGGTGCAGAGGAAGCCGAGATTATCATCTATGTGGCAGGTATGACCGTCATCCTTCTTGTGCTGAGCAGCATTGAGAAGGTAATGCTCGTCAATTGCAAGGCGAAGGAATTCTTTCCTGTATTTTTCATCGCCCGAAACGTGATATGCAACATTGAGGAAGGTGAGCATTTCAAGAGAATTGATACATTTTTCCCAAAGCCACATGTTGTTTCTGTTGAGCTGCTCGGGATCCCAGTTTGCCCATGTTGTCGGCAGACCGTCAATGTCGCAGAGTCTGTAATTGTTTTCGAGAATATGGTCAACTATATCGCAGATAACTTCCTTGATGTATTCCTTCTCTTCGTCGTTTGCACAGAAATCGTAATAAAGTGAGAAACCGAAGAAGTGACCCGTCATTTCGTCACTTGAGGTTTCACCGAGCCATTCGCATTCGCCGTTGGGTGCTTCGTGCCATTCCTGACCGTCACGTTTTACAACCGTACCGTATCCGGGTTCACCTTCAAATCGCACCGCTCTTGCAGTGAAACCCTTAACTCCGGTAACTTTTGCGAGATAACCCATTGCTTTCATTGAACGTCTTGCAGCTTCGAGGATTTTTTCGTCCTTTGTGACCGCATATGCGTATGCGAGTGAGCCGACGTAAATCTGAGTCCAAAGACCGTCATTGTCCGTAATGTTGGGCTTTCCGGTGTTTGCATCGCAGTTTTTGATGCCGCCGAGACCTGTTACATAACCGAGAGTGCGGACATATTTTTCTTCAACAAGATTGAAGCAATAATCTGCTTTTTCTCTGAGGGTCATTTCTTTTTCGGTAATTTTTGTTACACCCGAATTTGTTGCTGTCCAGATTGAATCTCCGATTGCAACGGCATCGTTGACATCCTTTTCCATTGCCCAGCGGGTTGCAGGAAGATATTTTCTTGAACCGTTGTTGACGATGATAAGACCTGCCTCGGATGAAAGAATAACTCTGCCGTCATTCGCAAAACGAATTTTATAAATCTCTTCTTCGGGAAGAGCATTGATTTCCTTGTGTCCGAACCAGTTGTTTTTACAGTCAAAGATATATGCGCCTTTGTCTGTGCCGAGCCAGAGGAATCCGAGACCTTCGTCAAAGGCGATGCAATTAATTTTGAAATCGGGCATTGTTGAATGCTCAGGGAAAATACTCATCCAATGTTTGCGCTTTCCGTTGACGATATTGAGAGTTCTGTTATTTGAAGCGGTGATTTTGTCGTTATTACATGCAAGGCTTGTTGCGGCGGCTTCATTATGGAAAAATCTTTCGAATATGCCGTTTTCAAGCTTATAAAGAGCGTTTTCGGCAAGAAGATATATTTCATCAATTCCGCTGAATTCATAAAGCTCAGCGTCAAAGCTCTGAAGCTCTGCGATTTTACCTTCGGATGCGGTGTAAACCTTGTTTGCCGTTGCAAAATAAACGGTGCCGTCTTTGGCGGTGTATGCGGTTTTTACGGCATCACACTTGAATGAACCGAGAGAGCCGTCAGCCTTTGTGTAGTTAAGACCGCCGTCAGTTCCGATATAAACCGTTCCGTCGCTGCCGCCTGCAAGGCAATTTGCTTTGTTTGAAAGCAGACCGTTGTTAACGGTGAAATAATCGCAAATTCTCTGAGGGTATTTTTCGCTTTTGTAAAATCCTTTTCTTTGCATTTTCACTTCTCCTTATTTAATGTTTATTGATGTCTGAACATAATTATCCGAACCCGATTCTCTGATAACGATTTTTCTGTTACCCGATTCACAGCTTGTCGGCACGTTGAATGTCCATGTTACAAAGCCGTTTTCGTCTGCGGTCTGATCTGCAAGAGCGGAATAATCAGCTATGTCCGAAGCGGTGACGTAAAAATCAATGCTGTATTTTTTGCCGGGAGTACCTTGGATCATTATTGATGCAGTGTTATTTTTTTCAACAGATTCGCTTTTGAAAACAATGTTAATGCCCTTTGATTCTTCTTTGATTATTTCATTTGATGCAGGCTTTTTTGCGGCAGTTGTTTCCGCTTGGGTCTGTTTTACGGTTGATTCTGAATATGTTTTTTTTGTGGTTTTCGGTGTGTTGTCAGGTTGGTACGGAACAGTTGCAGGCTTCGTTTCGTTTTCGCTGCCGTTTCCGAATGTTGCGGCAACACGGGTTGTTTTCTGAGTGGTTTCAGGCGGAAATGTTACACGGACTCTCGAAGTGCTTTCGGAGCTTTGGCTTGAAACTAAGGTTATTCCCGACGAATTGTTTATCGCCGTCATCTTACGGATTTCGGATGAATCCGAAGAATCGTTAACAACAGTTGCATTTATGTTATCATTCTCATTTTTTGGTTCCTTGTTATCATCTTTGATTTCGGATTTATTTGTTGTGATTTCGTAAAGAAGGGTTTGTGTTTCGGAATTGTTTTCTTCCGTATAAACCGAAACTCCGAGTATTTCACCCTGTGAACCTATAACAGTTTCGACGGGAAGTTCGGATGTGTCTTCACCGCATGCGGAAAGAACCGTCGCTGCCGAGCTGATTGCGAGTATCACCGCCGAAATAATTCTTAATTTGTTTTTTATGGTAACCACCTCATATCTTTATTGAAATTTCGCCCGAGGAGAGTGTTTGAGTTCTGCCGTCGGGATGTCTGACAATTAAATTGCAGTTTTTGTTTATGTCAACGGCGCATGCGGTCTGAACCGTTCCGTCTTTTGAGAAATATATTTCTTTTCCGAGAATAAAAAGACGTTTCTTGTATTCCGAAAGAATATATTCATTTGTTCTTTCTTTCAAAAGACATTCTGCAATTTCCTCTGCAAGCTTTGATTTATCACAGTCGAGATTGATGCTTCCCGCCATTGCAAGTTCGTCGGGAAAAACTTCGGTTTTAAGGTTGATTCCGATTCCGATGCAGACAATTGCCCTGCCTTTAATAATAAAACGTTCCGCAAGAATTCCGCATACCTTTTTACCGTTCAGAAATAAATCGTTCACCCATTTGATTTTAGGATATGTACCGTATTTTTCAAGAACCTCGCAAACGGCAACTGCTGCCGTTGGTGTCAGCAAATCACAGCTTTCGGGTGCCTCGAAAACAACAGTCATATAAAGTCCCGTGTTTTCGGGAGAATAAAAGCTGTTGCCCCGTCTGCCTCTGCCGGCCGTCTGGGTATTTGCTGTTATCAGCGACGGAAGGGGGAGCATTTCTGCGTTCTCTCTTGCGTATGTGCTGGTTGAACTGAGGGAGTCAAATGCGATAATATTAATTTTGCTCATTTATCTCCATCCTAACAATATTTAATTTATGTTATCATAATTGAAAAAGTTTTTCAATCTAATTCAGTAAAAATATTTATTTTAATTTATTTAGTCATTTTGAGTTGACAGTTATGCACAAAAAAGGTAATATTTAAGGTAAGATTTTATTATGGGAGGAATATTTTGAAGATACTGCAAAAAGGTTTCAATTATTCGCAGGACGGACCGGGAAACCGCCTTGTTTATCATCTTCAGGGCTGCAATTTTGCCTGCAAATGGTGTTCGAATGCAGACAGTATTCCTCGTGAAAATCCCAACGCAAAGGAATATGACGTTAAAGAAATTTTCGATGAAATAATGCGCAGCAGGATGATGTTTTTTGACGGAGGAGGAGTAACCTTCACGGGCGGAGAGGTCTGCGTTCAGGCAGAGGAATTACTTGAGCTTTTAAAGCTTCTCAAAGAAAACGGAATCCACACGGCAATCGAAACAAACGGCTCATTCGAATCGCTGAGAAGCGTTGCTGAATATGTCGATTATCTTATTGTAGATATGAAGCATTATGATGAGTCCGAACATAAAAAATGGGTCGGTGCATCAAATAAGAGCGTAAAAGATAATCTTGAATATTTCTTTTTGATCGGGCGTCAGATACATATAAGAATTCCCGTTATAAATGGCGTAAATAATGATCCTCGGGGCTTTGCGGATTATTTTAAAGGATTCGATACTTCCAATGCGGTTTTTGAATTTCTTGCTTATCACGAATACGGCAAAGATAAATGGCAAGGAAAATATGAAATCGAAAACGGATTTATCAGTCCCGAAGTAATAAAAAAATTCAGAGATACATTTGAAAATTTCGGATTAAAAACCGTTGTTACATAAGGAGAAGACAATTATGAACACTATTCTCAACAGTCAAAAAATAACTGAAATGGCAAAATCTCTTTTTGCTGAAAAAAGAGCGGGAATGCGCCTTGACGGCTGGTTCCTTGCAAAAGAAAAAGAGCTTGAGCTTGCAAAGAAGTATGAGGGAGAAAATGAAGAAGTCAAAAAAGCTCTCATTCTTCGTGATATAGTCAGCACCATGCCGATTTTTCTGAGCGATTATCAGCTTTTTGCGGGTACTCAGGATGATGCATTTGCAAGAAGTTATGCGCTCATCAACCCTTCATTCAAGGTTGAGGAATTCAGCGGTTACTGTGACCCTGCCGCTGTTTTCTCTGACATTGAACCCAATGATGAAATAACCGATGAAAGAATAGAAAAGGCGAGAGCTGAATTCGCAAAGACGGAATATGCCGTAAAGCTCGGTGAGGTTTACGGTAAAGCAGAGTGCTATACAAAAGAGGTTATCTTTTTCTTTGAGCAGGTTACGGGTCATCTTATTCCCGATATGCGTTATGCAATCAAGCACGGCACAAAAGAAATGATTAAAAAGACCGAGGGAAAGGAAGGCAACGGCTATAAGGCTTTTGCTATCGCTCTCGAATGCGCATCAATCCTTGCAAACCGTTATGCAGATCTCGCAAAGGAAAAGATGAACGGTGCTTCAGACGAAAGAAAAGCGCAGCTTGAAATAATGGAAAAAACGCTTCGCAAGGTACCCGAAAACGGTGCGGAAAACCTTTATGAAGCAATTCAGGCGTTCATTATTATGTGGCAGATTATGTGCCTTGAGCAGACTCCGAACCCCTTTGCATTTTCAGTCGGTAATGCTGACAGAATTTTCGAGCCTTACAGAAACGGTCTTGACCGTGAAACAACCGCCGCACTTCTCAAGCATTTCCTCGTATTCTTCAATGTTGCCGACAGAAGCTGGGCGATTTCGCAGAATATCATCGTCAGCGGACGCGACCTTTGCGGCAATGACCTTACGAACGACACAACTTACGCTCTTATGGATGCATATTATGATATGAATCTTCCCCAGCCTATTCTTTCCGTAAAGCTTCATAAGAATACTCCTGCAAAGCTCTACGAAGAAATGGGAAGATTCCTCTTTACTCCCGGTGTGCTTACTCCATCGTTCTTCAATGATGATTCTCTTTACAGCGTGCTTTCGTCAAAGGGCGTTGATGACTGTGACCTTGCGGATATTTCGATTGCAGGCTGTCAGGAACCGCTGATTATGGGTAAGGATAACGGTAACACTACCAACAGCTGGCTCAATCTTCCGAAGATACTCGAAATGACTCTCACGGGCGGTGTTTCCGCAATAACAGGTGAAAAACTTGTTGACGTTGAAGCATGTAAACTTGAAAATGTCAGAGAAGAATTCTGGAAGAATGTCAAGAAGTTTGTTGCAGCAATGGGCGAAGCTGCAAACGGAGCTTCTGCCGCTCTTTCAACTCAACGTGTACCTTTCCTTTCATGCCTTATGGGCGGATTGGAAAACGGCATAGATGCCCGTGACATCAATGCTCAGGGAACAAAATATAACGGCAGCGGATGCCTTATTCACGGTGTATCCGTTATTGCCGACAGCTTTTCCGCTATAGATAAGCTCCTTGCGGAAAGACCGCAGGATGCAGATAAACTTGTTGATGCAATCAAGGCAGATTTCATCGGCTACGAAGATTTGAGAGACTTCCTTCTTTCTGCTGACAAATTCGGTAATAACATCGAAAAGGTCGATAAGGAGGCCGGCGAAATTGCGTCAATGGTTGCTGATATTGTTGGCTCAACAAAGAATTATCTCGGCAACTCGTTCAGACCCGATTTCAGCTCGCCCTCAACCCATCTTCTTTACGGTTATTGGGTAGGTGCAACTCCCGACGGCAGAAGGTCAAGAGATATGCTAGGCTACGGTGTTGACCCTCTTTACGGCAGTGCTGAAAACGGACTCGGCTTCCGCATGCTTTCAAATATGCAGATGCCTTTTGAAAAGATGAACGGCGGCTACGCATCGCACCTCGGCGTTGACCCGAAGTATTTCACATCCGAAACCGATGAAGGCAAGGGTGTTGAATTCAGAGATAAGGTTATCAATCCCTTGTTCTTCAATCCGATGAAGGAAGGCGTTTCTCCCTTCTATCTTTATGTTAACGTTACAACCGCCGAAATTCTCAGAAAGGTTCTTGCAACCCCCAAAAAGTATGCTCCGAGCGGTGTTTACATTATGAGAATTCACGGCACGTTTGTTAACTTCCTTGATCTTTCGCCTGCAATTCAGCAGGATATCATAACCCGTCTTGACCCGAAATCCGCCGCAATTGCATAAGGAGCAACCATGAAAATTATTGGAATAGATATCGGTACAACAAGTATCTGCGGAGTTGCTGTTGAAACCGAAAACGGAGAGATTTTAAAATCTCTGACCAAGCCAAACAATTCATTTTTCAAATCGGAAAAGAGTTATGAAAAGATTCAGAATACCGATATTATAATGCAGAGCGTTTATGATATTCTGTCAGAGCTTGATGCGGAGAAGGCATCGGCAATCGGTTTTTCTGGTCAGATGCACGGAATTGTTTATACCGATGAAAACGGCGGCGCCGTCAGCCCGCTTTATATTTGGCAGGATGAACGTGCTGCTCTTGAATATAAAGACGGAAAATCTTATGCAGAGCATCTCGGATGCTTTGCCGGTTACGGACTTGCAACCGATTTTTATAATGAAATCAACGGTCTTGTTCCCGAAAATGCAAAGTATCTCTGCACAATTGCGGACTATGCCGTTATGAAGCTCTGCGGACTGAAAAAACCGCTTGTTCATATCACGAACGCTGCAAGTCTCGGCTGTTTTAATGTTGAGAATAACTCTTTTAATATTAATAATAATAGACTTCCCGATGTCACCGCCGAATTTAAATCGGCAGGGAAATATAACGGAATTCCCGTCTGCGTTTCTTTGGGTGATAATCAGGCGAGCTTTATCGGCTCTGTTTCGGATTCGGACAGTGCGTTAATTAATATCGGTACCGGATCTCAGATTTCATGGCTTTCCGAAGCTCCGGTTGTTGCCGACGGTGTTGAAAACAGACCGTTCGACGGCAAGAAATATCTCGCCGCAGGCTGTGCGCTTTGCGGAGGCAGAGCTTTTGCTATGGTCGAAAAGCTTTTCAGAGAGGTTGCAAATCTCGCAGGCTGCAATTCCGAGTCTCTTTATCCTCAGATTAACAAGCTTCTTGAAACCAAAACCGGAACCTCACTTATTGCCGACTGCCGTTTCTGCGGTACAAGGAATAACCCGTTGGTCAGAGGCATGATAAGCAATATTTCCGAGAATAATTTTACTGCATCCGATTTGGCGTATTCTGTTCTTTGCGGAATGTCTCAAGAGCTTTATGATATGTATAAAAATGGCGGCAAGAGTGCAAAAGAGCTTGTTTGCTCGGGCAACGGAATAAGAAAAAATGCAGCACTCAGAAGAATAGTTTCCGATATGTTCGGCTGTGAAATAAAAATTCCGTTTTATGCGGAGGAAGCATCCTACGGTGCAGCGCTTGCGGCATCGGTTGCCTGCGGATGCTTTTCGAATATTTCCGAAGCCTGCCGAATGATAAAATACAAGGAGAACTGATTATGTTTTACAATGAACCGATTTTCTTTGAGAAAAACAGAGTGTTCAGAATTTATACCGGCGGAAAGCTTTTTTCGGAATTTTTCGGCGACGATTCAACCGACGGATATTATCCCGAGGAATGGGTTGCATCAAGCGTAAAAGCACTCAATGAGGGCAGCACCGATGAATACGAAGGCGTTTCGAAAATCAAGGGAACAGACCTCTATCTCAACGATGCAACCGAAAAATATAAAACCGAAATTCTCGGCAACAGAGAAGATATCGGAATTTTAACGAAAATTCTTGACTCGGCTATAAGACTTCCCGTGCAGGCACATCCCGACAAAGCTTTTTCCGAAAAGTATTTTTCTTCGAAATACGGCAAGGAAGAAAGCTGGATTATTCTTGCAACAAGACCGGGAGCGAAGATTTTTTACGGTTTTAAAGACGGCGTAACTCTCGAAGAATTCTCTGCCGCTATTGATGCGAGCGAAACAGGTTCCGATGCAATGGAGAATCTGCTTTGCACGATTGAAGTTAAAGCCGGAGATGTAATATATATCCCCGCCAAAATGGTTCACGCAATCGGCAGCGGCTGCCTTCTTCTTGAGGTTCAGGAGCCGACGGACTTCACTATTCAGCCCGAGCGTTTCTGCGGCGAGTATAAGCTTTCTGACAGAGAAATGTATCTCGGTCTTAAGCGTGAAAATGCACTCGAATGCTTTGATATGCAGAAAAAATATCCCGCACCGCTTCAGCCTAAGCTGATAAAAGACGAAAACGGCGTAAAGTATGAGGCAATGATTGACGAAAGCATAACAACAAGTTTCAGCGTCAGAACAATTACCCTCGGCGGCGGCAACTTTACTCTTAATAAAGGAGCGGCTGTTTATGTCGTAACCGAGGGCGAAGGCAAAATTATCGGCAACGGTTATGAGAAGAAGATTGAAAAAGGCGATTATTTTCTTATGCCCGATGCCGCAAAAGAAAAATATTGCATAAGCGGCGAAAAAATCAGAATAACCGAGTGTTTTGCCTGATAAAATATTGTTGACTTTTAAAAGACGATATTGTAAAATTTCTCTAAAGAGGTGATTTTTATGGATTTAACTGCAATGTTTAAAATCGGTTACGGTCTTTATGTCCTTACAGCCCGTGAAAACGGATTTGATAACGGATGTATAATTAACACCGTTACACAGGTTACTGCAGAGCCGAACAGAATAACCGTTGCCGTCAATAAGGCAAATAAAACCCATGATATGATTCTCGCAACGGGTGAATTCAATGTCAGTATTCTTACGAATTCCGTGCCTTTTGAAACTTTCAAGGCGTTTGGATTCAGAAGCGGTAAGGATACCGATAAATTTGCCGACTTCGGCGCAGTTTCAAGAAGCGCAAACGGAATAAATTATATAACCGAAAACACCAACGCTTATATCTCGGGAAAGGTTATTTCGGCAACCGATCTCGGCACCCACACTCTTTTCCTTGCGGATGTAACGGACTGTGAAGTGCTTTCAAACGAAACAAGCGTAACCTATGATTATTATCACAAATATATCAAGCCAAAGCCTGAAGCAAAGAAAAACGTGAAGGTATATTACCGCTGCAAGATTTGCGGATATATCTATGAGGGCGACGAGCTGCCCGCAGATTTTATCTGTCCGCTTTGCAAACATCCTGCTTCTGATTTCGAAAGAGTCGAGGCAGTTGAGGAAAGTTCAAATAAAGGAGATAATACAATGAATCTTAAAGGAACAAAAACAGAGAAAAACCTTATGGAAGCTTTTGCCGGCGAATCACAGGCAAGAAATAAGTACACCTATTTTGCATCGGTTGCAAAGAAAGAGGGCTACGAGCAGATTTCAGCTATCTTTACCGAAACTGCAAACAACGAAAAGGAACACGCAAAGATGTGGTTCAAGGCTCTCGGTGAGCTTGGTGATACCGCACAGAACCTTCTCCATGCAGCAGAAGGCGAAAACTATGAGTGGACAGATATGTATGCAACTTTTGCAAAGGAAGCTGATGAAGAAGGCTTTACAGAGCTTGCAGAGAAGTTCCGCATGGTTGCAGCTATTGAAAAGACACATGAAGAAAGATATCGTGCGCTTCTTAACAATGTTGAGATGCAGAAGGTATTCGAAAAGGCAGAGGAAACAATGTGGGAATGCCGCAACTGCGGTCACCTTGTAATGGGCAAGAAAGCTCCCGAGGTTTGCCCCGTATGCGCTCATCCCCAGGCATATTTCGAAGTCAGAAAAGAAAATTATTAATTTTAGTCCGATTATCCGGGAACGCTCTGTTCCCGGATTTTTTATTTGCAAAATTTTAGTAAACAAATGCTTTTTGCTGTTGCTATTTGCTTTGTTTGATAGTATAATATATCCACAATGTAAAATAGGAGAGTATGTTCAAATGAAAAATGTTTTAAAAATTATTTCCCTCGTTATGGTCTTTGCACTTGCTTTATGTGCATGTTCAAACGCGACTTATACAACATCAAGTTCAGATGCTGACACCGCTTTGTCGCAGGAAACGAATGGCAGCAATGCTGTTGTAACCGAAAAGGAAGAAAAAATACAGTCCTCTGAAAGCGGAAATCTTGTTAAATTCACAATGGAAAACGGTGGCAGCTTTATCATTGAGCTTTATCCGCAGTACGCTCCTGAAACCGTTGAAAACTTCAAAAATCTTGTTGCAACGGGCTTCTACGACGGTCTTACTTTCCACAGAGTTATAGAAGGTTTCATGGCTCAGGGCGGTGACCCTGAAGGAACCGGATTCGGTGGCAGCGATAAGACAATAAAGGGTGAATTCAAAGCTAACGATTTTATCGCCAACACACTTTCACACACAAGAGGTGTTGTTTCCATGGCTCGCTCTACGGATTATGACTCCGCATCTTCTCAGTTCTTTATCTGCTATGACGATGCATCATTCCTTGACGGTGATTATGCCGCATTCGGTAAGGTTATCGAGGGTATGGAGGTTGTTGACGCTTTCCTTGAAATCGAAAGAAGATATAACGGCGGTGAGCTTTCCGTTCCCGTTGAACCCATCGTTATCGAAAGTGCGGTGGTTGTTGAATGAGCAAGAAAGTAACATTCAGAGCATACCGTGCAACGAATATCGAGTTTGTCAATAAGCACGAAAACGGCGCACGCATTGAATTTGAGAACAAGTATTCTTATAACGTTAAATATTCGGCAAACAATAACTGCATTGGTGAATTTACCGTTGAAGTTAACGACAAGGCAAATAAGGATAAATTTCATATCAAGGCTGTTATTCAGGGCATTTTCACCTATGACCCCGAAATTGCCAAGGAAATCATTCATGTTCAGACGTTTAAGGAGCTTTTCCCTTATGCAAGAACTATGATTTCGTCGCTTACAGTCAATGCGGGTCTTCCGCCCGTCATTCTTCCGACATTTGATATTGAATCGCAGAATATTTACAGATTCGGCAAAAACGGTTAATCCGTGAAAAGAGGAGGATATAACTATGGATATTATGGATATTGCTTCAAAGGGTATAGTTGCAATAACTAAAAGCTTCGGAAAAAAGGTAAAGAAAAATTCAACTGCTCCCGAAATAGAAAAGGTTGAAACCCTTAAAATCAGCGGCAACGGCTACAGAGCAGGCTTTTCAACCGATGAAATCATGCCTGACCTCACCAAAGGAAAAACATACTGGATTGCGGGTCACGGCTCGGGTCATAAGATGGAAGGTGTACTTTCACCCGTTTATATCAGCGCTGTATGGCTTGATTGCGGCAACGAAGAAGGTATGCTCTGGCTCGGCGCGGATATCGTCGGTATGACTCGTATCGAAATCAATAAAATTCGCTCAATGATTATGGCTTCTCCCAAAATCAAGGGCTGCAAGTGTATTAACTTCAGCTGTACACACAGCCACTCGGGCATTGACACTCTCGGCTATTGGGGCAAGCCTAATCTTGTCAGCATTCCTTCAGACGGTAAGGACCCTGAATATATGGATATGCTTATGAATAAGGCTGTCAAGGTTGCGGAAGAGGCATATGCAAACCGCAAGAGCGGCAAGCTTTACATAGGTGATATAACAATTAAAGACGGACTTCAGACCCGCAGAGGATTCCTCGATAAGCACGAAGTTCTTTCAAGATTCCGTTTCGTTCCCGATGACGGCACAAATGAAACATGGATTATGAATTTCGGCGCACACCCCAATTCTCTCGGCGGCTCAAACCGTATGCTCAGCGGCGAATATCCCTACTTTATGCGTAAGCAGATTGCTGAAGAAAACGGTGCAAACGTACTTTTCGGCATTGGCGCAATCGGTGCAATGGATGCTGCAGAGCTTGACAGCGAAGATAACGTAAACTGCATAAAGCTCCAGGCAAAGATGATTGCCGATGCTGCTCTTAAGATTGATAATGACAAAGAACTTGACCCTGAAATGAAGATTATGCAGCAGCCTTTCTATCTTCCCGTAGGCAACTATGTGCTTACTCTTCTTGCAATGCGTCATGTTATGAGCTTCAAAGCTTATCCGAACGATGAAAGCGATATCGGCATTGCAATGATGACTGAAATGACCTATATGTCAATCGGCGGTAAGAAAGTTCTTCTTCTCCCCGGTGAAAGCTTTGTTTCAACAGTTTACGGCGGCTATAAAAGTGCAGAAACATCACCCACAGGCAAAGGCGGAGAAATCAATCCTACTCCGCTTGCGGAAATTGCAGGCGAACCCGATATGATTGTATTCGGTGTATCAAACGACATGGCAGGCTATGTTGTACCGCCCAACGACTTTATTCTCAACCCCACACAGCCCTATCTCAACGGCTACAGAGATAAGTTTGACCTCAATCATTACCATGAAACAAATTCAATGGGCCTCGGTGCGCAGAAGACCATTGCCGATGCGTTTGCCGATGTAGTCAATAGATTCTGATGCTGATTGCAATTTATTCTCTCGTCATTCTTGCGGCAACAACCCTCGGTGCCTTTGTGGGATTAGGCGGAGGAGTTATCATTAAACCCGTTCTCGATTTTATCGGAGCGGAGCCGAGAATGCAGGTTGATTTTCTTTCTGCCGTTGCGGTTTTTACCATGTCAATCGTGTCAACGGCAAAGCAGATAAGAAATAAAGTCAGCTTCGAAAAAAATATAATTCTGTTTATTGCAGCAGGCTCGATTGCGGGCGGATTTTTAGGAAGCTTATGCATGGATTCGCTCAGCGCAGTCGCAGACCAGAGGATTGTCAGGTGCATTCAGGCGTTCGCTCTTGCGATTTTGCTGACGGCAGTAAGCATTTATGTTGCCAAGGACAGAAAATCGTTTCACATAAAGAATAATTTTGCGATACTCCTTGTCGGACTGTCGCTCGGATTTATTGCATCATTTCTCGGAATCGGAGGAGGACCGATAAATGTTGCGGTGCTCACTCTGTTTTTCTCGATGAACGTCAAAGAATCCGCAGTTTATTCCGTTGCGATTATTTTCTTTTCGCAGCTTTCAAAACTCATCACGATTTTTGCATCGTCGGGAATTCAGCCCTATGCACATCAATGGAAAACGTTGATTTTTATTCTTCCCATGGCGGTTCTGGGCGGCTTTATCGGCTCAAAATTCAACCGTAAATTTGATGATAAGCTGATAAGAAAAATCTTTGTCGCGGTTATGATTCTGCTGATAATTCTCAATATTTATAACGGAATTTTTCAGCTTCTTTCAATTCAATAAGATTTAACGGGACGGTAAATTGCCGTCCCGTTTTTTGCTCCACAAAATATTGAGTTTTTTCTTGCAATGATAGGCAGATAATGTTATAATAACTAAAATAGGGCATTATGTTTATTGCGCAGCTTCGGTGGAATAATATTTGTGTTTATTCTCACGAAAGGGCGTAATTTAAATGAAATATAAAAATAATAAAAAGAATAATTTTTTTCTCCCTTCACCTCCGTGGCAGTCGCCTGATTTGAGCAGCGGCGGAAATTCGGACTGCGATGATTCATCGGCTCTCAATACCATTATCGAGTCCGGCTCGATAACGGTTCGTAAAGGTGAGCATCTTATTCATTGCCTGACCGTTATCGGTCAGATCGAAGGGCATTATATTCTTCCTGCGCAAAATAAAACGACCAAATATGAGCATGTTATTCCCCAGCTTGTCGCAATTGAAGAAAGTGACGAGGTTGACGGTCTGATTATGATTCTCAACACCGTCGGTGGCGATATTGAGGCAGGTCTTGCGATTGCGGAGCTTGTTGCGGGCATGAAAACCCCAACTGTTTCTCTCGTTCTCGGCGGCGGTCATTCAATCGGTGTACCGCTTGCGGTTTCAACCGATCGTTCATTTATAACCCCGTCCGCAACAATGACCATTCATCCCGTACGCATGAACGGACTTGTTCTCGGTGTGCCTCAGACCCTCTCTTATTTTGAGCAGATGCAGGAAAGAATAGTACGGTTTGTTTCGGATAATTCCGATATTTCGCCCGACCGTTTCCGTGAAATGATGCTTGCAACGGGCGAGCTTGTCATGGATGTCGGAACGGTTCTCAGCGGTGAAGCAGCGGTCAACGAAGGACTTATCGATTCGCTCGGCAGTCTTTCCGATGCGCTTAACTGCCTCTATGATATGATAAATGATAACAATAAGGATAATTTTGATATAAAAACCCCGAAAGGATGACGTAAAATGCCGTCAACACAAAAGAAAAAAACAACAAATAAAAAGCCGGCGCAGAAAAGCTCTTCGTCGGCTAAAAAGCCTGCAGCCAAAAAGAAGGAGAGTACAAAGCCTGAAATACCCGTTGAAGTAAAAAGACAGAAATCTGCCATTATCATGGCTGCCGTTGCGGCGTTTTTGCTTTTTATCGTTTTTATCGAGGGCGAAAGTGCGTGGCTTGCAATGCATAACGGAATGTTCGGAATTTTCGGCTTCTGCGTGTATGTTATTCCTGCGGCTCTTATTTATCTGGCTATTGTTTTCGCAAAGGACAAGACCTTCGGAAGTGTGGCATCAAATCTTACCGCTGCCGGAATTTTCGTTGCTTTGCTCAGCGGAGCGATACATATTTTCACAAATCCTGCCGATTATCTCACTAATCTTATGATTTCGGAGCAGATTTCAGATGTATGGAGCAATGCGCCCTCGCTTGCAAGCGGAGGTGTTATCGGCGCGGTTATCGGCGGACTTGTTGCAAAGCTTTTCGGTAAGGTCGGTGCGGGAATAACATTTGTTATTCTTATTATTGTTATTGCGATGTTTATTACGGGAACAACCCTTCCGGGTCTTTTCAATACTTTGAGAAAGCCCGTTAAGCGTGTCAGCGAACTGACAAATGAAAAAATTGAGCAGAACGCTCAGCGACGTGAGCAGCTTGAACGTGAAAGAGAAGAGGAAGAAAAAGCGAAGGAAAAGGAGAAAAAAGCATTCAATCCTCCCAAACAGCCGACAATTTCCGTTGATAAATTTGAGGATAATTTCATTACCGATGAATCAACCTTTGCTCCTGTTGAAGAACCGCCCGTGCCTGAAATACCGGTTGTCAGACTTCCCGATTCAAGCAAGAGCGATATTATTGAAGATACCATCGAAGAAGCGGTGAAAGAAAAGAAAAAACGCAAAAAAACTGCTCCCGCAATGCCTGACGGCGAACCCGAAAACGAGATTCCCGTTGAGATTCTTCCCGATTCAGAACCCGAACAGCCCGACTACGTTTTTCCGTCTATTGACTGTCTGAATATTGTTGAGCATGAGGGTATGGGCGACAGTATGGCGGAAATGCAGATGGGTGCGCAGAAGCTTGTTTCTACTCTTGAAAGCTTCAAAATCAAAGCGGAGGTTACAAATATCTGCCGAGGCCCTTCAGTTACAAGATACGAACTCGTTCCCGAAGCAGGTGTCAGAATAAACAAGATTACTACTCTTGCCGATGATATTGCGCTTCGCCTTGCGGCGACAAGCGTGCGTATCGAAGCACCTATTCCGGGAAAAGCTGCAATCGGCATTGAAATTCCCAACAGCGCAAAATCAATGGTATCCATGCGTGAAATCATTGATACACCTCAGTTCAGAGATGCCAAGAGCAAGCTTAATGTTGCTCTCGGTAAGGACATTACGGGTAATATTATATGCGCTGACCTTGCAAAAATGCCGCATCTTCTTGTTGCTGGTACTACAGGCTCGGGTAAATCAGTATGCCTTAACTCGATGATTGTCAGTATTCTCTATAATGCAAAACCCGATGAAGTCAAGCTTCTTATGATTGACCCCAAGATGGTTGAATTTACTGTATATAACGGTATTGCTCACCTCGAAGTTCCCGTTGTTTCAAACCCCAGAAAGGCAGCGGGTGCGCTCGGTTGGGCGGTTAGCGAAATGGAGAAGAGATATAAGCAGTTCTCCGAAAACAGCGTAAGAGATATCAAAGGATTTAACAAGCTTTGCGAAACAAGGGATGACCTTGTGAAAATGCATCAGATTGTCATTTTTATCGACGAGCTTTCCGACCTTATGATGGTATCTCCCAAAGAGGTTGAAGACTCAATTCAGCGCCTTGCGCAGATGGCACGTGCGGCAGGTATTCACCTTGTTATCGCAACCCAGCGTCCGTCTGTTGACGTTATTACCGGTATTATCAAAGCTAATATTCCCAGCCGAATTGCACTTTCCGTTTCATCGCAGGTTGACTCAAGAACAATTCTTGATGCCGTCGGTGCGGAAAAGCTTCTCGGTAACGGTGATATGCTATTTAATCCTGTTGGTTCATCAAAGCCGACCCGTGTTCAGGGCTGCTTTATCTCTGATGCTGAGGTTGAAAGTGTTGTTAACCACATCAAAGCTCAGGCTCAGACAACATATAACGAAGAAACAATGCACGAAATTGAAGCTAAAGCGGCGGCATCCGAAAGCTCAAAGAAGAAGGATACCTCAGATGAAGAAGAGGGCGATTGGGATCCCATGCTCAACGATGCGATTGAAGTTGTTGTCAATGCGGGCGGCGCTTCAACAACCATGCTTCAGAAGAAGCTCAAGCTCGGCTATGCGAGGGCATCAAGAGTTATGGATCAGCTCGAAGAAAAGGGTATTGTCGGTCCTTCCGAAGGTGCAAAGCCCAGAGTAGTGTTGATTTCAAAGCAGCAGTGGTATGAGATGCAGGCACTTGCCGACGGCGCAGGAGCGGCACCCAATATTGACGATGTTTTTGCGGATGATGACGATTTCGCAGGCTCGGAGGATGATTTTGAATAATATGAACGGATTTTTGCCCGTTACAAAAGATGATATGACCGCAAGGGGATGGGAGCAGGCTGACTTTGTTTATGTCAGCGGCGATGCGTATGTTGACCATCCTGCTTTCGGTGCGGCTATAATCACGAGAGTTCTTGAAAATGCAGGTTTTAAGGTCGCTTTTCTTGCACAGCCCGATTGGCGCAGTAACAAGGATTTTGAGCGTTTCGGCAGACCGAGGCTCGGTTTTCTTGTCAGCAGCGGCAACATTGATTCGATGGTCGCTCACTATACTGCAGCAAAGAAAAAGCGCAGCTCGGATTATTACAGTCCGGGTGGTAAATTCGGTTTAAGACCCGACAGAGCTGTTATAGTTTATTGCAATAAAATACGAGAGATTTACGGCGATATACCCATTGTTATCGGCGGACTTGAAGCGTCACTCCGACGTTTTGCCCACTATGATTATTGGGACGATAAAATAAGACGTTCGATTCTTCTTGATGCGCAGGCGGATTTGCTTTCGTTCGGTATGGGTGAGCGCTCAATGGTTGAGATTGCACAAAGGCTTGATGCAGGAGAAAACATCTCCGATATCCGTGATATAAGAGGCACATGCTACAGCGTTGATGTGCGTGAAACTCCTTATTACGGAACGGAATGTCCCTCGTTTGACAATGTTTGTAATTCAAAAAAAGAATATGCGGTATCCTGCAGAATTCAGCAGGATGAGCAGGATTTTTTCAGAGGAAGAGCCGTAAGGCAAAGGCACGGCAGCAGGATGCTTGTGCAGAATCAGCCTGCGATTCCTCTTTCTCAGGAAGAACTTGACGAGGTTTATTCACTGCCGTATATGAGGACTTATCATCCGATGTATGAAGCTGAGGGCGGAGTGCCGGGAATTGAGGAAGTACGTTTTTCAATAGCGCATAACAGAGGGTGTTTCGGAGGATGCAATTTCTGTTCTCTTGCATTTCATCAGGGCAGATATATTACCACACGAAGCAAAGAATCTATTGTTAATGAAGCGAAAATTTTGACATCATTGCCCGATTTCAAGGGCTATATTCACGATATCGGCGGACCGACTGCGAATTTCCGTCGTCCGTCTTGCGACGGTCAGGAAAAGAGGGGACTCTGCAAAGGCAAAAAATGCCTTGCACCTACAATTTGTCCTAACCTAAAATCAAATCACGAGGAATATCTTGATATATTAAGAACCGTTCGTGCTTTGCCGAAGGTGAAGAAAGTGTTTATCCGCTCGGGCATCAGATATGACTATATGCTTGCTGATAAGAATGATGCATTTTTTAGAGAACTTGTTGCTCACCACGTCAGCGGTCAACTCAAGGTTGCTCCTGAGCATTGCTCTGCGGCTGTGCTTGATAAAATGGGTAAACCTCATATCGAGGCATATCTTGAGTTCTCAAAGAGATATTTCAAATACAGCAAAAAAGAAGGCAAGGAGCAGTATCTTGTGCCTTACCTTATGTCGTCGCATCCGGGCAGTACTATGAAGGATGCGGTTGAGCTTGCTTTATTCCTCAAAAAAATCGGAATCCGACCCGAGCAGGTTCAGGATTTTTATCCGACGCCGGGTACGGTTTCAACCTGCATGTTCTATACAGGTCTTGACCCCTATACAATGACGGAGGTCTATGTTGCAAAAGACCCTCATGAAAAGGCGATGCAGAGGGCACTTTTGCAGTATTTCAATCCGAAAAATGCGGATTTGGTGCGTGAAGCTTTGAAAAGAGCAGGCAGGCACGATCTTATCGGTTACGGAGATAAGTGCCTTGTAGCTCCGAAAAAACCGCAGCCGTCTTTCGGCAGAGAAAGGAATGACAGCAGAAATGCAAGACAGGGAAAATATGAAAAGAATGCAAGAAGTAACAGAAGAAGATAAGAAGACCAAGTTCCGGAAATACAAAAAAATCATTTATCTCGTTGCGGTTGTTGTTATTTCGGTTATAGCAGCGGTGTTCGGATTCTCGGATGAATTGCCTGTTTTTTTTCCTGAAATATTTCCTGTATATGAGCAAACCGATTCCGCTTTTGAAGTGCATTATATCGATGTCGGTCAGGGTGACAGCTCTCTGATTATCTGTGACGGTCAAAGCATGCTTATTGATGCGGGCGAAAACGGTCACGAGATTGATGTGCTCAATTATCTGCGTACGCACGGAATCGAAAAGCTTGATTATATTATCGCATCCCATCAGCATTCAGACCATATTGGCGGACTTCCCGAGGTGCTTGATGAAATCGGTACGGATAATATCATTATGCCGAGGCTTACAAAGGAACAGACTCCGACCAACAGCACTTACACTGCATTCCTGAAATCCGTTCAGAATTCGGGAGCAAAGGTTATTGCCTCAAAGGTCGGTGCAACATATACTCTCGGCAGTGCTTCTTTTGAAATTCTCGGACCGGTTACGGACGATGCCGAGGATATCAACAATATGTCTGTTGTTGTTAAAATGACTTACGGTGAAAACACCTTCCTTTTCACCGGCGATGCCGAAAAGGAAGAAGAAAGAGAAATAATCGCAACCGGTGCTGATCTTGACTGTGATGTACTGAAAGTAGGTCATCACGGCTCGGGTACATCCTCGGGCGTTGATTTCCTTGATGTAGTTTCACCAGAAATCTGCGTTATTCAGGTTGGTGCGGATAACGACTACGGACATCCGCACGAGAATATAGTAGAGCGTCTTATGAAATATTCAGATGAAATTTACCGCACCGATTTGTGCGGAGATATCGTTATAACAAGTGACGGAGTCAATCTCAATGTTAGCTATAAAAACCAATGAGGTGAAAATTATGTTTTACAGCATTGACAGAATTGAAGAAGAGGTTGCGGTATGCATAGGCGATGATGAAGAAATCCTTCTTCTTTCAACAGACCATATTCTCGGCAGTTACACCGAGGGAAGTATCATCCGTGAAACCGAAGATGATTGGTATGCCGTTGATGAAGAAGAAGAAATCCAGCGCAGAAATGCGAATTTTGAGCTTGCGGAATGCCTTTTTGATGAATAAATTTTAACAAACTGAAAATATTTCAAAAAATGTGTCGGATTATTCAATTTATGCTTGAATAATCCGATTCTTTATTATATAATATAAATTAATTATTTTATAATAATATGGAGGAGTACGCTTGGCGTTTAATTCCGATAAAAAAACAGTTGCCGTTCCTGCAGAGGAAGTTGCAAGGCAAAAAGAATATATTCAGCTTGTCAGAAGCATAATTGAGCAGAAATTCGAGAATGCTCCCAGGGCTTTTGTTCACACCTACGGCTGCCAGGGTAATGTGTCCGACGGCGAAAGGCTCAAGGGTATGCTTGAGCAGATGGGTTATCAAATGACAGAAGATCTTGAAGGCGCAGACCTTGTGCTTTATAACACCTGCGCAATCCGTGAACACGCAGAGGACAGAGTTTTCGGTAACGTCGGTGCATTGAAGCCGATGAAAACCGCAAACAGAGAAATGAAAATTCTTCTCTGCGGATGTATGATGCAGCAGGAGAGGATAGCGCAGAAAATAAGAAAGAGCTATCCGTTTGTTGATATTGTTTTCGGTACTCACGTTATCCACAGACTTCCCGAGTTTTTATATATCAGTCTTTCCAAAGGCAAAAAGGTTTATGAGCTTCCCGAGCACGACGGAGTTATCTGCGAGGAGCTTCCCGTTCACCGTGACAGCGATTTCAAAGCGTGGATTCCGATTATGTACGGCTGCAACAATTTCTGCACCTACTGCATTGTTCCCTACGTCAGAGGCAGAGAGAGAAGCCGTGATCCTCAGCTTATAATCGCCGAGGCAAAAGAGCTTGTCGCTCAGGGTTATAAAGAAATAACTCTTCTCGGTCAGAATGTCAATTCATACGGCAAGAATCCCGATTACGGAATGAACTTTGCGGGACTTTTGAGAGAGCTTAATGCAATCGATGGAGATTTCATAATCCGCTTTATGACTTCCCACCCCAAAGACTGCACCTACGAACTGCTCGATACAATGGCTTCCTGCGAAAAGGTTGCAAAACACCTTCATCTGCCGTTCCAGAGCGGAAGCAACAGAGTACTTGATGCGATGAACAGAAGATATACCCGTGAAAAATATCTCGACCTTCTCAGCTATGCGTATTCGGTTATGCCCGAGCTTTCGGTAACGAGTGACGTTATCGTCGGATTTCCCGGGGAAACCTACGAAGAATTCCGTGAGACCGTTTCAATGGTTGAAGAAGCAAAATTCACTTCAATGTATACTTTTATTTTTTCGTCAAGAGAAGGAACGGTCGCATCAAAAATGCCCGATCCCGTTTCGAGAGAAGAAAAAGGAAAATGGTTCAAAGAGCTTCTCGATACTCAGGAGAAGATCGCTGCAGTACGTACCGCATCAATGGTCGGCAAGACTTACCGTGTTCTTTGCGAAAGCGTGAGCAAGGGCGGACTGATTGAAGGCAGAACGGGCGGCAATATCATTATCGAATTCCCTGCGGATAAATCAGTTATCGGTTCATTCCGTGAAGTAAAGGTTACGGAATCGCTGACTTGGATTCTCAGGGGAGAACTTACTCAAATTAATTAGTTAATACGACGTTAAACGTATTATAATAAATTTTTTCACAGTTAGGAGAAACAAAAATGGACGTAATTGCAAAAGCAAGAGAGCTTGGCGCAGCCCTTCAGCAGGACGAGCGTTATCTCAAGCTCATGGAAGCACAGAAGGCTAACGAAGAGGATACAGCTCTCAATGAGCTTATCGCAAGAATTCAGCTTGTTCAGATGTCATTCCAGCATGAAGCTCAGAAGGAAGATAAGAATGAGCAGAAGCTTGAAGCTTATGACAAGGAATTCGGCGAAATCTATACTCAGATTATGGCTAACCCCAATATGCAGGCTTATGAAGCTGCAAGAGCAGAGATTGATAATCTTATGCAGTATATCAACAATATTTTTGTTCTTTGCCTTCAGGGTGAAGATCCCGCAACATGCGAGCCCAAGACAGAGGAACACAATTGCAGCGGCGAGTGCTCATCCTGCGGCGGTTGCCACTAATGACAGCATGAAATCTGTGTAGGGGCGGCTATCAGCCGCCCGCAGATTGGCTGATCGGAAAGTTCGGATAATATCCGGGAAATTTTGAAATGTATGGTAAATTCATGGCAGAGCTTACCCCGATGATGAGACAGTATTTTCAGATAAAAGAGAACTATCCCGACACGATTCTCATGTTCCGTCTGGGTGATTTCTATGAGATGTTTTTTGACGATGCAAAGCTTGTTTCAGCAGAGCTTGAGCTTGTATTAACGGGCAGAGACTGCGGTCAGGAAGAAAGAGCGCCGATGTGCGGTGTTCCCTTCCACAGTGCTGATTCTTACATTGCACGCCTTGTTGCCAAGGGCTATAAGGTTGCAATCTGTGAACAGCTTGAAGACCCCGCACTCGCAAAGGGCATTGTCAAAAGAGACGTAACAAGAGTTCTCACTCCGGGTACGGTTATTGAAAGCACGATGCTTGACGAGGGTAAGAATAATTTCCTTGCCTGCATCTGCGTACTGAAAGACTGTGTCGGTCTTTGCTTTGCCGATATTTCCACGGGCAGCGTTCATGCAACGCAGTTCGAAAGAAAAAATTCACAGCGCAGGGTTATAAATGAACTCGGCAGATTTGCACCGAGCGAAATAATAATCAATTCCTCTGTTCTTGAGCTTACCCAGGTAACGGACTTTGTTAAAACAAGACTCCGTTCCTCCTGTGATTTGCTCGATGAAGAATGCTTTGACCTTTCAAAAGCTTCCGGAACTCTTTTAAAACATTTTCGTGTGGCTTCACTGGCTCAGATTTCTCTTGAAAATGCCGACGGTGCAGTTTGTGCAATCGGTGCATCAATGGACTATCTCAGAAGTGTTCAGAAAACAGAGCTTGAAAATATTAAGTCCATTGATTATTACGGCGAAAGCAGCTTTATGCGCCTTGATGTTTCGACTCTTCGTAATCTCGAGATAACCGAAACAATGCGCAACAGAGAAAAGAAAGGCTCTCTTCTTTGGGTGCTTGATAAAACAAAAACCTCTATGGGTAAAAGAATGCTCCGTTCATGGCTTGAGCAGCCGCTTTTGAGTATTGCAAAAATTACAAAGCGCCACAATGCGGTTGAAGAGCTTGTTGAGAATCCTTCAATGCGTGACGATATTATTGAAGCTCTCACGGGCTGTCAGGATATGGAGCGCCTTATTACCAGAATCGCTTATTCAACGGCAAATGCAAGAGAGCTTAAGGGTCTTTCGTCAACGCTCAACAGACTTCCGGCAATCAAGGAAATACTTGCTTCTTGCAAAAGCAGTCTTCTTTCCGAGCTTCAAAAAGATATTCTTCCTTTGGAAGAACTTGCGGATACCATCGACAGAGCAATCGTTGAAGAGCCTCCTTTCTCTGTTCGAGAAGGCGGAATGATAAACGACGGCTTCAACGAAGAACTCGATTCTCTGCGAGATATTGTTGCAAACGGTAAAGGCTATATCGCCGATATCCAGCTCCGTGAGCAGGAGAGAACAGGCATTAAAAAGCTAAAAATTGGTTATAACCGTGTTTTCGGTTATTATATCGAAGTTTCCAACTCATTTAAAGAGCTTGTTCCTGATGATTACATAAGAAAACAAACTCTCACAAACTGCGAGAGATTTATTACACAGGAACTCAAGGAGCTTGAATCAAAAGTTCTCGGCGCTCAGGAAAGAATCGTGCGTCTTGAATATGAAATCTTTGATTCTGTCAGAAAGAAGGCGGCGGAGAAGCTTTTTGAAATCCAGAAAACCGCGTCTGCGGTTGCGTCGGTTGATGTTCTCTGCTCTTATGCGAGAGTTGCAAGCGAAAACAATTATTGCTGTCCCGTTATGAATGCAGGCGACAGAATTTCGGTAACAGACGGCAGACATCCCGTTGTTGAAAAAATGATCGATTTCCCGTTTGTGCCCAACGATACCGTGCTTGACTGCGCAGATGACCGTTGCGCCATTATTACGGGTCCGAATATGGCAGGTAAATCAACCTATATGCGTCAGGTTGCGCTGATTTGTCTTATGGCGCAGGCAGGCAGCTTTGTTCCTGCACTTTCAGCAGAGCTTTGCGTTGTTGACGGTATATTTACAAGAATCGGTGCATCGGATGATCTTGCTTCGGGTTCATCAACATTTATGGTTGAGATGACCGAGGTTGCGGATATCCTCAAAAATGCATCTTCAAAGAGCCTTATTATATTTGATGAAATCGGCAGAGGTACTTCAACCTTTGACGGTATGAGTATCGCAAGAGCCGTTCTCGAATTTTCTGCAGATAAACGCAGACTTGGCGCAAAAACCCTTTTTGCAACCCATTATCACGAACTTACTGAGCTTGAAAACAATGTTGCAGGTGTCAGAAACTACAATATTGCCGTCAAAAAGAGAGGGGATGACATAACCTTCCTTCGCAGAATAGTAACGGGTTGTGCAGACGGCAGCTACGGTATTGAAGTTGCCAAACTTGCAGGTGTCCCCAACAGCGTTGTTGAACGTGCAAAGGTTGTTCTCAAAGAGCTTGAGGGCGAGGGACTCAAAGTGCCTGTCAGAGTTAATAATGATGAACCTGAAATGCAGATGTCGTTTGGCTCGTCAAATGCTGATGATATAGTTGATAAACTCAAAAAGATTGATGTTAATACACTTACCCCGATTGAGGCGATGAGTGTTCTTTATGATTTAACCAAACAGGCGAATAATTGATTTTGAAAGGAGGTTTCTTAATGCCGAAGATTAATGTTTTACCAAAGCATCTTGCAGAGCTTATTGCTGCAGGCGAAGTGGTTGAAAGACCCGCTTCGGTTGTCAAGGAGCTTCTTGAAAATTCAATTGATGCAGGTGCCGATAATATTACCGTTGAAATCAAAAACGGCGGTATATCTTACATCAGAATTACCGATAACGGTTGCGGAATCGGCAGAGATGACATCCGTAATGCGTTTGTCAGCCACGCAACAAGCAAAATCTCAACTGCTGATGACCTTAACGGCATATTCACTCTCGGTTTCAGAGGTGAGGCTCTTGCGAGTGTGAGTGCTGTTGCAAGGGTTGAAGTGATGACGAAAACCGAGGATGACGTAATCGGAACAAGATATGTCATCGAAAGCGGCGACGAAATTCTCCTTGATGACGCAGGATGTCCCCAGGGTTCTACGATTATAGTCCGTGATCTTTTTTATAAAACACCTGCGAGAATGAAATTTCTCAAAAAAGATGTTACCGAAGCCAATGCGGTTGCAGGCGTTGTTGACAGAATTGCTCTTTCCCATCCGGAAATTTCATTCCGATTCATCAGAGAAGGAAAACAAACTCTTATCACAAGCGGTAACGGTGATTTGCTTACCTGCATCCGTGAGATTTTCGGTAAGGAGTTTTCCTCGGGTCTTATCCCTGCAGAAAATTCAAATCAGGGTATAAAGGTCAGCGGTTATGTTTCAAAGCCTGTTGCGTCAAGACCCAACCGTAACATGCAGTTTTTCTTTATCAATAACAGACTTATAAAAACGGGTACGGGAAGTGCCGCACTCAGCGAGGCATATAAAAACTCGATTATGGTCGGCAAATTTCCGTCGTGTGTACTTAATATAGAAATTGACCCTTCTTTGGTGGATGTCAATGTTCACCCCGCAAAAACCGAGGTCAGATTTTCGGATGAAAGAATGATTTTCAATGCAATTTATTATGCTTGCAAAAATGCTCTTTCATCGGGTGATACACCCAAGCAAATCAAAGAGGTTGCCAAAGACTATTATTCCGCTCCCGAAAAGCCGCCCGAGCAGTTGAAAATTACCCCGAAGCCTGCTCCGTCAGCTGATTTCTGGCAGCATATTCCGAAAAAAGAGGAAAAGCCGAAGGCTTCTCAAGAGGTTAAAAAAGAATATGTTTTCTCTGAACCGAAGGTGATTCCCGTTCAAATTGATAATAATGAAGAAAAAATAAATGCAGCGGTATTTAAAGCGCCGGTCGAAGTACCGCAGCCTGAAGAAAAAATTGAAGATATGCTTCTCAATTCACCTTCAAAAGCTGTTCAGCCTGAGGTTGTTGAAGAAAAAACAGAAACAGCCGTTCAGTCCGTATCGGATTTTGAAGAAGAAGAATTTCATCTTATAGGAGAAGCATTCAAAACTTACATTATGTGCGAATACAAAGGCAAGCTTGTTATTATTGATAAGCATGCTGCCCACGAACGCATAATTTATGAAAAGCTTAAGAAAGATAACGGAGAAAGAACTCCCCAGCTTCTGCTTTTGCCCGTAACAGTAACTCTTTCCAAAGAAGAATATTCTGCTGTACTCGAAAACCTTGAGCTTATCAATAATGCGGGCTTTGATGCGGAGGATTTCGGCAACGGCTGTATTATCGTCAGAGAATGTCCGATGGAGCTTTCCACAGATGATGTAGCTGATGTTATGTGCGAAATTGCAGGACGTTTTGTTGAGAAAAAACAGGATGTTATGTTTGAAAAGCTTGACTGGATATTCCACTCCGTTGCCTGCAGAAGCGCAATTAAAGCAGGTAACTTCACTTCACGGCTTGAAATGGAGCGATTTGCAAAGCAGCTTCTTTCAATGTCCGATATCAGATACTGTCCGCACGGCAGACCCGTGCTTATCGAAATGACTCAAAGAGAACTGGAGAAGAATTTTGGAAGAATCTAAGATACCATTAATTGCAATCGTAGGTCCGACGGCATCGGGAAAAACCTCGCTTGCCGTAGAAATCTGCAAGCGTTATAATGCCGAAGCCGTTTCATGCGACTCGATGCAGATTTATAAAGGAATGGATATTGCAACCGCAAAGCCGACAGCCGAAGAAATGCAGGGAATACCGCATCATCTTATCGGATTCCTTAATCCCAACGAGGTTTTCAGCGTTGCAAAATACTGCGAAACGGCAAAGAATATCATTTTTGATATTAATTCAAGAGGCAAGAAGGCTGTTCTTGTCGGCGGAACGGGACTATATTACAGCTCTCTTGTAGACAATATTGAATTTTTGCAGGAAGAAACGGATTTTGAATACCGTGAAACGCTGAAAAAGAAAGCTGAAACAGAGGGTGCGCAATCACTTCTTGATGAGCTTCGCAAGGTTGACCCTGAAGCGGCAGAGCAGCTGCATATCAATAATTTGGGGAGAATTATCAGAGCGCTCGAAATTCACCATACAACGGGTAAAACCAAAACAAATCAGAATGAAGAATCAAAGAAAAATCCGTCACCGTTCAAAGCAACGGTAATATGTCTTGATGCGAGGGACAGGCAGTTCCTTTATGACAGAATAAACAAAAGAGTGGATATCATGCTTGAAAACGGTCTTGTTGAGGAAGCGAGAGAGTTTTTTGAGTCGCCACTCGGAAGAACGGCACGTCAGGCAATCGGCTATAAAGAACTGAATCCGTATTTCAGCGGTGAAAAAACGCTTGAAGAATGCGTTGAGAATCTGAAAATGCAGACAAGACGGTACGCCAAACGTCAGCTTACGTGGTTCAGACGTGATGAAAAAATAAAGTTTTTATATATTGACGATTTTTCAAGCGGAGATGAGCTTCTAAATGCCGCTTGTGAAATAATAGAAAGGGGTGCTGCTGATGAAAAGTAAAGACCGCTTGCTGAGGGTTCTTGCAGCAGTAGCGGCAGTTGTCATTGTTCTGTTTTTTGCAGCAGAGATTTACAGCCTTGCAAGTCGGACATATACTACGCAGACGACATATGAACAGACCGTTCTCAAAACCATGGATGCTAAAATGTATATAATCCGTGACGAAACGATTCTGAATTCAACCTCATCGGGTGTAATTGTTCCTTTGGCTGAGAATTCCGAAAGGGTCAGCAAGGGCAGCACTATAGCAGCATCTTTCCCGAGTGAAGCTGCTGCAGAGAATTATGTTAAAGCTCAGTCGCTCGAAGAAAAGCTTGATGCTTATCAGAAAATCGACAGTCAGTTGAGGCTTGCAAATATTGACCTTGAAAAGCTGACGGATGAAATCGATGCGGATTTTGAATCATTGCTGAATGCTGCGTATAATAATGACTTTGCTTCACTCAGTGATGACAAGCTTTCGTTCAGCGAAAAACTTTCAAGAAAACAGATATCTCTCGGAACAACCGTTGACTGTGCGGCGCAGATTACCGAGCTTCAAAATGAGATATCCGCTCTCAATTCATCCGGAAAACCGTCGGAAATAATAACTGCAGAAGAATCGGGATACTTTGTCAGCAAGCTTGACGGTTTTGAAAATGTGCTGACAAGCAAGGATATCGATAATCTTACCGCTGAAATGCTTGAAAAGGCTTTTGACGGAAAAAAGAGCGAAACTCCCACATCCTCGATCGGAAAAATCATTGACGGATATAACTGGTATGTAGCAACCGTTGTTGATTCAGCCGAAATCGGAAGCTTTTCAAAAGGAAAAACCGTAAGGCTTTTGTTTGATGAATCGGGCAAAAATCCGGTAACAACTTATGTTCATTTAATTAAAAATGTTGATTCTTCAAAATCTCTGGTTATTTTCAGATGCAATCTTATGAACGAACAACTGACTTCTCTGCGCAAGGTTGAGGGCAAAATAGTCATGGATGAATTTAAAGGTCTCAGGGTCAGCAGAGATGCAGTACGTCTTGACGAGAACGGAAATTCGGGCGTTTATGTCCGCAGAGGTAATATGGTTAATTTCAGAAGCCTCAACATCATCTATTCCGAGGATTCATTTGTGATTGCCGCAAAGCCCTCTGAAGATAGCAACATAAAACTCAGCCATACGCATCTTAAGCTGTATGACGAGGTTATTATTTCGGGAAAGGAGCTTACGGATGGAATGGTTATCGGATGAACAAAGATTTTCGGCGATTGAAGAAAATCTGAAAATTATCAATGAAGAAATTTCCGAGGCTGCTGTTAAATCGGGGAGAAATCCTGCTGATGTCAATTTGATGGCGGTAACCAAAACTGTTGAAAGCAGATTTATCAATCATGCAATTGCAAACGGAATCAGTCTTATCGGCGAAAACAAGGTTCAGGAAATTCTTCTGAAAGAGCCTGAGCTGAACCTTGAAAACTGCAAGGCGCATCTTATAGGACATCTTCAATCCAATAAGGTAAAAAAAATCGTCGGAAAGGTTGATACAATTCAGTCGGTTGATTCGGTGTCTGTTGCAAGGGAAATCGGCAAACGTTCACTTGAAGCGGGCATAACAACGAAAATTCTGCTTGAAGTCAATGCAGGAAATGAAGACAGTAAGTTCGGCTTTTCGCATGACGAGCTTTTCGAAAAAGCCTGCGAAATTGCCGAAATTGACGGTGTTATGATTAACGGATTGATGTGTGTTGCTCCGATTTGCGAAAAAGATGCGGAATTAAGAGCTGTTTTTTCAAATATGCACCGTATGTTTATTGACATCGGTAATAAAAACATGGATAATATTAATATGAATGTTCTTTCAATGGGAATGTCAGGCGACTACAAACAAGCGATTCTCGAAGGCGCAAATCTCGTACGTGTCGGTTCAGCGATTTTCGGAATGAGAATTTACAGATAATTTAGGAGGAATTACCAATGGGATTCAAAGAAAAATTCAAGCAGTTTATCAATGTAACTGACGATGATTATATCGACAGTGCGGAAGACAATTATACTGACGATTTCGATTATGCTCCTTCGCAGCCCGAAGCAGCTCCCGTTACACGTCAGACAACTCAGCGCACAAGAAGCGAAAAAACAAGTTCGGCTGCAAACAATGTTGTCAATATCAATTCTTCAAAGACTTCATCCGGTCAGCCCAAGCCTCATGTTGTTTTTCAGAAAATAGACAGATTTGAAGAAGTCGGTGAAGTTGCCGATATTCTTAATGATAAGAGAATTGTTATTCTCAATCTCGAAACCTGCCCTAATGATGTTTCTCAGCGAATCATCGATTTCCTTTACGGTGTTGCATATGCAAATCACGGCGATTTTAAAAAGGTTGCGGGCAGAGCATATATTATTACGCCTTATAATGTTCCCGTTTCCGGTGAGCTTCTTGATGAACTCAGCGGAAATATGGGCGGCGAACAGTATTAATTTATACAATACAGAGAGGATTGGTGAGTAACATGCTCAGACCTGAACAGATTATAAATGCAAAGTTTACCCCCGTAAGCAAAGGTACATACAGCGCAGAAGAGGTTGATGCATTCCTCAAGAATGTGGCTGATTCATACGAAGATTCACTTAATAATAACCAAGAGCTTATCAAAAAAATCAGCATTCTTGCAGATAAAATTGAAAGCTACCGCAGTGATGAGGATGCAATCAAGCTTGCTCTTCTTGATGCGCATAAAATGGCAGAAAACGTAAATAAGAGTGCATCCGAAAAAGCAGAGGCTCTTGTTTCGGATGCTGAAAGCAAGTCGAAGTTAATTCTTGACGGTGCCAACAGACAGGCTGCCCAGACTATTGAAGAAGCAAGGGAAAAGGCTAAGGAAATCGTTGATAATGCAAGAACTGCCGTTGCATCTCTTACCGAAAGAGCTCAGATTGAAACAGACAACACAATAGCCGAAGCAAAGAAGAAGGCATCGGAAATTGTTGCGAATGCCGAAGAAAAAGGCAGAGAAATTATCGGAACAAGCAAGCAGTCATATGAGTTTTACTCCGCAGAGCTTGAAAAAATCCAGGCTGAAACCTCGAAGTTCAAGGCAACCATCGAAGAAATCTGTATGGGTCAGCTCAATCTTCTCGGTGATATTCCCGGTGCCTTTTCTGCTGTTGTTTCCGCAGCTGCAGCAATTCCCGCAGCAGCTCCCGCGGAAATTAAGCCTGAAGAACCCGAAGAAAAAGTTGCAGATGAATCTGTGACAGAAGATGCTGCCGAAGAAGCTGTAAATGCCGCTTTTGATGAAATTATCGAAGAAATCGATGCTGCAGAACCCGAGCTTGAAGTTGTTGAAGAATCTGCTGATGAAGACGAAGAAGAGCATGATCCCTCCGCAATGGCACTCATGGCAGAAATCAACGGTCTTGCAGACGAAGTTCTCACCGGTGTTGATGATGATATTATCGAGCCTTCGGTTGATGAATTTGAAGAAATCATCGAAGTCAAAGAGGTTATTGAACCTGACGAAGAAGATGATGATCTTTTCAGCATGATTGAAGATGTTGAATTTGAAGATATTTCCGAACCCGATTCAATCCCCGCAAGTCTTGATGACCTTATTCCCTCTGTTCCCGTTGAGCCGGAAATTGAAGATGATGCTGAAGAGGAGATTCAGCTTGATATTGATGATATTGCCGAAGACGATGAAAATGATGATGAATTCAGCGGGTTTCAGATTGATCTCGACTCGATTGCGGATGAAGAAGACGATGATGATATAACATCACTTTTCGATTCACTTTTTGACGATTAAAATATTTCTTGAGAGGTTTTTATGTTTCAAGCGGTTTCATTGGCGATAATTTTACTTTTGACGGTTATTGACAAACTGACCAAATATGCGGCGGTATCAACCGTTAAAATTGACGGACCAAAGGAGTTTTTGTTCGGACTGTTCAATTTTACTTATGTTGAAAATACCGGAGCATCATTCAGTTTGTTTTCCGATAAAACGGAGATTCTTTCCGTTGTTACGGCGGTTATTCTTGTAATCGGTTTTGTTGTTCTTATGAGAAAGACATTCAAATCCAAATTCATAAATGCCGCTCTTATTCTTGTTTTATCGGGCGGACTCGGTAATCTTGTTGACAGAATAGCATACGGATATGTTGTTGATTTTATCGAGCCTCTGTTTGTTAAATTTGCGGTGTTTAATTTTGCGGATTGCTGCATAACCGTCGGTGCGTTTATGATTGTTGCTTATGAAATTTTCGAAGCAATAAAAGAGCGAAAGAAAAAGGCTGAGTCAAAATGATTGAACCGATTAATTCAATTGAATATAACGAGCCTGTTTCGATTGTTATTGATGATGATTGCGGCGGAAGCAGGCTCGACAGAATACTTTCCGATGTTCTTTGTGATTATTCCCGTTCGTTTGTTCAGAATCTTTTTATAAGCGGATTGGTGTATTGCAACGGAAAAGAGGTTTCCAAAAGCTTTAAGCCGAAAAGCGGAAACGTAATTGAGTTTACTGTTCCCGAGCCGAAAGAAATTTCGCTCGAACCCGAAAATATACCTCTCGATATTGTTTATGAAGATAATGACCTGCTGGTGGTCAATAAACCACGGGGAATGGTTGTTCATCCCGCACCGGGAAATTATGATTCAACCCTGGTTAATGCGCTTTTGTGGCATTGCAAAGGAAATCTTTCGGGCATCAACGGTGTTGTCCGACCCGGAATAGTTCACAGAATAGATAAGGACACAAGCGGACTTTTGCTGGTTGCCAAAAACGATAATGCGCATGTTTCGTTATCTCAGCAAATCAGTGTTCATTCGCTCGACAGAGAGTACCGCGCGGTTATTCACGGGCATCTCAAGGAGCTTGAGGGGACAGTTGATGCACCGATAGGCAGAAGCCCCAATGACCGCAAAAAGATGTGCGTTATAAACCGTAACTCAAAAAATGCAGTGACGCATTACAGAGTTCTGGAAGAATATAAGGACTTTTCTTTTGTTGCGCTGAAGCTTGAAACGGGCAGAACGCATCAGATAAGGGTTCATATGGCGTATCTCGGTCATCCCGTTGCGGGCGACCCGGTATACGGACCTAAAAACGGAGTTTCTTCGCTGAACGGTCAGTGCCTTCATGCGGGAATTATCGGCTTTGACCATCCGTCAACGGGTGAGCATATCCGCCTTGAAGCTCCGCTTCCCGATTATTTTACGGATTTTATTGGGAGAATTAAAAAATAATGGAAAACAAAAAATCACTTTCAAACTGGCTTATCGCTTCGGATATTGACGGTACGCTGAATAACAAGCTTCGCCGTTTGCCGGAACGCAACGAAAAAGCCATCCAACGGTTTGTTTCAATGGGAGGAAGATTCACTCTCGCGTCGGGCAGAAATCCGCAGTCAATGGAAAAGCATTTCAGGCGCCTTCCCATTGCGGGAACACCTGCAATTGTTATGAACGGCGCAGGTTTGTATGATTTTCAAAAGAATGAAATGATTTATTTCAGCGCAATGAGTGATGAAGGAATGCGTCTTGCCGTCGAAGCGGCGAAGAAATTTCCGCTGGTTGATGTAATCATTGTTGCGAAGGATATAATATATATCACCGGCTCAGGCTGGTTCGGCAAGCTTTTTGTTGCTGCCGATAAGCTTGACCATAAGCACATAAGAAACATTGATGATGTGCCTAAAGTAAATTGGGGCAAGGTCATTTTTTCGGGCATCCCGATGCATATTACAAAGATAAAGAAACATTTTACTTCAATGAAAAACCCCGATTTGACTCTTATGTCTTCATCGGTTGCAAGTTTTGAGATTCTGGCAAAGAATACCCACAAAGGAACTGCGGTTCTGAAGCTCGCAGAAATTCTCGGTATCGATGAATCGCATACGGGTGCTATCGGCGATTATTTCAACGATTTTGATATGCTTAAAACTGTCGGTGTTCCCGCATGCTGCGGTCAGGCACCGAAAGAACTCAAGAAAGTTTCGGAGTTTGTTGCGTGCCATTGCAATAACGGTGCGGTTGCCGATTTCCTTGAATACATTGAAAAGAAAAATAATCCGAAATCTTAATATACAGGAGGTATCTGCCATGGATGCAGCTATTAGAAAACAGTTAAAAATCAAAGCGTGTAAAGCAAGAATGGGCATTATTGAGGGCGTTTTCAACGCAAAGTCGGGTCATCCCGGCGGCTCTCTTTCATGTGTTGATATTGTTACCTATCTTTATTTCAATCATATGAATGTTGACCCTCAGAATCCCCAAATGGAGGATAGAGACAGATTTGTTCTTTCAAAAGGACATGCTGCTCCTGCTCTTTATTCTGTTCTCGCTCTCAAAGGTTTCTTCCCTGCAGAAAATCTTAAGACTCTCAGAAAGGCAGACTCGATGCTTCAAGGTCACCCCAGCATGAAGTATACCCCCGGCGTTGATATGTGTACCGGTTCACTCGGTCAGGGAATTTCAACTGCCTGCGGTATGGCTCTTGCCGCAAAGCTCGGCAATAAACCGTACAGAGTTTATACCGTTCTCGGTGACGGCGAAATTCAGGAAGGTCAGGTCTGGGAAGCAGCAATGTTTGCTTCGGCAAAGGGACTTGATAATCTTGTTGCTGTTGTTGATAACAACGGTCTCCAGATTGACGGCAAAATTTCTGAGGTTAACTCGCCCTATCCCATTGCTGAAAAGTTCAAGTCCTTCGGTTGGAATGTAATCGAAATCTGCGCTCACAGCTTTGATGAAATCGATGCAGCATTCAACGCTGCGGCTGAATTTAAAGGCAAACCCTCGGTTATCGTTGCAAACAGCGTTAAGGGCAAGGGTGTTTCATTTATGGAAGATCAGGTTTCATGGCACGGTACAGCTCCGAATGCAGAGCAGTATGAGCAGGCTATGAGTGAACTTACTCAGGCTCTTGCAGAGCTTGAAGCATAAGGAAAGGATCGGTGGATAAAATGGCTGATATAATTAAAACCGCAACCCGTGATGCTTACGGAAAGGCTCTTGTTGAGCTTGGCGATATAAATGATAAAGTTGTTGTTCTTGATGCCGACCTTGCGGCGGCAACCAAAACAGGTATGTTCAAAAAGGCTCATCCCGATAAGTTTTTTGATTGCGGTATCGCAGAAAGCAACATGATGGGTATTGCTGCGGGTCTTGCTGCTTCGGGTTACACCGTTTTCGCAAGTACTTTTGCAATGTTTGCTGCAGGCAGAGCATATGAGCAGGTTAGAAATTCAATTGCTTATCCTCATCTTAACGTTAAAATCGGTGCTACCCATGCAGGTATCTCCGTCGGTGAAGACGGTGCAAGCCACCAGTGCTGCGAGGATATTGCTCTTATGAGAGCAATTCCCGGCATGACTATCATCAATCCCGCAGATGATGTTGAAGCAAGAGCGGCTGTTCTTGCTGCTGCAGAATACGAAGGACCTGTTTATATGAGATTTGGCCGTCTTGCAGTTCCCAGAATTTTTGATGAAGATTATAAATTTGAGTGGGGCAAGGCTGTTGTTCTGAACGAAGGTACGGATGTTACAATCTGCGCAACCGGTCTTATGGTTAACGAGGCAATTGAAGCTCAGAAGATTCTTGCTGAGCAGGGTATAAGCGCCGAAGTTATAAATGTTCATACCATCAAACCTCTTGATGCCGAAACAATTCTCAAATCTGCTGCAAAAACGGGCGCAATTGTAACTGCAGAGGAACACAGCGTTATCGGCGGTCTCGGCAGTGCCGTTGCAGAGGCAGTTTGTGAAAATGCAAATCCCGTACCCGTAGTTAAGCTCGGCGTTAACGATGTTTTCGGAAAATCCGGTCCTGCCGTAGAACTTCTTCATATTTACGGACTTGATGCACAGAATATAGTTGAAAAGGCAAAGCAGGCTATTTCAATGAAATAATATTTTTTATGAAAGGAACCTGTTTTTTCGGGTTCCTTTCATTGAATTACGGTTGCCGTAAGAGGTGTTTTGTTTGGAGCATACCGAGGGAAAGAGATTAACTAAAAAAATAAAAATTCTGCTTACATCAGCGGCAGCACTTATCATGCTTGTTTGTCTGATTGTAATCGGAAGTCAGATTATTGCAGGTTCACGCCCCGAAAACAACAGTACGCTGGTTTACCGTTCGGGCGGTGAAACCGTAGTCAGAATCAACGGCAAAGAACGCATTCTCTCAGATTTTAGTGCTGACGGTTTTAAATATGATGAAGAAAATGAGAGAGTGTTTTTTACTGTTGCTTCGTCACGCTATGACGGTCTTTATGACCTTTGTTATATACAGAAACACAGAAGTGAGCTTTGCGAACCGAAAATAATAGACGTTGGCGTAGAGCATGATTTCAATCTTGTTTCAGGCAAAATTTACTACCTTAAAAGGAATACAAGCGCAGGCGCAAACGACGGCTGTGTATGCGATATAGATAACAGCAAAATAGAAACATTTTCCGCAAATGTTGAAGGTATTTATGCTCTCAGCGGATCGGAAAGACTGTATTTCACAAAAATGCACGGCAACAACAAGGTTCTTTATTCATATGAAGACGGAATTCCGAGAGAGGTTTGCCGTGATATTGTGAGCGTTTTTTCTTATAATACAACTAATAAACCGCATATAATCTATGAAAGAAAATCACAGATTAATGCGGGAATGACCGAGCTTTATATTGCTTATTCGGATTCCGAGCCCGAACTGATATGCGATAACACCTATCTTGTAATGTTTGACGATTATTCCGAAGGCGGTAATCTTTATTATTACACTTCGTCAAGCGAAAGCATCTCATGGAGTGCCGTTATTTCCGATGAATTTGCTGAGAGTGATAAGACGGTAACAAAGCCTGTCAGGGACAATTTCTTTGCAATACTTGGAATTTCCGCAGAGTATAACGAGGCCCTCCGATTGTATCAGGATAAACTTGTGCGTGACGAAATAAGAGCCGCTCTTAATGAATCGGTTGAAAAAGGCGAATTTTCAGCACCGGTTTTTACCGCATTCGCATATAATGAGCAAGGCGTTTTTAAAGTTGCTGAAAAAATCGATCCCAATAATGTTTATACAGTTTCGGATTTCGGAGACCCTAAAATTATTTTTGAAAGTACCGAAATCAGCGCAAATCAATCAGATATGGCAACTCTTGTTAGTATTGCTCAGCGCAGCACCATGAAAGAGGTAATCGAATATGCTCGTTCTCTTCTTGACGAAAGCGTAAAATCAAACGGAATGGCTTTTGCGGGCTGTTCTTCAGACGGCTCATTCAGCTATGCACTTGAAGGTTATGATAAGAAAAAGACTCTGTTTTCGTTTTCTGAAAGCGGTTCAAGAATTTTTGCTTTTGTGCGTGATACAAACGGCGAGAGGCTCAGTCTTTATACAAACAGTATCAATGATAAGCTGATGCCTTCCGCATGCGTAAATGTTGATAACGGACTTTCAAGTTACCGCATTGTAGATGATGCTGTAGTCTATCTTAAAGCGGATACTGGGAAGAATACGGGTGATTTGTATTCGTATGACGGTGAAAAGAGTATGAAGCTTTCAAATGCCGCAACGGCTTTTACAGCGGAAAAATCAGGGAGTATTATTGTAATCAAAGAGCATAATCTTTCAGATTCACAGCCGACAGCGGATTATTATATTTTAACCGGAGAGGAAGAACAGCTTGTCGATACCGATATTTCGGTTTCGAGCTTTAACATCACAGATGGCGGTAAAGCAGCTTATATAACGGGTGCCGGTTCGCTCAAAATTTTCTATCAGGGAAAGACAGCTGAAATTTCTGCCGATGCAGATGAAATAATAATGTTTAAATGATGCCGTAATCACGGCGAAAGGATGTTATATATGGGTTCAGAAAATGTTTTGAAAAAATCGATTATCGGTGGTTTTAAAAAAGAAGGTGTTCTCAATTATGTTGAACAGCTTCAGACAGAGATCGTGTCACTCCGAAAGGAACTGAATGAATGCTCCTCATGTAAAAAAGAGCTTGATTCGGTAAGTGTAAAAAAAGAAAGCGCAGAGAGAGAGATGATTGCTCTTGAAGGTAAAATCGTTGAACTTGAAGAAAGAAATGCTGATCTCTATGAAGAAAATAAAGCATTAATCGAAAGAGATGCTGCTGTTTCTCTCAAGCTTGAAGAAGCACAGGTAACAATATCAGACTACGAAAATAAAATTCGCCTTTACGAGGAGAAAATTGCTTCAATCGAAGAAAAATTTGCAGAGATTGAAAAGAACTATCTCAAATACGGCGATTTTATCAGCAACGCAAAAAATTCCGCCACAGAAATATCTGCGAAAGCAAAAAAATCGGTCGAAAGTGCAAAAAATGAGATTGAGGGTGCAAATGAACGCATCAGAACTGCTTCCGTTAATCTTGAAAGCTCTGTTGCCTCTATGAAATCATGCGCTGAGAAGCTGATAGAAACGCTCTCCGCTGTTTCGGAAAATCTTTGTTCCGAGGATGAATAATATGGCGGAGTATAACATAAATATTAGTGATATAAAAAAATGTTCCCCAAAACTTAAAGCAGGAGACAGAGTTTTTCTCAGCGGAACGGTTTATACCTCCAGGGATGCCGCTCATAAAAGGATTTTTCAGCTTCTTGATGAGGGCAAGGATTTGCCGTTCAGCCTTGACGGGTCATGCATCTATTTTGCAGGTCCGACTCCGACTCCCGAGGGAATGGTAATCGGAAGCTGCGGACCGACAACTTCGGGCAGGATGGATGTCTATTCTCCGAGGCTTCTTGATCTAGGACTTGCGGCAATGATCGGTAAGGGCGAAAGAAACAAGGCTGTCTGTGATGCAATAGTCCGAAACGGAGCGGTTTATTTCTGCGCAATCGGCGGTGCTGGTGCGCTTTATGCAAAGCAGATAGTTTCATGTGAAGAAATCGCATTCAAGGATTTGGGTTGCGAGAGTGTAAAAAAGCTTGAGCTTAAGGATTTCCCCGTAATAGTCGGAATCGATTCACACGGCGGTAATTTATTTAAATAAGGATTAAAAAACGCTTTCTCTTTGAGAAGGCGTTTGTTTTTTGGTGAGTTATAATGTTAATGGTATTTACTGTTCTTGTCACTCTTGCGGTTGCTTTTGTTAACGGATGGACTGATGCGCCAAACGCAATTGCATCATGCGTATCAACGGGATGCATGAAGCTGAAGCATGCGGTTATTCTTGCAGCTGTCGCAGATCTTGCAGGTGCAATGATAATGGGCATTTTCAGCAGGGAAGTAACCGAAACGGTTATGAATATCGCCGATTTCGGAGAAGATAAAAAAGTTGCAGTTATTGCTCTGTGTTCTGCGATGTGTTCGGTTGTAATATGGGCTGTTTCTGCGTGGAAATTCGGAATACCGACAAGCGAAAGTCATGCGCTTATAGCAGGTCTGACAGGTGCGGCAATTGCAGTTAACGGCGGGTTTTCGGGAATTGACGGTGCAGAATGGACCAAGGTAATGAAAGGACTTTTTATTTCGCTTGTTTTGGGATTTTTTGCAGGATTTTCGGTATCTAAATGTACTTCATTTATTTTTAAAAATGTTGAAAAACATAAATCGGAGAGGCTTTTTAAATATTCGCAAATTGCATCAAGTGCGCTTATGGCTTTTATGCACGGTGCTCAGGATTCGCAGAAATTTTCAGGAATTCTGAGCCTGATTTTTTCTGTTTCGGGAATCAGAACCAAGTTTGCTGGAAGTCTGATAATACCTCTTGCCGCCTCATCGATTGCCATTGCGGCAGGAACTGCTACGGGTGGGGAAAGAATCATAAAAAAAGTCGGCTCGGATATGGTAAAACTTCGCATTGACCAGGGTTTTTCGGCAGATTTATCCGGTGCAACATGTCTTTTTATTTCAACTCTTCTCGGTTTGCCGGTGAGTACCACTCACACCAAAACTTCAGCTGTAATCGGTGTCGGTTTTGCCGACAATGTTAAATCGGTTAATCTCAGAATAGTCGGAGAGATGATTTTGGCGTGGATGTTTACTTTTCCGGGATGCGGTCTTATGGGCTGGGCGATTACCTGCATATTTATGAAGCTGCCGTAAAAAAATCAGCCTGCACGCTGCAGACTGATTTGATTATTTAAGCTATTTGACTTTCATGAGTTTTTGATTTTCTGAAAATAATCGAATAAATAATATATAAAACCGCCGAGATAAGAATTCCGTAAACGTAGCCGAAATAAAGGGTTGAAACAATCGAAATAATGAAGAAAACAACAGAATGAACTGAACTGAAAGCGTTTTTGACTTTTTTCCATTCAACGCTTTCCCATGCGCCGACTATCATAACAACCGCAAGGGAGGGTATCGGAATTCTGTTTATGATACCCGAGAACGTTACGCTTGAAAAATTACCGATTTCGGTAATTGCGGTTTTCATATCGGGAGGATTGAGGAAAAGATTAAGTATAAGCGTAATACCGATTGCAATAAAAGGCGCTTTAACAACATTGCAGAATTTTTTAAATTTCCTGGGAAACGTAATCATTATAACCATAACGATTGTGCCGTAGAGAACACCTCTCCAGTTCGGATGGAAACCGAGAGAGAGGTAGGATGAAATCATTTCCCTGACATTAACACCGCTTGCACCGATTCCGAAATAGTGCGTGGTCAGCAGTACGGTGACGGTAAGTGCGGTTGCGAGAGAAAAAGCGGAAGCAATCGGGCTGTCGGGGTTCCGTTCAGGCAAGAAAAGGTAAACAGCGGCAGCAACGCCGAACAAAAACAGCGAAACAACGGCAGCAGTTATTCCCAATGCATCTGAAAAGAACATGACCACGAGAAAACCGACATACATCGGCATGATTTTTTTGTCGGAAGCTTTTACCGAAAACATCAGCAAAATAACGGCAATTAGTATAAATATATAATGTTTAAACCCTATGAACATTGCCGCAGAAAAAGAAAACGGAAGAACGTCGGTAAACAGGGTTATCAGTTTTAATATAAAGCTTTTAATTGTTTGTTTTTTTTCTGTACTCAAATCAGTTTATCTCCGTTTGAAAAATTCTTATAATAGTTTACATTAATTTTTCGCTCTATACAAGTGTTTTGTAAATTTTTTTCGTAAAGTATAGTAAAAAAATTAATAATATGATAAAATATAAAGGATTAAGCTTTAACGGAGATAAAGATGAAAAAAATAAATGCCAAAAAAATTGCAACATGGATTATAGTTCCGCTTATGGCGGCGATATTTATTCTTGATATTGCAACGGTGGTAATTGCAAATAACCATTGCAGAAGGTTCACATTCAGCAAGGAATCCTTTGATTACTCAAGCGGTGATGACAGAATTCATTTTCTCAATACAGCAAATTCCGACTCAATTCTGATTGAAAGCAACGGTATGTTTGCGCTCATTGATGCGGGAGAGGGCAACAATAACCCCAGAAGAAAAACGGAATACAAGGGCTATGAAAATGAGGTTGTTGAATATATAAAAAAGGTTTGCAAAAAAGATAGCGGTGCATATCTTGATTTTATTCTCGGCACTCATTGTCACTATGACCACATAGGCTCATTTGAAACTCTTATCAGCGACCCAGGGATTTCAATCGGTAAGGCATATTTCAAGGTCTTCAATCCCGAAATTGCAAAGGAATATGAGGTTGAAAGATGGAAAATCGGCGAAACATATAATGAGATTATCAATGCATTAAATGTGAAATCCGTTCCGGTTATAAGCGATTTACCTGAAGAACCGTTTGAATTCGGTGATTTTACTTTGCAGTTTTATAATACGGTGACACCTGAATCACTTGCAGGAAAGGGTGAAAACGCAGCAAGCATCGGCGTTAAGGTAACAAAAGGGGATAAGAATGCTTTTCTTGCGGCTGATATTACAAAATCAACGGGTCTTGAAGAGCTTCTTGCGGACGAAATAGGTGATGTTGATATACTTAAAGTCGGACATCACGGTTATTTCGGTTCATCGTCTTCTTCGTTTCTCGAAAAGCTTTCTCCCGAGGTTGCGATTGTTACAAATCAGCTCGGAAAAGTTTATCCGAATGTAAAATGGAATCTTACAATGAAAGCAAAAGTTCCGTTTTTTGCAACATATGATAATAACGGAATAATTATTACCATCGACGACAGCGGTGAATTTATTTTTACGAATGACATACATTGATTTGCAAATATTAATGTTTTATTAAAGTATTCATCATTAAATTGACAAAACCTCTTTTAGTTGATAATATATCTAAGGTAAATTTTAAGCCGTGAAATAATTTTTGAGAATGGGAAAGAATTATGAATCTGACTTGTTATGATTATCTCAAGGTTTCCGCAAAGCGAAACGGCGATTTTAATGCGGTTCTTGCTTTCGGTACCAAAACAAAGCTGTCAAAGTTAATATATGATATTGATGCGATTGCAGCATATATAAATTCACTCGGAATTAACCAGGGTGATGTTGTTACCGTGTTTTTACCGAATGTTGTGCATGCGTTTACAACGTTCTATGCTTTGAACAAAATCGGAGTTATTGCAAACATCGTTCATCCTCTTACCTCGCCTGAAGGCTTGAAAGAGATAATGGATGCTGCAGAAACAAAGGCAATATTTGTTCTTGATATTCTTGCTGCAAAGTATGCCGATGTTATCAATTCGTGCGGTGTTCCCTGCATCATTTGCTCAAATTCGGATTATATCGTTGCTCCCGTTGCGGCAGCATTCAAGGTTTTTGAAAAGGTTAAGGGTAAAGGCATCGATTCTTTTAAAAACAGCATTAAATATTCAAAGGCTGTTTCAAAGGGGTCAACCCGCAAGGCTTTAGAGTGCCATGACGGCTCAAAAACCGCAGTATATCTTCACGGCGGCGGAACAACGGGGAAAAGCAAAACAATCATGCTTTCAAGCAACAATCTGAATAATCTTGCCGAAAAGCTGAATGCTCTTGATATCCCCCACAAGCCGGGCGATGAGTATTCGCTTATGGTGCTTCCCATTTTTCATGCATTCGGTCTCGGAATTGCAATGCATTTTCCTCTTACTCACGGATTTACCTCAATTCCCATTCCTCAGTTTAATGCAGAAGATGCAAATAAACTGATGAAAAAACATAAGGTTACCTTCCTTCTCGGTGTTCCGAATATGTATAAAAAGATGATGGAATGCGAGAATTTTGAAGGTCCTCATCTCAAAAACCTTCGCCTTGTTTTCTGCGGCGGTGACTTCCTTTCCGAGCGTCTTGTTAAAGAATTCAATAAGAAGGTTGCAAAATACGGCGGTAAGGGAAAGTTATTCAGAGGCTACGGACTTACCGAGGTTTCATCGGTTTGTACTGTTAACACTTACGAAAACTGCCGCGAGGATTCAATCGGCAAGGCTCTCGGTGATATTACTGTTGAAATCTGGGATGAGATGCAGAAACGTGTTCCTGCGGGGCAGACGGGCGAAATTGTTGTTAAGGGCGATACCGTTATGCAGGGCTATTTCAACGGCAAGGATACCGTAAAGGATGACGGAATTTATATTGATAAAAACGGAAACCGATGGGTTCTTACGGGTGACCTAGGATATATGGATGCCGACGGCTTTGTTTTCTTTACCGGCAGAAAAAAGAGAATGATAATCATTTCGGGCTATAATGTATATCCCGCCGATATTGAAAATGTTGTTCTTCAGCTACCCTTTATCAGCGAGGCTTGTGCTGTTCAGGGTTATCAGAAAAACAAGCCCTGTGTCAAGCTTTGCGTAACGCTCAATCAGCAGATGGACAAGGAGCAGGCAATTGATAAAATTCAGGCATATTGTAAAAAGAATCTTGCAAAGTTCTCTTGTCCCAGAAAGATAGAAATTTTAGAAAGCTTCCCGAGAACAAAGATGGCAAAGGTTGATTTTATGAAGCTTTCGGATAAATATAATCCCAATGAAAAATAAGCGAGGAATATTAAATGAGCAAACAGATAAGACCTATTCAGCAGGGTGATACGGTAGCGGTTATGAAAACAACTCTCGGAGAAATCAAAATTCTTCTTTTTCCCGAGGCTGCACCCAAGGCGGTTGAAAATTTCACAACTCATGCAAAAAACGGATATTATAACGGAATTATATTCCACAGAGTAATTCCCGATTTTATGATTCAGGGAGGCGATCCCACGGGTACAGGCAGAGGCGGCGAAAGCATCTGGGGCAGAAGCTTCGAGGATGAATTCAGCGTTGATTATCATAACATTCGCGGCGCACTC
>JAFQRF010000037.1 GCA_017410195.1 Clostridia bacterium | reverse complement strand
ATTATCAATATGACTCTTGACGTGAACCACCGTTTTATTGACGGTTATTTTGTTGGTCAGTTTGTTCAGAAGCTTGAAGAGAAAATCTCAGTGCTTGATTGAGTTCGACAAATTAGAATTTGTGGAGGTAACATTGTATGTGGTTTGTATTCGCATTACTGTCTGCAATTTTTGCAGCACTTACTTCTATACTGGCCAAGGTCGGTATAGAAGGGGTCAACTCGAATCTTGCAACAGCTATAAGAACTGTTGTTGTAGTTGCTATGTCATGGGGAATGGTATTCCTCACGAATGCACAAAACGGTATAACAGAAATTAGCAGAAAGAGCTGGATATTCTTGATTTTGTCAGGATTGGCAACAGGTGCATCATGGCTGTGTTACTACAAAGCATTGCAGATTGGTGATGCATCAAAAGTTGTACCGATAGATAAATTAAGTGTAGTAATTACCTTAGTGTTGGCGTTTGTATTTTTGCACGAAGAGTTTACAATCAAGTCATTGGTAGGATGTATTCTGATTGGAATAGGAACATTAATAATGGTTATGTAATCATGCACAGTACATAAACTTTCAGTTTGGCGAAGCATCAAATTCCAATTTGTCGGACACAATCATTTTCAATCACAAAAATATTTAAAAATAAACAAGGACATTACCCGGCAGTGAAAACTGCTCTGAGTAACGTCCTGTTTTTTTCGCAAAACCGCTTGGAACAAGGCAAAAAGCCTGTTTTTTCAAGAATAATGTCCAAGGAGTAAAAATAACAGAAAAAAAGCTAAGACCGTTGTATACCAACGATTTCAGCCTTCTTTAAGATGGTACGGATAATCATAACACAAGTTGTTCTCCGGCTATACATATTCTGAATTTCGTACTGTAACATATTGCACGGAGGTGTATAATTACGATAACGGCGGAAACATCACAAGCATCGTAACCTATCCTCTCACATGGGGAAGCCTCAGCGGAGTAACAGCAACCAAAACGGTTAACTATGTTTACGGCGACTCAAACTGGAAGGATAAGCTGACTGCATATAACGGTCAGTCGATAACCTATGATGCAATCGGCAATCCCCTTTCCTACAGAGGATATACCCTTGATTGGCAGAACGGCAGACAGCTTGCATCGCTTTCGGGTAACGGAAAAACCGTCACCTACACCTATGATGTTGACGGACTTCGCACCTCAAAGACCGTTAACGGCGTAAAGCACAAATACTATTATGTCGGCAGCCGTTTGCAGTACGAAAAATTCGGCTCGTCGTAACAATTCATGCTCCTAATGGAGCTTTCCATCTTTCATGTGTGCTAAGCACAATTCATTTCAAATATAAACAACGAAGCGGAGTGCCGAAACACTCCGCTTTAATTTTTTATTTATCCGAAAGAATTTCCTTTGCGCTTGCGGCAAGACCCGCAACTCCCTGCAAATCGCTGGGAATAATAAGCTTTGTTGCCTGACCGTCTGCGGCAGCTTCAAAGGCTTCAAGGCTCTTAATTGTAAGATAGCCCTGACCGGGTGCAGCTTCATTGATAAGTCCGATTGCCTGTGCTCTCGCCTGCTCAACCTTAAGAATAGCTTCCGCTTCACCTTCGGCCTCGCGAATTTTTGCTTCCTTAATAGCTTCGGCAGCAAGGATTGCACTCTGCTTTTCTGCTTCTGCAGCAAGAATCTTGCTTTCCTTCTGACCTTCGGCAACGAGAATCTTACTTGCCTTTTCGCCTTCAGCGGTGAGGATAGCTTCACGGCGCTGACGCTCTGCCTTCATCTGCTTTTCCATTGCATCCTGAATTTCCTTGGGGGGAAGGATATTCTTAAGCTCAACTCTGTTGACCTTGATTCCCCAGGGATCTGTTGCTTCGTCAAGAATTCCTCTGATTTTTGCATTGATAACGTCTCTTGAAGTGAGAGTGTGGTCAAGCTCCATTTCGCCGATGATGTTTCTGAGCGTTGTTGCGGTCAGATTTTCAATAGCCGAAAGGGGTCTTTCAACACCGTAAGAGAAGAGCTTCGGGTCTGTAATCTGGAAGAAAACAACCGTATCAATCTGCATCGTTACGTTATCCTTTGTGATAACGGGCTGAGGCGGGAAATCAACAATCTGCTCCTTGAGTGAAACCTGCTTTGCAACTCTTTCAATGAAAGGAATTTTGACATGAAGTCCTGTCTGCCATGTCGTACTGTATGTTCCGAGTCTTTCAATAACATATGCCTTTGACTGAGGAACGATTTTTATATTAAGAATTACGACTACGATTATAATAAGTGCAAGAACTGTAAGAATAATAAATTCCATTAATATTTCCTCCTGAATTCAAAAAATTTTTTTACTGTGCTTTGACAATCAGCTTTACGCCGTCGATTTTTTCGACCGTTACACGTTCATCCTTTTTGAAAACCGAACCGTCAGACGATCGCGCGGTCCAGATAACGCCGTTAACGTGTACCTGCCCCTTGCCCTCGACATTGTTGATATCCTCAACAACAATCGCTGTCTGCCCTATACATCGGTCAGCATTGGTCGGCTGTACCTTTGTTTGGGTAAGCTTTCTCACAAGAGGACGGGTCGCAACAAGCGTTATTGCCGAAACAGCAACAAAAACAATCCATTGCAGCCACACCTGAGCTCCGAGAAGCTCTGCAACGATTGCGGCAGCCGCACCTGCGGCAAACCAGATAGTAACCATCTGCGCCGTCACTGCTTCAACGATAATCAGGATAACGAGCATTGCGATCCAAAAAATCAGCATGGAAAATTCAAAGTCCATAATACATACCTCCTTTTTCAAGCTGATTTAAGCTTTCGCTTGAATTAATTCTACCACTTTTCCCGACAATTTTCAATATTTCCGCAACCGAATTCTCCGATTTTACAATTCGTACATAATTTATCACCCTTTCACAAATAAGACGAGCGAAAACACGATTTGGTCTGAACTTTTTGTTTTTTCCTTAAAAATATACTAACTCATAGTTCAGTGTAAGTAAATAACACTTTCTGATGAATTTTCAACATCAATTTTGCAGAAACTGCAAAAACGGTGTTTCTTCAAATTTTCAGAACATTTTCAAAATTCAGTTTTTCCGAATTTAACAGATTTTCAATCCGGTTGATGGCTTCAATGCATTTGCTTTTGAATTCATTACGGTCGGAATATTTCAAAACAAGCGGTAATGCGGTGATATTCTCTTCAAGCTCATCCATACCCTCATGCATAACAAGCGCATGAAGAATTTTTGATGATTTATGCCACTTTTCAAGAAGTTCCTCGGTTTTATTGCCGAGAATTTCATCCGAATCCGACTCGGCACATTCGGTAAGCTCCTGCAAAGAGGTCAAAAGACCGTTCATCTCCGAGTTAAAAACATATCCCGTCCATACTGAAATCAGAACGGCACAGCTCAACAGAAAAACGGCTGCAACTACCCTTTTCAATCCTCATTATCCTTTCTTTCAACAAACGAAACACCGTTTTTGTTGACAGTCATAATCAGTATATTCTCAAGCGGAATTTTACTTGAAAGAATAAGCTTGTTTACTTTAGTTATATCCAACTCCGAATCCGCAACGGTTTCCTCAATAATTTTCCCGTCGCACACAACGGCAAACGGCATTCCGCAGTCAGCAGGGATAATTCCGAGGTCCTTTGCGGTTGAATTTCTGTTCTCGGGCTTTAAGAGAACGCTGATTTTTCCGTTCGTTTCAAAAACGGCATAGGATACCTGTGATATATCGAAAACATCCTTCTGTCGCAGAAGCGAAATCAGATCATTGACCGACATTCTCAGCTTGCGCATCGCTTTCATATCAATTTTGCCGTCTCGGATAACAATTATGGGATGCCCTTGAATCAGCGCACGCAGACGGTCGCTTTTAAGGCTGAGTGCGGAAGAAAAAATTTCATAGGCAACAAGCGTAAACAGAGCAACAATTGAATGAAGAATCGGTACGCTGTTATCCTGCATGGGTATTGATGCGATTTCCGAAATAAGAATGGTTATCACAAGCTCTGACGGCTGAAGCTCGCCTATCTGCCTTTTACCCATAAGCCGCATAAGAAATATTATAGTTAAATAAAGAATTGTCGCCCTTATCAGAGTTACCGCCAAATAAATCATCCTTTCCGGGTTATTATGGGTAATTATTGACTAAATATTAGTTTTGTTGTATTATGAACACAAACAGATGCAGGCGGTGATTTCCATGAAATATTACCTCGGAATGGATATAGGCGGAACGAAATGTGCCGTTATCCTCAGCGAAAAAAATGCTGTGAATATTAAGGACAAAATCAGATTTGACACCAAAGCCGAAAGAGGATACAAAGAAATAATCGCTCAGCTTATTTCATCTGTACGAGAAATTCTTGACAGAAACGGAATCGAATCTTCCGACGTACTTGCGTGCGGAGTAAGCTGCGGCGGTCCGCTTGACAGCGACAAGGGAATAATTATGTCACCTCCCAATCTTTCGGACTGGGATAACGTCCCGCTTGCGGATATGATAACAGAGGCTCTCGGCATTCCGTGCAAGGTCAGGAACGATGCGGATGCGTGCGCACTTGCAGAATGGCAGTTCGGAGCAGGAAAAGGCACAAAGAATATGATATTCCTCACCTTCGGCACGGGAATGGGAGCAGGTCTTATCCTTGACGGAAAGCTCTACTCGGGCACCAGCGGCACCGCAGGCGAAGTCGGTCACATAAGACTTGATGCCGACGGTCCGGCAGCATACGGAAAAGCAGGCTCATTTGAAGGTTTCTGCAGCGGTGCAGGCATTGCTGTTATGGGCAAAAAAATGCTCTCGATTTATAATGGAGTGACAACAATACCCCGTGACAATGTTACCGCCAAAACAATTGCCGAGGCAGCGGTCGGAGGCGATAAGCTCGCAAACGCAATCTACCGCAGATGCGGCGAAAAGCTCGGTCTCGGAATTTCAATTCTTATTGATATTCTTAACCCCGAAAGAATCGTTATTGGAAGCATTTTTCAGCGCTCGGGCTATCTTCTTGCAGATGCAATGAATGAAACGATAAAAAAAGAAGCTCTTGCAATTTCTGCGGATTGCTGTAAAATAGTTCCTGCAATGCTCGGTGACGAAATCGGAGATTTTGCCGCAATCGGCGTTGCAAAGGATTTTGCGGAGGCAAAAAGATGACAGACAAAATCTTTGATGAGCTTTTTGAAAGATATCCTTCTCTTGAAATCTGCAGAGAAGATATATTCAAATCATTCGAAATAATGGCAACGTGCTTTGAAAACGGCGGAAAGCTTCTCTGTTGCGGCAACGGCGGTTCAGCTGCCGACTGCGACCATTTTGCAGGCGAACTGCTTAAAGGCTTCCTTAAAAAAAGGCCTCTTTCCGACAGTGAAAAAGAAAAATTCGGCGATAAATTCATTGCGGATAATCTGCAAAAAGGTCTGCCCGTAATATCGCTATGCGCTCATTCGGCGCTTATGACCGCGTTTTCAAATGATGCCGTACCTTCGCTCGTTTTTGCACAGCAGGTTTATGCATACGCAAAAAGCGGAGATGTTCTTTTGTGTTTCAGTACTTCGGGTAATTCCGAAAATATCGTCTATGCCGCTGAAACAGCGCTTGCGGCAGATATGAAAGTTATTTCAATAACCGGAGAAAAAGAAAGCGCACTTTCGAGATTTTCCGACATATGCATAAAGCTTCCCGAAACCGAAACCTTCAAGGTTCAGGAACTTACGTTGCCCGTATATCATTGCCTTGCAGCGATGATTGAAGATAATTTTTTTGATAAATAAGGAGAAACCATTATGATTAACATACCCAGACCCGAGCATCCCAATCCGCAATCGGAGCGTGCAAACTGGCTCAATCTTAACGGAGAATGGGATTTTGAATTTGACTTCGGCAACAGTAAATATGCCGCAGGTATCCTTGAGAAAGCCGAATGGGAAAAGAAAATCATTGTTCCCTTCTGCCCCGAAAGCAAGCTTTCGGGCATCGAATATACAGATTTCATTCCTGCAGTATGGTACAGAAGAAGTTTTGATATAACCGCCGCTCAGCTTGAAGGCAGAGTCCTTCTTCATTTCGGTGCTGTTGACTATGAAGCAAAGGTTTATATCAACGGCAAGCTTGCAGGCACGCATACCGGCGGCTATGCTTCATTTAAAATTGATATCACCGAATTCCTCAACGAAGGTGAGAACACGGTTATCGTCAATGCGGTTGACGATGTCAGAAATCCTCTTGTACCCAGAGGAAAGCAGTGCGAAGAGCTGAAATCCCGAGGCTGTGACTATACAAGAACAACGGGCATCTGGCAGACCGTGTGGCTTGAATTCGTACCCAAGGCATACATCAAGAGCTTCAAGCTTTTCCCCGACTACATAAACGGCACACTTGCAGTTACTGCAGTTGTTGAGGGCGAGGGTGAATTTGTTGCGGAGGCATCCTTTAACGGTAAGCCCATGGGCAGCTTTGAAAAAACCGCATCGTCAACTGTTTCGGGTGAAATCGACCTTTCTGAAATTCATCTCTGGGAAGTCGGTTGCGGCAGACTCTATGACCTCACTCTCACTTTCGGCGACGACGAAATCAAATCATATTTCGGACTGCGCAACGTAAAGCTTGACGATTATAAATTCCTCATCAACGGCAAATCAGTTTTCCAAAGACTTGTTCTTGACCAGGGCTTCTATCCCTACGGTATTTACACCGCACCGGCAGAAGAAGACCTTGAAAACGATGTCAGAATTTCAATGGCGGTCGGCTTCAACGGAGCAAGACTTCATCAGAAAGTTTTTGAACCCCGATTCCTTTATCATTGCGACAGACTCGGCTACATTGTATGGGGTGAATACGGCAACTGGGGTCTTGATTGGTCACAGAAGGATGCACTTGCCGCAATGCTTCCCGAATGGTGTGAATGTGTTGAAAGAGACTTCAACCATCCTTCAATCATCGGTTGGTGTCCGTTCAACGAAACATGGGATATCAACGGCAGAAAGCAGTATGACGAGGTTATCTCAACGATATACAAAGTCACAAAGTATATGGATGAAACCCGCCCCTGCATTGACACAAGCGGTAATTTCCACACAATAACCGATATCTATGACGTCCACGATTATGAGCAGGACTATAATGTTTTCAAAGAAAATTATGATAAACTTATGACCGAGGGAATTTTTTATGAAAGATTCCCCGACAGACAGATGTACTCGGGCAAGGGCTGTGCATGGGTAAGCGAATACGGCGGACTTCAATGGTCAAAAGGCGACAGAGGCGACGCCTGGGGCTACGGTAACGCACCCAAATCAGAGGAAGAATTTGTTGAGAGATATGCGGGTCTTACCAATGCGCTTCTCGACAACTACAGAATGTTCGGCTTCTGTTATACACAGCTTTACGACATCGAACAGGAGCAGAACGGTCTTTACTATTACGACAGAACACCCAAGTTCGATACCGAAATATTCAGAAAAATCAACTCCCGCAAGGCGGCAATTGAAGATTGATAATTATTAAAATTCCACAGCCGGATACGGGCATCCCGCCCTGCACGGATTATATGTTTTCGGAGACACTTCATAACCGGGGTTGTCTCCGTTTTTAATTACACAGAAGAACAAACTTGTTTTACCTGCATATAATAAAAGGGGTGGTTTATGTGAGATACAGACACTTTTACCGTCGGAGAAATCCCGCAATATTTATAATTATATGTACGGTTATCGTTTTTTTGATATCTGTTTTACTGATTGATGCAAAAATCCGTCCTGCCGTTTATGACCTTGCAACTCTTGAGGCTTATGCAATTTCATCGGAGAGAGTTAATACTGCGGTTGAAAAAATTCTTTCACGGAATGCACCTGCATATTCGGAGCTTGTGAGCATAAATTACAGCAGCAGCAACGCAATAACGGGAATCACAACTGACATAATGAAGATGAATCTTTTCAAATCGCAGGTCACAAATGCCATTGACAGCGAATTTGATGCGATGAGCAAAACTGAAATTCCGGTTTCTCTCGGCACGGCAAGCGGAATAATCCTTTTTTCGGGACTTGGTCCGCATATCGGAATTGATGTCGGATTTTCATCTTCAACAAAAACGGATTTTGAGAATATTTTTGAAAGTGCAGGCATAAATCAGACTCAGCACAGCGTTATGCTCAACGTTGAAACAACTGTTATGCTCAGCCTTGCAGGCAGGCGTATTCCGAAAACCGTTGAAACCTCATTCTGCGTTGCGCAGACGGTTATAGTCGGGTCGGTGCCTGATGTTATGGTCGAATAAAAATATTGATTTTACGTATTTTAATTGATATAATGTTATCATTAAATTTAAGGAAGTATTGCCATGCAGTTTGATAAAGCACAGCAGAGAGCAAAAGAGCTTCGCGATTTGCTCAATTATCACAGTCATAAATATTATGTTGAAGATGACCCCGAAATCGGAGATTACGAATATGATATGCTTCAGCGTGAGCTTGCGGAAATCGAAAAAGAATATCCCGAGATTATAACTCCCGACTCCCCCACTCAGCGTGTCGGCGGAAGTGCGGAAGGAATGTTTGAACCCGTTGTTCATACCGTTCCGCTTGAAAGCCTTCAGGATGCATTCAGCATTGAAGAAGTCCGTGCATTTGGCGATAGGGTAAGAGCTGTTTTTGCCGATGCGGAATTTGTTGTTGAGCCGAAAATCGACGGACTTTCCGTTGCGCTTGAATATGAAAACGGTGTTTTCGTCAGAGGCTCGACCAGAGGTGACGGCAACGTCGGCGAAGATGTTACCGCAAATCTGAGAACGGTAAATTCAATCCCTCTGCGCCTCAAAAAAGACGTTACAATCGAGGTCAGAGGCGAGGTTTATATGCCTAAAAAGGTTTTCGCCGCCCTTGTTGAAGAACAAGAAGAAAACGGTGAAAAAACCTTCAAGAATCCCCGTAATGCGGCAGCAGGTTCATTAAGGCAGAAGAATCCGCAGATAACCGCAACGAGAAAGCTCGATATCTTTGTTTTTAACATTCAGAGATATGAGGGAAATGAGATAACAGGTCATAAACAGTCGATTGAATTTCTTAAGGAACTTGGCTTTAAAACCATTCCCTTCTGCAATAAATTCGGCGATATTGACGGAGTTATCAATGAACTTGAAAGAATAGGTGAAATGCGTTCTTCTCTGCCCTTTGACATTGACGGCGCCGTTATCAAAACCGATTCTTTTGCACAGCGTGCCGAAATCGGAAGCACCGCAAAATTCCCGAGATGGGCGCTTGCATTCAAATATCCTCCCGAAGAAAAAGAGACAACGCTTATCGACATTGAGGTTGCGGTCGGAAGAACGGGAGTACTCACCCCTACGGCTGTATTCGAACCTGTTCTTGTTGCGGGTTCAACCGTTTCGAGAGCAACTCTCCACAATCAGGATTTCATAGATGAAAAAGATATCAGACTCGGCGACAGAGTTGTTATCCGCAAAGCGGGTGACATCATTCCCGAGGTAATAAAAGTTGTTTCGCACGCCGAAAACAGTGAAAAATATACGCTCCCTGCAGTTTGCCCTTCGTGCGGCGCAAACGTTATCCGTGAAGAAGACGAAGCGGCAGTAAGATGCGTTAACCCCGAATGCCCCGCACAGCTTCTGCGCAATCTTATCCATTTCTGTTCAAGAGATGCGATGGACATTGAAGGCATGGGCGATGCGGTGCTTGAAAAGCTTGTTGCAAACGGGCTTCTCAGCAGGGCAAGTGAGATTTACACACTCAAAAAAGAGGACTTTATGACTCTCGAAGGCTTCAAGGATAAATCATCGCAAAATCTCGTTGACGCGATTAATAAATCAAAATCCAACGATCTTGCAAAGCTTGTGTTTGCGCTTGGCATCCGCCACGTCGGACAAAAGGCAGGCAAAATTCTTGCAAAGCATTTTGAAACTATGGAAAACATTATGAATGCAACCCTTGAGGACATTGCGTCAATTGAAGGCTTCGGCGGAATTATGGCAAAGAGTGTTGCGGATTTCTTTGCTCTCGAGCAATCAAAAAGAGAGATTGAAGCTCTTGCGGCATACGGTGTCAACATGGTTTCTCAAAAGGAGAAGATTGACAACCGTTTTGAGGGCAAGACCTTTGTTCTGACCGGCACTCTGCCGACCTATTCACGCAACGAAGCAAGCGAAATTATAGAAAAATTCGGCGGAAAGACCGCTTCATCTGTTTCAAAAAAGACAAGCTATGTGCTTGCAGGTGAAGATGCAGGCAGTAAGCTCGTGAAAGCGCAGACTCTCGGAGTAACAATTATCAGCGAAGCCGAGTTCAATGAGATGATAAAATGAGATACTCAAAAGACCATTGTCGGATTGAAAAAACCGAAGACGGAGTAAAAATCGGAATATCGGATTACGCAGTCAGAAAAATTTGCAAAAGCTTTGAGCTTTTTCTCTGCGACGAAGATGAATATATTCACGCAGGCGAAAGCATCGGAGAAATCATTTCGTGCGAATTTTTTGACATTCTCTCTCCCGTCAACGGCACGGTTGTAAGGGTAAATGAGGATGTGCTTGACAATCCGCAGATTCTCATTGATGCCAACCCGTGGCTTATCGAAATGACTGATGTTGCATTCACCCTGCCGCTGATGAGCAAAGCGGAATATGATGTTTATTTAAATAATTTAAAATAACACTTGCAAAAATATTTTTCTTGTGATAGAATAATCGAGATATGTAAACGCAGAGATCGGGAGAGTAAGCATTTCCAAAACACTCAGAGAATGTCCGTCATCGGCTGTAAGCGGACTGTGCAGAGGTTTTGCCGAAGTTCACCCGTTAGCGGCGAATCTGAAACAGCAGTAGGGTTTGACGGCTTATCCCCGTTACGGATAATAAAGCGCACGGCTTTTGCCGTGAACGCAGGGTGGTACCGCGGATTTTATTCGTCCCTCGTCATCTTCGGATGATGAGGGATTTTTATTTTGTAAATTATGAAAGGATTGATATAAAATGTTTGAAAAGCCCGCAGAATTAAAAAAGCTGTTTGAAGAAAAGATTGCAGGCGTTGCCTCAACAGCTGAAGTTGAACAGCTCAGAATCGAATTCCTCGGCAAAAAAGGCTCCGTTGCCGCTCTTATGCAGGAGCTTCGCAACGTACCCAACGACCAGAAAAAAGAGGCAGGTCAGGCGATAAACGAAACAAAGCAGTTTATCGAAACCGCAATCGCAGCAAAGCTTGAGGAGCTTAAAAAGCTCGAAGAGCAGAAGATGATTGATGCCGCAGAAAGTTATGACGAATCAATGCCCACAGATGCAGACCTCGGCTCATACCACCCCATCACTCTCGTCAGCCGTGATGTTGAAAACATCTTTCTTAGCATGGGCTTCGCGGTTGAAGATTATTCCGAAATCACTGATGACTACAACTGCTTTGAGGCACTCAACATTCCCAAGCATCACCCTGCAAGAGATATGCAGGATACCTATTATCTGAGTACGGGTCAGCTTCTCAAGACTCATACTTCGGCAGCTCAAAATACAATTCTGCGCAAGTATGCAAAGAATCTCGAAAACGGCAACCCCATCCGTGCAATCTTCCCCGGCAGATGCTTCAGAAATGAAAAGATTGACGCCTGCCACGAAAATACATTCTTCCAGATGGAAGGCATCATGGTTGACAAGGATATCTCCATTTCAAACCTTATCTATTTCATGAAAACCATGCTTTCCGAAGTTTTCCAGAAGGATATCACCGTCAGACTCCGCCCCGGCTTCTTCCCCTTCGTTGAACCCGGATTTGAGCTTGACATTCAGTGCACAATCTGTAAGGGTGCAGGCTGCCCCTCATGTAAGGATTCAGGCTGGCTCGAGCTTTGCCCCTGCGGCATGATTCACCCCAATGTTCTTACAGCTGCAGGCATTGATCCCGAAAAATACACGGGCTTTGCTTTCGGTCTCGGCATGACCCGTCTTGCAATGATGACCTACGGTGTCAAGGATATCCGTGTATTTAACAGCGGAAGTCTCAAGTCACTTTCACAGTTTGACGAAAAGCCTTTCACCAGACCCGAGAAATAATCAAGGAGGACATAAGAAATGTTTGTATCAATAAATTGGATTAAAGACTATGTTGACCTTGACGGTCTGGACATAAAAAAGCTTATTGAAAGCTTCACTCTCGCAACCGCAGAGGTTGAAGATATAATTGAAAAAGGCGCAGACGTACAGAATGTTGTAGTCGGCGAAATCATTTCTGTTGAAAATCACCCCAACTCAAAGAAGCTCCACCTTCTCAAGGTTGATGCAGGCGAAAAAGTCTGCAACATAGTATGCGGCGCACCCAACGTTGCAGTCGGTCAGAAGGTTGCTCTCGCGCTTGCAGGCGGCAGAGTCTGCGGCGGCGAAATCAAGATTGCAACCGTTGCTGGCTATGAATCCGAAGGTATGTGCTGCTCCGAAAAGGAACTCGGCATCAGCGACGACCATTCAGGAATCATGGAGCTTGACTCCTCGCTCAAAAACGGCACAAACATCAAGGATATTTTCCCCATTGACGACATCATCTTTGAAGTTGACAACAAGTCACTCACAAACCGTCCTGACCTTTGGGGTCACTACGGAATCGCAAGAGAAATTGCAGCACTCGCCGGAAGAGAACTCAAGCCTCTTGAAATGGGTGACCTTTCATACGACGGCGATGAAACCGTTGACGTTGAAATCGGCAGAGAAGACCTCGTTTACAGATATTCCTGCATAAAAATGGACAATATAACAAAGAACAAGAGTCCTCTTGATATGAGAATCCGCCTTTACTACTGCGGTATGAGAGGAATCAATCTTCTTGCAGACGTTACCAACTATATTATGCTTGAAATCGGTCAGCCTACCCACGCTTTTGCAGGCACCGCCATTGATAAGATAGTAGTTACTACTCCCAAGGAAAAGACAAAGTTCACAACTCTTGACGGCGTAGAAAGAGACATTGACGAAGAAACTCTTATGATTTGCAACGGCGAAACACCCGTCGGTATTGCAGGTATCATGGGCGGTCTTGAATCTGAAATTGAAGATGACACGGGTTCGGTCGTTCTTGAATCTGCAAACTTCGACGGCGTAAGCATCAGAAAATCCTCATCAAGACTCGGTCACAGAACCGATGCAAGCGCAAGATACGAAAAGATGCTCGATCCCGAGCTTACCATGGATGCAGTCGGCAGATTCGTCAAGCTCGTCAAAGATATCGACAGCGGTGCAAGAGTTGCATCGAAGGTTACCGACAAGTATGTAAAGAAATATCCCGAAATCACACTTTCATTCGATAAGAAGTATGTTGACCGCTACACAGGTATCGACATCAGCGATGAGCAGATTAACAAGACACTTACAGCTCTCGGCTTTGCCGTTGACTACTCAAACAGTGAATATACTGTAAAAGTTCCCACATGGAGAGCAACAAAGGACGTTACAATCAAAGCTGACATCATCGAAGAAATCACAAGAATCTACGGCTACGATAACTTTGAAATTACAACAACAAACAGTCCTCTCAAGCCCGTACCCAACGATTACGCACGCATGGAGGATAACGAAATCAAGGATATGCTCGTCAAGAAGTACGGCTTCCACGAGGTTCATTCCTATGTATGGTGCGACGGCAGAAAATTCAAGAAGCTCGGCATCGAGGTTGAAGATAACGTAAAGGTTCTCAATATCGAAAACTCTGATAACGGCGTTCTTCGTAACTCAATGCTTCCCACTCTCCTTTCAATGGCTCAGGAAAACAAAGATTTCGCCGATAAATACGGCATCTTTGAAATCGGCAGAGTTGTTGACGGAGTAAAGGCTGACGGCACAAGCAACGAAAGAAAGCATCTCGGCGTTGTTCTTTACGACAAGAGCGGAAACGAAAAAGCTGTTTATCTCAAGGCTGTTGAAATCATTAACTGCATCATAGGCACAATCAAGCAGAAGAATGCTCAGTACAACAAGATTGCTCCCGAGCATGCATGGCAGCATCCAAAAAATACTGCCGAAATCCTCATTGACGGAAAAAAGGTCGGTGTTCTCTGCGCAATGCACCCCGCAAACAGAGCGAAGCTTGACAAGACGGCTTGTGCTGTATGCTTTGAGATTGATATGAACGATTTCAGCTCAATTGATGCAAACGCAATCAAATTCCGTGAACCCAGCACTCAACAGTCAACATGGTATGACCTTTCGCTTGTTCTTGCCGAGAATACAAAGTATTCCGATATCGCCGCTTGCTGGGAAGCACTCAACCTTGCAGAGCTTGAAAGCGTTAAGGTTATTGATACTTATGAAAACGAAAGCATTAAGAGCATGACAATCCGTCTTGTTTTCGCATCTATGGAAAGAACTCTTGAAATGGAAGAAGTTCAGGGCTGGATTGATTCAATTCTTGCAAATCTCGGCAAAATCGGAGTAACAATCAGAGCATAATTTTTTCGGTTTTGTAAACAATAATCAATAATTTTCGAAAAAACCTTGTATTATTTAAAAACTTGTTATATAATGAACTGTAACGGAGGTGACCGAAATGACTGATAAAACGATTAAATTTTCAATCAAAGACGAAAATGAGGTTGAGATGAAGAAAAATCTTCTCGCCGTTTATGAAGCTTTGAACGAAAAAGGTTATAACTCAATCAGCCAGATTGTCGGCTATATCCTCTCCGAGGACCCGACTTATATAACAACACACAATAACGCACGCAGCCTCGTCAGAAGGCTTGACAGAGATGAACTTCTTCAGGCTATGGTAAAGTGCTATCTCGGTATTAAATAAGGAGTAACATCATGGCAAAGAAAAAGTTTCTTATGTATAAAGGTAAGCCTCTTGTCAGAAGCGGAAAGACCATATATTACGGCTATATGAGCGATCCCTATGTTGTCATCATGCAGATAACAAGCACCCGTGAAGTCAAGGGTGTTGAGGTTGCAGACAGAGTTGTTGTTCAGCTTGTCAACACCGATCCCGACGTAAGAATGAAGGATAAGATTGTTAAGAAGGCTGAGCGCAGAGGTCTTTATAATGCAATGGATATCGGTTGCATCTGGCTTGAAAGAGAGCTTAAAGAAACCGCATAAAAATCCGGCAGATGTGTCATAAACGGCACATCTGCTTTTATTATGTGTTTCGATAAACTTTTATTTAAAAATATTGCAAAATACAGTTGAATTAATTTATATAAAATGTTACAATAAAATGAATAAATTATAATGAAAGGACAGTTCATTATGGAATACAAAATGATTCTCACTCCCGAAGAGCAGGATATACTCAATGGCTCCAAGGGTGAGGCAATGGCAAAGGTTATGAAAACCCTTGTTCTTTACGGCGAAGCCTTCGGCGCAACAAAGATGGTTCCCGTTGAAAGCAAAATGGGTCACCTCGTTACAAGCTTCGGTCTTAAGGTTATGAAGCCTGTTTATGACCTTATGGATCAGCTTATCGCAGGCGGCGCACTCTCGCAGCAGAAATTCTCTGTTGACCCCAAGCCTCTTGACCCCAACGTTCCCGCAAACTTCCTTCAGAAGCTTATCTTCAACAAGTTCATGTACAGCATGCAGAACAGCTACGATGCTCAGCTTTCAAAGCTCGGTCTTATTGACGATAAGTCCTACACCTGCACCTGCTATATGGATGAAGTAGGCAATGTCCCCAAAAAGGGCGAGGTTCTTTCCTGGGCTGAATCATCGGCTGTTGTTTATGCAAACTCCGTTCTCGGCGCACGCTGCAACAGAAACTCCGGTATCATCGAGCTTTTCGGTTCAATCGTCGGCAGAGTTCCCTATTTCGGACTTGTTACCGATGAAGGCAGAAAGGCAACATGGATTGTTGAAGTTAAAACTTCAAAGAAGCCCGAAGCTCAGATTCTCGGCTCCGCTATCGGTATGAAGGTTATGGAAGACGTTCCATATATCAAGGGTCTTGATAAGTGGATCGGTACAGAGCTTGACGGCGATACCAAAGCATATCTCAAGGATTTCGGTGCTGCAACAGCATCAAACGGCGCCGTCGGTCTTTATCATGTTGCTAACCTCACTCCCGAAGCAGTTGAATCAGGTGAAAGCATCATTGCAGAAGGCGCTCAGGTTTATGTTGTTGATGACGCAGAACTTGCAAGAGTTCAGGCAAACTACCCCGTTATGTGGAAAGATAAGAATGCAAAGCCCAAGCTCTGCTTCGTAGGCTGCCCCCACCTTTCACACGCACAGCTTATTGAATGGACCGATAACGTTGTTGCAGGTCTTAAAAAGAACGGTCTCAAGAAGGTTTCCGTTCCTACCGTATTCACAGCTGCTCCCGCGGTTGTTGAAGAATTCAACAAGACTCCCTATGCCGCAAAGCTTAAAGAAACTGGCGTTGTTCTCAGCTACATCTGCCCGCTTATGTATATGAACAATCCTCTTTGCAAGAAGATGCCCGTTATCACAAACTCAAACAAGCTCAGAACATACACAACATCTCGCTACTACAGAAGCGAAGAAATTCTTGATATCATCACAAAGGAGGCAAAGTAAGATGAAACAGTTCAAAGGACGTCCCGTTGTTGCAGGTAAGTGCACAGCAACAGCTCTTGTTTCACACGGCGGTTTCAATACTCTCGCCTCTTTCCAGAATGCACTTCAGTTCGGCGACAAGGAAGCAAAGTGCGGCGACCAGAACAACGCTGACCTCTATGGTAAGCCCATGGTAAACACAGCTCTCTGCCTTCCCCAGACTATCGGCTCAACAACAGGCGGTATGGTTCTCTACTGCGCAAATGCAATGAAGAGAAACCCCACCTGCATGCTTTTCTCCGAGCACATCGACTCCCTTGCTTGTGCAGGCGCAGTTCTCGCAGCCGTATGGGCAGACGAACCCATGGTAACGGTTGACTGCCTCGGTCAGGAATTCCTTGACTACGTTAAAGACGGAATGAAAATCACCGTTGCTGAAGACGGTACTGTTACTGTTGAATAATTCAATGTATATCAAAAGGAGCGCCTCGGTTTGTTACTGAGACGCTCCTTTTTAATTTATTATTCAAATCTTTTGGAAAGCCATGTCACGCACAAATCAAACCAACCTCTGATGTGTGCGCAGTAATCCGCTTCGGCTTTGGTATATACAGTTCTGTCCGCAAGCGAAAAACCGTGATAACCCTTTTCGTAAATATGCATTTCAAACGGGATGTTTGCCTTATCAAGTGCCGATGCGTAAGCAAGCGAATTTTCAATCGGAACAAGGTTATCCGCACACGCGGCGATAATGAATGCCGGCGGAGTTTTTTCATCAACCTTATCGTCAAGACCGGGTACGGGAAAAGCAAGAATTTTGCTGATTGATTCAACAATGCAGGGATAAACAAGAACACTTGCGGCCGGTCTGATATCACCCATTGTTGAAAGTGCTGCGCAGAGATGACCGCCCGCCGAAAAACCGATTGCAGAGATTTTTTCTTTATCAACACCCCACTCAGCAGCATTTTCATGTATTATTTTCATCGCTTCGTTGACATCGGCAAACGGCATTGAGAAATCATATCCCTTATCATTACCGACGGTATAGCGAAGAATAAACGCTGCATAACCCTTTGCAATGAACGAAAAAGCGATAGGCTCAGCTTCACGGTCGGAACACATAAAATATCCTCCTCCGGGAATAACAAGCATTCCGGGTCGGACGTCCATATAGGGCATTTCAGGCGACTTTTCGGGCAGATACACCGTAAGCCTTGCAAGCTCGTTTGTAAGTTTAATTTCAATTATTTTCATATTCTTACCTCGGTTTGTTCATCGGGCAGACCTTCATACAGATGCCGCAGACGGCTCCCCTTCCGATTTTCTGAAATTTTGTTTTCATATATTGACTGCATGCCTCGGGGTCAAATATTTCTTCTCTCGGTGTACCCGGAGTCCAGTCACCGCCCTTGATTGCATGTGCGGGACACGCTTTGACACAGATATCACATCCGGTGCAAACACTTTTTGCAAGAGTGTTGTCGCATTCAAACGGACAGTCGGTAAAAATAGTACCGAGACGGACATAGCTGCCGTATTCATTATGCAGAAACAGCGAATTTCTTCCGATTGAGCCAAGCCCTGCAAGGCAGGCTCCTTTTTTGTGGGAATATCTCGCCATATAATTCCAACCGTCTTTATTGATGCTTTGCGATGCGGCAACGGTTATATATTTATAACCTTTTCTCTGCAAAAACATTCCTGCCTGCAGAAGCATCGCATCTATAAACGCATTAACATTACGGTAATGATTGAAATATGTGTGGGTCGGTTCATCCTCGATTTCGTCGATAATGCTTTCGGAAAGGCGGGCAACTATACTCACTCCGTAGGGCAGAGCCTCTTCGTCATCAACCTTAAAATAACCGACATCGGCAACCCCTTTTTCAAGCAAAAATGCTTTGAGTTCTTCCTGAATATTCATCACTTTGCCACCTTCGTTTCAAAGCAGAGCCAGCCGCCGCTTTCATGACGGGCAATAACCTCAAGTCCGTTTGCGGCAAATGCCGCAAGAACGTCATCCTCTCTCGGCTCGATTATACCGGAAGTAATAAATACGGCATCAGGATTCATGTAATCCTTGACATTTTCACAGATGTTTACGATTATATCCGCAACGATGTTTGCGGCGATTATGTCAAATTTTCCCTTAACCTTATCGGTTGTCGAGCCTTGAAGAACGGTAAACTTCGGCTCGTCAAAGCCGTTTGTTTTTCCGTTTTCCCTTGCTGTCTTGACCGCAAGAGCATCGATATCAACACCTACCGCACTATCCGCACCCAAAAGAAGACATGCGACTGAAAGAATACCGCTTCCGCAGCCGATATCAAGCACGGTTCTGCCGGGATTCGCATATTTTTCGAGTGTTTCGAGGCAGAGTCTTGTTGTGTCATGGGTACCTGAACCAAAGGCAAGACCGGGTTCAAGATGAAGAACGGCTCTGTCACCTGCATCGTATTCTTCTTCCCAAATGGGGCGGATAAGAAGTCTTTCACCGATGGGCATAGGCTTGAAATACTTCTTCCAGTTATTCTCCCAGTCCTCGTTTTTGCAGATGTTTTCGTCAATTTCACACTCAATGCCCTCCGCCGAATATCTTTCGGTAAGAAACGACACCGCTTCGGCAGGATTTTCCTCAGGTGAAATATAGATATGAACGATGCCCTTGCTTCTGTCTTTAGCAAGCAAATCTTCATCAATCAGATCTATTCTCGCAATCTCCCATGCCTCCTGTTCAAGAGTACGGTAATCCTCAATATATATTCCGTAGGGAACTGCCATCTGAGCAATATCCCCTGCTCTGTCAACATCATCTGCGTTGACCGTTATTTTAATTTCTGTCCAATCCATTTCAAATCTCCGAATTAATTATTTTCCATAAGCTCAACTCCACCGTCGGGAGCTTTGCCGTGGTTATAAAGATTTCTGTTTTCGAGCGCCCACTGCCTCGGAGTGAACGCGCCCTCATCAACCGCCTGAACCGCTGCATTCATTTCATAAAGACGGGCATCCATAAGGTCAAGCTGCGAAAGAAGCTCCGCTTCAATAAACATCGGAAGCTTTGCCGCTCCGAATTCGGGAGTACCGTGGTGCGATATAAGCATATGTTCAACAAGAGTCAGCGTATCCCTGCTGATACCAAGCTCCGTTCCGATTCTGTCAATATTTATTGCACCCATAACAAGATGACCGATAAGGTTTCCTCTTACGGTATATTCGCTTGCGATGCCCGTTTCGGATGCCTGAAGCTCTTCGATTTTTGCAATGTCGTGAAGAATCGCACCCGAGCAAAGCAAATCGTAATTTACAAATTTATATATACCGCAAACGCTTTTTGCAAGTCGCAGAATTGAAAGCGTGTGCATAAGAAGTCCGCTTCTGACGGCATGATGAAGATTCTTTGCGGCAGGCCAGTAAATGAGTTTATCTCTGTATTCTTCAATTACTGCAGAAACAAGCCTTTTAAGCTCTTCATCGTTAAAGGAATCAACGATATTTTCAACCTCGGCAAGCATAACCTCGCCCGTCAGCACTGCCGAGGGAACATAATCCTCGATACAAACTTCATCCTCGGGCAAAACATGGCGGATACGCTCAACTCTGAACTGAATTGTATCGTTAAAAGGTACATAGCTGCCCCTGACCTTAACAAAATCATAGCTTTTGAATTTATTTGCAGGTGTTTCCTTATAATCCCAATGCTTTGCGCTTATTTCGCCGCTGTTATCGGCAAGAACCAGGTCAAGATAAGGTACACCCTTTGCGGTTTGTTTTTTCTCAACGGATTTGATAAGACAGAAGCCTTCATGCGCTCCCGCCCCTCCGACAGGTGTGAAATTCATAAAAAACCTTCTTTCGGTTATATATAATAGTATTATATCATATTCCGACATAAAATACAAACTAAAAATTAATCAATTTTATATTGACAAATGAGCTGTGTGTACTATAATAAAAACAATAATAATTCTCGGGGCGGGGTGTGATTCCCCACCGGCGGTGACAGTCCGCTAACTGCATTTGCAGCCGATACGGTGGAATTCCGTAACCGACGGTATAGTCCGGATGACAGAGAATGCGATTAAAGAAGCATTTCGCCCTGCATTTATTGCAGGGCTTTTGTTTTTATCGCTCTCCGAGGGAATGGAGTAAAAATATGAAAAACACAAGATCAGACAAAATTATCAAAACCGCAATAATGGCGATGCTCACGGCACTTTCAATTGTACTCGTTTACGTCATTCATTTTCCGCTTATCCCTGCCGCGCCTTTCCTTGAATATGATGCTGCGGATGTACCCGTACTCATAGGCGCAATGATGCTCGGACCCGTATCGGGTCTTGTCACCTTGCTTGCGGTCTGCCTGATTCAGGCATTAACCGTCAGCGCAGCAAGCGGATGGATAGGATTTATGATGCATTTCATCGCTTCGTCGGTGCTTGTTCTCATTTCATCATTAATCTATAAGCGCAAAAAAACAACTCTGAGCCTCATTATCGGTCTTATTGTCGGCTCAATTGCAATGACCGTCGTTATGATTCCGCTTAACCTCATTTTTACCGGAATTTTCATGGGTGCAGGCACTCAGGCGGTTGTTGAAATGCTGATTCCGGCAATCATTCCTTTCAATCTTCTCAAGGCAGGCATCAACTCCGCAATCACCTTTGCGGTATTTACTCCAATCGCAGGAATTCTCAAGAAATATGTAAAGGTGAAATAATATGATCATCCATCCCATTCCTCCCCTTTTTAACGAAGAATCAAAAACACTCATTCTCGGTTCGTTTCCGTCGGTCAAATCGAGAGAAGCCGCATTCTTTTACGGTAATCCGCAGAACAGATTCTGGGCAGTCATTGCCGAAATCTACGGATACGAAAAGCCACAGACGGTTGAAGAAAAAAAGAAGCTTGTTCTCGAGAACAAGCTTGCAATGTGGGATGTTATTCAGTCCTGCGAAATTGAAGGCAGCGCTGACAGCACAATAAGCAATGTCACCGCAAACGATTTAAGCATCATCCTTGAAAACAGCAATGTTGACAGAATTTTTGTAAACGGCAAAACAGCGGAAAAATATTATAAAAAGTATACATATCCGAAAACAGGTATAAAAGCATTCTGCCTGCCGTCAACAAGTCCTGCAAACGCTGCATGGAACATTGAAAAACTCGTTGATGCGTGGAAAATAATATCAGAATGATTCAAAAAGGAACATTTTCATTCAAAAGTGAAAATGTTCCTTTTAACATTATTATACATAAGTGAATATACTGAAACTGTAAGGACAGGCAATTTTGAAATTTTTTGCTCCCCGATTTCAAAAGTGCGTTTAATTCGCCTGCCGTGTGCCAAAAATAGTGGTGTAAAGTTAACCATAAACATCAGGAGTGATTATTTTATGAACGTTAAACGGGGAGAAATTTATTATGCGGATCTGAGTCCCGTTATCGGCTCGGAGCAGGGCGGCACAAGACCCGTACTGATAGTCCAGAACGACGTCGGCAATAAATTCAGCCCGACGGTTATCGCCGCCGCCATAACAAGTCAGCGATTCAAAACAAGTCTGCCCACACATATAAGAGTCAATGCCGACGGCTGCGGACTTGCCAAGGATTCGATTGTTCTTCTTGAACAGGTACGTACACTCGATAAGAAAAGACTCAGAGAAAAAATGGGCATTCTCGATGAATCCGATATGCTCAGGGTTGACAGAGCGCTCTCCGTCAGCCTGGGTATCGGCGTTGCGGAGTAAAAAATATATTTGAATTGAAAAGCGGCTTGCAATTTCATTTTTTGCAAACCGCTTCATTTTTTTATTTCAATAATTCGTCATAAGTCGTATTTAAAGCATCCCGAATAGCTCGCAGCTGGGTTGCTTGAATATGCTGTATTCCCCTTTCGATTTTCACAAGCGTTTCCCGTGTCATATCAACACCGTTAAGCTGGAGTATTCTGACAAGTTCCGTTTGCCCTACCCCTGCATTCTTCCTCACCCTGCGAATATTACAGCCTATCTGTATAGCATCTTGCTTAATTTTCTGTTCTTGCATATTACCACCTCAAAAAGAACCAATTTCAGTCCATTTTCATCTTGATTATATGCAATTATTATGTTATAATGGGACTGAAATCAGTCCACTTTTATGTGGAACAAGGAGGAATTTATATGAAAAACACTTTAAAAAGGAGTCTTTCGGTTCTTATTGCCCTAACAGTATTTTTCGGCTCATTTGCATTCGGGTTTTCGGATGTTGATTGGTCGGAGTTCGCAGTGAAGGCAGAGGCGGCGGAAAAAACCGGTATCTGCGGAGATGAAATTTTCTGGTCACTTAATACCGAAACAGGCGTGCTTGCTATCGAGGGTATAGGTGAAATGACAGATTGGCCCGAATACTGTGACGTTCCGTGGTATTGGGACAACAAATACATTAAGACCGTAACAATATCCGATGGTATTACAAGCATAGGTATGTGTGCTTTTTTCGCTTGTTCCAATCTTACAAACATTACTATCCCGACTTCTGTTATTAGTATTCGTGATTGGGCATTTGCATATTGTGACAGTCTTACGAGCATAGTAATTCCGGCTTCTGTTACAAGCATAGGTTATACAGCGTTCGGATATTGTAACGGTTTTACAAGCTTCAAAATCCCGGATTCCGTAAAAAGCATCGGCAATTTTGCTTTCAGAGATTGTGAGAATCTTGAGAGTATTACAGTAGGGAACTCAGTCGAGAGTATTGGAGATGGTGCGTTTTATAATTGCGCAAAACTTGTAAATATCAATATTCCCGACAGTGTTAAAATTATCGGAGTTCAGGCGTTTTATAATTGTTCTGCTCTTCAAGCAATAACGCTTTCCGACAGCATTGAAAATATCGGTTCAGATGCATTCCATTACACGGGTTATTTCAACAATAACGACAACTGGGAAAACAATGCATTGTATATCAACAATCATCTTATATATACAAAAGGCAACTCAACTATAAAAGAAGGTACTGTTTTAATCGCAAACGGTGCTTTTGGTTCTTCCTGCACAACAGTCACTATCCCGGCAACTGTTAAAAACATAGGAAACGATGCTTTCAAGTATTGTTCGAGCCTTGAGAGCATCAGCGTTCATAAAGACAACAAAAATTTCACGGTTGTTGACGGTATTTTATATAACAAAAACAAAACACAGCTTATCGTATGTGCCAAGAAAATTCAAAAGACAAGCCTTACTATTCCCGACAGTGTAACCGATATAAGCAGTGCCGCATTTGCATATTGCAACAACTTTACGAACATTACAATTCCCGACAGTGTAACCAATATAGGTGAAACTGCATTCTATGCTTGTGAAGCTCTTGAAAGTGTGAATATTCCGGATTCGATCACAAGCATCGGTAAACATACATTCGGTTATTGTACCGCTCTTAAAAGTATCACTATTCCTGATTCGGTCACAAGCATCGGCGCTTATGCGTTTGAACATTGTGAGAAAATTACATCCGTTGACATTCCTGACAGCGTAGAGATTATCGATGAATATGCGTTCTTTGACTGCTACTCCCTTGCGAACGTAAAAATCGGGAACTCTGTTGAATATATAGGTAAAGATGCCTTTGCGTATTGCGCTTTTTCGGATTTAATCATTCCTGACAGCGTTCAAATAATCGAAGATGCCGCATTTTATGGTAATGATAAGCTGAACAGCGTAATAATAGGCAACGGTGTGGAATATATAGGAGCTAAAGCATTTGTGAATTGCGACACACTTACAAGCGTTACTCTCCCGTTCACAGCCGATACAGCCATTTATGCTTTTGGGCAGTGTGATAAGGTTATCTTAACCAAGGGTACCGGAGAAGAAGGGCTTTGCGATTTGTCAGATCTGTCTCCGAAAGAGCTTATTATACAGGATGGCGTAACAACGGTTTGGCGATTAGCATTAAACAATCTCCCGAACCTTACAAGCATAACAATTCCGGATTCTGTTGAAACCATAGGCAATGGTGCCTTCAATGGTTGTACGGCACTTGAAAGTGTTACAATACCTGATTCGGTTACATATATTGGAGATAATGCTTTCCGAAACTGTACCTCTCTTAATAGTATAAAAATCCCCGAGAGTGTCACAAGTATAGGTTCAGGTTTTTTGGGTGGTTATACATTTTATGGTTGTACTGCTCTTGAAAATATTTCTATCCCGGATGGTGTTGAATATATTGATGATTACTTATTTTATGGCTGTACAAATCTTACAAACATAACAATCCCGGAAAGCGTTACACGCATTGGTGAAAAAGCATTTTATGATTCCGGATACTATAATGACAAGTCAAATTGGGAAAACGGTGTTTTGTATTTAAACAAGTGGCTGATAGCTGCGAACAGCTCCGTAAGCGGCGAATACAAAATAAAAGACGGAACGTTAGCTATTGCGCCATATGCTTTCAAAGATTGCGATAGTTTTGAGAGTGTTACTATACCGAACTCAATCAAGGAGATGAGACCCGGAATTTTCGAAAATTGTACAGCTCTTAAGAGCATTACAATCCCTAAATCTGTTACAAATATTTACGGTATGGTATTTCGTAATTGCACAAGCCTTACCGATGTTTACTATGAGGGAACAGAGGAAGAGTGGAAGAAAATCAGCATAAACACTTACGGCAACGAAGTTCTCTCAACTGCAACAATTCATTATAAAAATGTTTCCGAAGATGAGTTGACAACAAAGCCTGTTGAAACCACGAAACCCGCAACAGAACCTACAACAACAAAACCCGTTGAGGTTCCCACAACAACCAAACCCGCAGTAACAGAACCTTCAACAACAAAACCTGTTGAAATTCCGACAACAACTAAACCTGCAACAGAACCCGATAAACCTGTTGAAACAACAAAACCGACAACTGCACCTACAACCAAACCCGTATCAACAACTGAACCCGAACCGATTAAAGAAGAAATCATCAAGAAGCCTTCGACATCAACCGTCAAATATGGTGAAACTCTCATTCTCCACGCTGATTTTGAAAGCATCCCCGAAGGAGCAACAATCGAATGGAGTGTTGAGGGCAAGGGCGTGACAATCGTTCCTTCCGAAGACGGTAAAACATGTGCCGTAACGTCAACATCAACGGGTGATGTAACCGTCACAGCAAAATACACAGATGCAGACGGCATTGAACATGTTTCCGAGCAGGAAATCAAATCCAACGCAAGCTTTTGGCAGAAGATTGTTTCATTCTTCAAAAACCTTTTCGGCATCAACAGAATTATCGAGCAGGTAATCAAATTCTAAATATTAACCAAATCATCAAAAAACCGCAGGAGCAAAACTCCTGCGGTAATTTTTATAACATCAATTTTCTTTTTTCAGCGTTTTCGGGTTCGGGGCGGTCAGCACCCATTGCGCTGCTGTTCATTACAAATCCGAGAATCTGCGAAGCATTACGCTGAAGCTCGCCAAGAGTTATGCCGTCGGACTTGCCGAGAGTTTCAAGGAGTGTTCCGTCGGGCTTTCGTCTGCCGGTTCTGTCGCCGCCGGGCATGAGTACATTGACACCCGCACGCACTCTGTAAGCCTGATCACGAAGCTTCGGAAATTCGGGTGACTTTGAGGAACGCATCCACCAGTCGGTCATAACATTTCCTTCAAATCCCCACTCGCTTCTCAGAATTCTTTCGCAAAGCTCGTAATTATAGTGACCCCATACGCCGTTGATTTTGTTATAGGAAGTCATTATATTCTGTGGGTTCGAGGTCTTTACGCAGATTTCAAAGCCTTTGAGATAAATCTCACGCAATGCACGCTCGGAAAGAACAGAATCATTATGGGTTCTGTTTGTTTCCTGATTATTGCAGGCAAAATGCTTAGGGCAAGCGGAAACACCCGTTTTCTGAATGCCTTTTACAAACGCAGATGCCATAATGCCTGTCAGATAAGGGTCTTCAGAGAAATACTCAAAGTTTCTGCCGCAAAGAGGATTTCTGTGAATATTCATGCCCGGTGCAAGAAGAATATCGGAACCGACACGCTTCATTTCAAGTCCGACCTGCTCATATAGTTCTTCGATAAGGATGGGATTCCATGTACTTGCAAGTGAGGTTGCAACGGGAAGAAGCGATGCCCCTTTGTTGATTCTGACACCTGAAGGTCCGTCTGTCGTTGTTACGGCAGGAATTCCCTTTTCACGCATAGATTTGAGGACACCGCCGAATGTACCTGCATTGCCTGCCGCACCGAGTGGGCTGTTCATAACATAGTCGCCTCGGCTAATTGCCTCAAGTTCATCGTTATTGAGTTGTGCAACAAAGTCTGCCATGCTGACTTTGCCTTCCTTAACATCGGAAAGCTTGAAGCCCATATCACCCGTCTGCGGTTTTGCTTCGGGAATATTATCGGTAATTATCTGTTTGAGATTATATTTTGCGGTGGGAACATTTTCATAAACTACATTGCCGTCAATAAACTTCATGCGTTTGAATTCATGAACGGGTGCGGAAGCCTGAGAAAGTCTTTGAATTATTTCATTCTTTTCCTGCTCATATGTACCGCAAAGCTCAGCCGTACGCACATCCGTGCCGAGATAAATATTGTAATTTCCCTTTTCGAGAATGTAAGAATACTCCGATTCGTCATCATATGATGCCATATCGTTGACCGCAAACGTAAGAGTCACCTTTTCGATTTCACCGGGTTTAAGTTCGGAGGTTTTAGCGAATGCACAAAGCACTCTTGCCGGCTTTCCGAGTCTGCCGCAGGGAGCTTCAAAATATGCCTGAAGAACTTCCTTGCCTGAATATCCGCCAATATTCTTCACTTCCGCCGAAACAGTAATCACGCCGTTTTTGCAGGAGTATTTTTTCTTTTCAACAGCAAATTCGGTATAGCCGAGACCGAAACCGAACGGATAAAGCACTCTGTCTTTCGCAAAGGTTTCAAAGCCTCTGTAGCCGACATAAATATCCTCGGTATAGCAATTATATTTTCTGCCGCCGAAATCCTTGCTGCCGGGATAATCATAATAGCTGCATGCAATTGTATCAGCGAGCTTTCCGCTCGGGTATGCATTTCCCGAAAGAACATCCGCAATTGCATTGCCGCTCTCCATGCCTGACTGCCAGACATAAAGAATTGCTGAAATCTTATCGCCGTAATTATCAAGCTCACCCATATCCATAATGCTGCCGCAATTGAGCAGAACGATTACTCTTTCGAATGCGGTTGTTACGGAGTCGAGCAGCTCTTTTTCTGTTTTGGTAAGATAATAACTTCCCTCTTCGAGCTTGTTTTCTCTGTCCTCACCTGCCGACCTGCCGATAACAACAATTGCCGTATCAGACATTGAGGCGGCGGTGCGTGCCATTGAAAGGTCAACGGGCATTTCGTCGTAACACATCGGCCAGTTACCCCAAAAGCCGTCATCAACGGGGTTAAGTTCACGCCATTTTTCATATGTTGCTGCAAGAAGCTCGTTATATTTGATCTTGCCGTTATTCTTTATGCCTTCCATAAGGCTGACTTTATAAGGCGCTTTGACATCACCGCCGGAGCCATAGCCGACATAAAAATAATCGTTCTGAACTCTTCCGAAAACAGAAACAACATTTTCACTTTTCAGCGGAAGGACGTTATTATTATTTTTGAGCATTACAACACCTTCGGTGCCTGTTTTTCTGCAAAGCTCAATAATCTTTTCATCGGGTACAAAGCTCTTTCCGAGTTCTCCGTCGGATGTACCCTGAGAAGTCGCTGACGTTACGGAATTTACAACCGTGCTGACGAGCTTCATAACCTTTTTCTTTATGATACTCATAACATTACCCCTTAATATCTGTATATTTTTAATATATCATATGATGAATAAAGTGTCAAATAAAAACGGGCGTCCAAAGGACGCCCTACAATTAAATTACATAATCAACCGCTATGCTCGATTCTCTGACTGCGTGCATATGGGTTTTGACAACCGAGCAATGATACGGGTCATTCTGATAGCTTTCAAGCGCCGCTTCATCATCGAGAAGGACTTCGAGAATAAGGTCATATGAACGCTCGGAATGGAGAAAATCTATTCCGACCTCAATTCCTCTGAGTTGAGGGACATTCCCCTGCATCGAGAGAAGAACTTCCTTTGCCTTTTCGCATTCGGCAGGGCTGTTATCCTTCAATTTGAAGCATACAATGTGTTTAATCATAGGGTTATCACTCCATAAATTTATTAATCCGATTTTAACACATTGCTTACATTTTTTCAAGAGATAACTATTATATCAGCGAGCAAGCGTATTTGAAAACTTCTTCAATAATTGAGTCGCTTCTGTTTTTGACACACTCTTTGAAAACAGCCCAAAAAGCACTGAGGCTGTTTACAAATTCCGTTGCCGAATCGGCATCGGATGCAAGCTCCAGATAGTAAACAAGCGCGCCAACATAATCTCCGATTGTAACTTCAATAAGATGCTCATAGTTTTCATCGTTATTTGCTTTAACGGTCTTGCATTCGTAGGAGTTAAGAACCAAATCCGTATTATTGCTCAGACAAACAAGAAGATAAACCGATTTGCGATTGTCTTCATTAACGTTTTCAATTGTTGTATAGACTGTATATGTTCTTCCGTTACAAAGAGTTATTTTACCGTTACCGAATTCATTAAGAATAAGTTCTTCTTCGGTGCCGTCTGCAAAAGTTACAACAGCGGTTTCATATCCCAAAGAACGGTAATCCCAAGCAATATCTCCGTTATAATATTCCTTAACAACCGCACTTTTTTCAGCATTTTTTACGTCTACGCTTTTTATGTAATCACTTACCGGGTGTGCATTTATAACAATATCTTCTTCATAGCCAAGGAAGCATATTTTTGCATTATGATTTCCGGCAACATCCAGGCTTTCGTCTGTAATAATTTTGTATGCACGCTCCCCCATTTCAATCGTTTTCCCTGACGAAAATCCCACATGAACATCTTTAACATCAACAGCATAAGTGTAAATATCTTCATCAGCATTATAAACATCGTTATAAGGATCCCAACCCCACACATCACTTGTGTTCGGTATAACATCAAACGAGTTTTCCGCAAAGATCATGTCCGTTACTTCGCCGCAATATGTGACGGTTATCTCTCCGAAATCAAGAGAAACAGGAAAACCCGTACCTCCGACTAAATAAAATCCAATAAATACCTCTCCGGGTTCAAGATAATAAAAGCTTCCGCTTCCTCCGTAATCACCAAAAAAACCTATCCATTCTCCGTCTTGTCTTACATCTTTTACCCTTCCGTTTTCAATTCCGGTAAAAACATCTTCATCAACATATGTGTTCTCGTTAAAGAATAAATAATAGCCTGCTTTTTCCGCCTTGAAATTACAATAGATTATATCGTTGTCGTAGGCTTCAACACTGTTTTGGCCTTCTTTGAGTTCTCCTGCATAGGTATACTCGATGTAGTTTTCGGAATAATACCACCTTACGGTTTCATCGGCTTCTGCCGCAAAAGCAGGGAAAGCACAGAACATCATAACACAAGCAAGCACAAATGCAGTAACAGATTTCATTTTCTTCATCATACCTGACACCTCCTGAAAATTAAAGATATATATCCTTTCATAACATAAGACGATTATAAAGGTGCTTTGGTCTAAAAAAATCCCGTACAAAATTATAAAATCTGTACGGGATAAAAATTTATTCTGTTTTTGCCTTTGTTTCGCAATAGATGCAGCGATAAGTTTTTGTTGCCGCATCGGTAAGCTTGAAGATATGGGGCAAATCCTGCTCCGTTGTTGTTATGCAGCGGGGATTTTTGCACTTGATAACATCCTTAATCTGATTGGGTAGAGTAAGCTTCTTCTTTTCGCAAAGAACCTCATTCTTGATTATATTAACGGTTATATCGGGATCGATATAACCGAGGACATCAAGGTCAACCTCCATTTCAGAGTCGATTTTGATAATATCCTTATATCCCATCTTCTTGCTGTGGACATTCTTGATTATTGCGACGGTGCAGTCAAGCTTATCAAGCTCAAGATGATGATAAATCTCCATGCTCTTGCCTGATTTGATGTGATCAATAACAACGCCGTTTTTGATTGAATCAATATGCATTTATTCCACCTCCAGAAGTTTAAGGATAAGCGCCATACGGATGAACTTTCCGTTAAGCACCTGTCTGAAATAGCAGGCTCTGGGGTCTGCATCAACAGAAGTATGGATTTCGTTGACTCTGGGCAGCGGATGAAGAATTGCAAGGTCATCCTTTGCATTCTCAAGCTTTTTGGGAGTAAGAATATAGCTGTCCTTAAGTCTTAAATAATCCTCTTCGTTGAAGAAGCGTTCACGCTGAACACGGGTCATATAAAGAATATCAAGCTCGGGCATAACGCCTTCAAGGTCGGTTGTTTCGGTATATTTGATACCCTTGACGTCAAGAAGGTCTTTTTTGAGATAACCCGGAAGCTTTAATTCTTCGGGTGAAATAAGGACAAATTCAATGCCCGTGTATCTCGAAAGAGCTTCGATAAGTGAATGCACGGTTCTGCCAAACTTGAGGTCGCCGCAAAAGCCGACAGTCAGATTATTGAGTCTGCCCTTTTCACGCTTTATTGTAAGAAGGTCGGTGAGAGTCTGGGTGGGATGGTTATGTCCGCCGTCACCGGCATTGATAATGGGAACACTTGACGCCATTGAAGCAACAAGGGGTGCGCCCTCTTTGGGGTGACGCATTGCGATGATATCCGCATAACAACTGACTGTTCTCGCAGTATCGGCAACGCTCTCGCCTTTTGCAGCTGAAGATGAATTGGCTTCAGAGAAACCGAGAACAGAGCCGCCAAGCTCATACATAGCAGCCTCAAAGCTGAGACGCGTTCTTGTTGAAGGTTCAAAGAAAAGCGTTGCAAGCTTTTTGTATCTGCACTTTTCTCTGTATTCCTCGGGGCGTGCAATAATATCCTCCGCAACGGCAATAAGCTCGTCTATTTCATCTGTTGAGAGCGATAGAATGTCTATAAGACTTCTCATTTTGCTCCCCCTATCCAGCTTTCGTCGGAGGGGTTATTTCTGAAAGCGATAAGACGTGCAACATCCTCGGGCTTAATATAGCCGATTTCTGCCGCAACTTCTGCTATTACATCAAGGTTTGTAAGGCTTACGTTCTTAACCTCGGCTGCTGCAAGTCTGTCAAGACCCTTCTTCATGCCGTAGGTAAAGATGCTTGCGATACCGAGAACTTCTGCACCTGCTTCACGCAGAGCATCAACAACTTCGATAACGCTGCCGCCGGTTGAGATAAGGTCTTCAATAACAACAACCTTCTGACCCTTTTCAAGCTTACCTTCAATCTGGTTGCCTCTGCCGTGATCCTTTGCGCCTGAGCGTACATAACCCATAGGCATATCAAGCATATGAGCGGTAATAGCTGCGTGAGCGATACCTGCGGTTGATGTACCCATAAGCACTTCTGCTTCGGGATAATGTTCTTTTACGATTTCTGCAAGACCCTTTTCAACGTCTGTACGCACTGCAGGAGCAGTCAAAGTGAGTCTGTTGTCACAGTAAATGGGACTTTTGATACCGCTTGCCCATGTGAAGGGTTCTTCGGGGCGAAGGAAAACAGCACCGATTGAAAGCAAATCTTTTGCGATAAGTTTCTGCATAATATATTACCTCCTGAGAATTATTAACAAATCAATTAGCCGACAAACTCGGCAACGCATCTTCTGTAAGCTGCAACGGGGTCTTCTGCCGCTGTGATGGGTCTGCCGACAACGATATAATCCGAACCGAGTTCCTTTGCCTTTTCGGGAGTTGTAACTCTTACCTGATCGCCGATATCGCCGTCTGCAAAACGCACGCCGGGAGTAACCGTGAGAAACTTTGCACCGCATCTGTCGTGAACCTTGCCTGCTTCAAGCGGTGAGCAGACAACGCCGTCAAGACCTGCTTTTTCTGCATTTGATGCGTAATGCATAACAACCTCGTCAAGGGGCTTGTCGATGAGAAGCTGCTCTCTCATTCTTTCTTCGCTTGTTGAAGTAAGCTGAGTAACCGCAATGAGAAGAGGACGGGTGCCGTCAGGCTTTGTCAGACCTTCGATAGCAGCCTGCATCATTTCAATTGTACCGCTTGCGTGGAGATTGGTCATATCAACATCAAGACCGCTGAGTACGCTCATAGCCTTCTTGACTGTGTTGGGGATATCGCAAAGCTTGAGGTCAAGAAAAATCTTGTGGCCTCTCTCTTTGATTTCTTTTACGATTGAAGGACCTTCGGCATAGAAAAGTTCCATACCGATTTTTACATAAGGCTTTTCCTCGGTGAACTTATCAAGGAAATCCATTACTGCCTGCTTGCTGCTGAAATCGCAAGCAACGATTACATCTTTACCCATTGTGTGCACTTCCTTTTATATCGTTTAAATTTTTAATACCGTATTTAGCCATGACCGCAGGAAGGTCATCAATGATTTCCTTGCAGACATAGGGATTGACAAGGTTAGCTGCACCGACCTCAACAGCCGTTGCGCCTGCCATAATGTACTCAATAACATCCTCTGCGGATTCAACGCCGCCCATTCCGACAACGGGAATATTAACTGCGGAGCTTACCTGATAAACCATTCTGAGTCCTACGGGCTTTATTGCAGGACCCGAAAAGCCGCCCATTTTGTTGGCAATGACAGGTTTTCCTGTTTTGAGGTCTATTCTCATTCCCAAAAGCGTATTGATAAGGCTCAGACCGTCTGCACCTGCTTCTTCGCAAGCTTTTGCAATTGCAACTATGTCGGTAACATTGGGTGAAAGCTTGATGATAACAGGCTTTGTTGTGACAGCCTTAACCGCTTTTGTTACCTCTGCTGCTGCTTCGGGAGATGTGCCGAAGCTCATTCCGCCGCCATGAACATTGGGGCAGCTTATATTGACTTCAAGCCAGCCTACCTGCTCCTCTTTGTCAAGCTTTTCGCAGGTATATGCATATTCTTCAAGCGAAAATCCGCTGACATTTGCCATAACGGGCTTTGAAAAACACTTTGCAAGCTTGGGAAGTTCTTCGCTGATAACCTTTTCAACGCCGGGATTCTGGAGTCCGACGGCATTTATCATTCCTCTTTCACATTCTGCAATTCTCGGAGTGGGATTGCCGAATCTGGGATCTTTGGTTGTGCCTTTGAATGAGAATGTACCAAGGCAGTTGATATCGTAAAGCTCTGCGAATTCATAGCCGAAGCCGAAAGTACCCGAAGCGGGAATAACGGGATTATCAAGCTCGATTCCGCAAAGATTGACCTTTGTGTTTACCATATTATCTCCTCCCTCTCAAGCACGGGTCCGTCCCTGCAGATTCTCTTATAGCCGTATTTGGTTTTGCACGAGCATCCCATGCAAGCGCCGAAGCCGCATCCCATACGCTCTTCAAAGCTGTACTGACCGCTTGTCGCAGCGATTTTTTCAATTGCTCTGAACATGGGCATAGGTCCGCATGTGCAGAAGTAATCGTATTCAAGGTCTTTAAGCACATCGGTTACAAAGCCTTTTGTTCCGTATGAACCGTCAACGGTCGAAACATAAACCTTTGCACCGAGCGCTTTGAATTCTTCTTCATAGAAAATCTCGTCTTTTGTGTTAAAGCCGAGAATAACGGCAACTTCCTTGCCCTCTGCGATAAGCTTTTTGCAAAGATTATACATCGGAGGTACACCGACACCGCCGCCGATAAGTACGGTCTTTTTGCCGCATATAGCGGTATCAAAGCCGTTGCCGAGACCGCAGAGAATATCAAGCTCCGCTCCTTCGGGAAGCTTTGCCATAGCATCTGTGCCGTGACCGACAACTTTATAGATGATTGTTACTGTTTTCTCATCATAGTCGCAGATTGAAATGGGTCTGCGAAGATAAAAGCCGTCAAGCAGAATATTGAGAAACTGACCGGGGGCTGTTATATGCGAGGTTTCACCATCAAGCTTCATTTCATATATATCCTTGGTCAAAGGCTTATTGGAGACGATTTTATAAATTCCTCTGTTCATTTTTCTTCTCCTTTTTTGTATGCAATCTTTCCGTTACAAACTGTCATAAGGCATTCGCCGAATACTTTATATCCTTCAAACGGAGTTGCTCTGCCCATCGAAATAAATTCTTCGGGATTAATTTCGTATTCTTTGTTCAGGTCAAACACCGTAAAATTTGCGGGTTTACCATCACAAATTCCGCAATCAAAGCCGAATCTTTTTGCCGGATTTGTGCTCATAAGCTCAACTAATTTATCGAGAGTGATGATGTTTGTTTTGACGAGGTAAGTGTAAATCAGAGGGAATGCGGTTTCGATTCCGACAATACCCATTGCGCTCTTTTCGAGTCCCCTGCCCTTTTCTTCTGCTGAATGGGGCGCGTGGTCGGTCGCTATCATATCAATCGTGCCGTCGCAGACACCTTCAATCAGCGCAAGCCTGTCACTCTCGTCACGTAAGGGAGGATTCATCTTAAATCTGCCGTGTTCCTGCATATCCTTGTCGCTGAGGATGAGGTAATGCGGTGCTGTTTCACACGTTACGTCAACCCCCTGAGCTTTTGCTTTTCTGATAAGCTCGACGCTCTCTTTGGTTGAAATGTGGCAGACGTGATAAGCACATCCCGTTTCTTCCGCAAGCTTTAAATCACGCTCAATGGGTTTCCACTCGCTTTCGGAGCAGATTCCTCTGTGACCGTGCTCTTTTGCGTATTTGCCGTCGTGGATATATCCGCCTTTGAGCAGACTGTTATCCTCGCAGTGAGCAACAATCATCTTGCCGAGCGATTTTGCCTTGAGCATTGCAGCTCTCATCATTTCATCGCTCTGCACACCCTTACCGTCATCGGAAAATGCACAGACAAATTCAGCCATTTCATCCATATCGGAAAGTGCTTCGCCATTCTGACCGACAGTAATTGAGCCGTAGGGCACAACATTCATAACGGCATCATTCTTTATCAGCTCAAGCTGCTCACCGAGATGTTCTTTGCTGTCGGGTACAGGGTTGAGGTTGGGCATTGAGCAGACGGTTGTGTAACCGCCTTTTGCACACGCAGAAGTACCGCTTTTTATCGTTTCTTTATAAGAAAATCCCGGCTCTCTGAGATGAACATGAACATCAATAAAGCCGGGAAAAACAGCACAGTTATTAAATTCAAAAACGGTATCGGAGGCACCGCCGATGACGCCGCCTGAAACACTTATATCAACAGGATTGCCCTGTCCGTTTATTTTACAGTTTTTAACGGTAAAATCCATCGTCTGACCCTTTCATTAGTTACTCTATACAGTATACCATATTAACAGAAAAAGTCAACCGTAAAAAACAAAAACCCGATATATATTGCCTGCAATAATAATTGATGATATAATAGATGCAATACAGCAGAAAGAGGAATATTCAATGGAAAAGATTTTTGAAATACGCTTTGCTGAAGAAAAGGATACGGAAATCATTCTTGATTTTATCAAAAGGCTTGCGGAATACGAAAAAATGAGCAACGAGGTTGTTGCAACACCCGAAATACTCAGACAATGGATATTCGAAAAGAAAAAAGCAGAGGTGGTTTTTGCCGTTGAAAACGGAAAAGAGGTCGGATTTGCTCTTTTCTTCCATAATTTTTCAACTTTTCTCGGCAGGTCGGGAATTTATCTTGAGGATTTGTTTGTGCTTCCCGAACACAGAGGCAAAGGATACGGCAAGGCTCTTTTGAAATTTCTTGCAAAAACAACAGTTGAAAGAGGATGCGGCAGACTTGAATGGTGCTGCCTTGACTGGAACAAACCGAGTATCGACTTCTATCTTTCCGTCGGTGCAAAGCCGCTTGATGACTGGACAATCTACAGAATGACGGGTGATGAACTAAAAAACTTTGCAATAAAATGATGTGAGCCGACGGTTTTTCGTCGGCTCAACTTATTTCACATTATTTTTTAGTTTTAATAAATCCATGAATTACCGCCGCCAAAGCTGCACCGATAAAAGCTCCAGCAACAGTTATTCCGAATGTTTCCCACATCTGAAATCTGTTAGCCGTTGCAGACCATACACCTAAAGTCAAAGCACCTAAAACAGCAAGTCCGACATAGATTAATTTTATTTTATTGATATTATCCTTTGTAACTTCTTTTGTTTCAGACTTTATTTCTTTACCCACCAGTTCATCAATACTTTTCTCAAAAACAGATGAAAGCAATATTAACTGCTCGGGGTTAGGTGCGGTTTCTCCAAGCTCCCAATTTGAAATTGTTTGTCTTGAAACGTTTATTTTTTCTGCTAATTTTTCCTGCGAAAGACCGTTTGCTTTTCTAAAACTATAAATATTATCTGCCAGTTTCACAGCAGTCATCTCCTTTCACTCAAATAATACACAAACTGTATTTGCATTTCAAGCAAAAGTCTTTTTAATATCCGCAAAGGTTTTTAACAATTATACTATCTGAAAAACGGCAGGAGCAAAACAGCCTCAAATAAATTATTATGTTATTGTTCATTCTCGTTCGAAGCCTGCACGTTTTTATCCTTTTCCAAGAGTGCAAGAATGCCGAGAACGCTGAGAACAAGCTTCGGAAGTACGCTCAGAATAAGTACAACAAGCGTATAAACAGTTGCGGAACCGGCATTTATCGGCGATACCATTGACGAAATGCCTACGGTTGATGTTCCGAAAATACTTGTGAACGACAAAACCGCCGTAAACAAGACCATTAATACGAGCGCTTTTACTGCAGATTTTCTGAGCTTCCCGTCTTTTTCAAAGAGCAGGATATATCCGCAGACAAGCAGAGTTGCGGGATATCCGCCGAATGCCGCCGTAAAATAAGCCAGAGCTGCCAGCAACGAAGTGCTGATGCCGAGTCTTGTCTTTTTCATATATTCGCCCTTCTTTCTGATTTATAAAACTTCATAATATTCCGCAAGCTCAACGAAATTGCAGAATGCCTGATAAAGAGCATTGGTGTAAAGGAAAGGAATAGCCGAAAGAAGCTCTAATTTTTTGGTGAAAGATGTATCTGAACTTAACGCCATGTTAATTCTGTTTTCGGCATCGCAGGTTGCACTGTCAAACCACTGCTTGTTATTATCCATCATTCTGTCCATGTTGCTGTTGAAATCCGCTTCGGTTGTATTAAGCTTGCTTGCGCTGTATTCTTTGCTTTCAAAATACGTTACCATAGCCCATTCGTAGCTATCAGTCTCATAATTCCAATAATACCAATCATCATAATATACACCGGCGTAATATGTTCTTCCGTTCTGAAGCTCTATTACTGCCTGTCCGTCCTCATCAACCTCATAAATTTCAACAGTTCCGTCGGCAAATGTTACCTTAATCTCTTCCAACGAAAGCATACCGACCGCATCAACCGAGCCGTCGTAGTATTCAATACCCGCAAGGCATTCATCGGGATTAACAACCTCAACGTTTTTAACAATATCCTCGGGCTTTATAGTTGTGATATCCGCCTTTTCGGAATAATCAAGGAAAGTGAGGCTGTATTCACCCGTTTCGGGGTCGATATCGCAATATAAGGATTCTTCTTCAAACTTTACGGTCTTTTCGGAGAATACAACTTCGTAATCAAGATTGTAAAGACTTGCAGACTTTTCATCACTGTAAACATATATATCGGTTCCTTCCATCAAATCTTCAAGTGCCGATTCGTCATAAATAATATCATTTACGGCGTCTCCAAGATATTCAATATCAAAGCTATACTGCTCAGAATAATATGTCCACCATTCCAGACCGATTATGTTTTCACCTGCAGGCAGATAATAATACATATAATCATAATCGTCATCGTATGCGTTCTCACAGTCCGCATAGCCGTAAACCTTATTGTCCTCTCCGTACTTTTCGGGAACATCTATATTGTAGCTTGCAAAATCGGTTTTAAAGAGATAGTAGCCGCTCTTTTCAGCTTCAAAAGTAAGATAAACATACTGTTCCGGAATGTAATAATCATCTTCGATATGATTTTCAAAACCGTATTCAATGGTATTTTCGCCTTCGGCAACTTCTCCGATACAAGTATAAGAAGTTGCCCAACTGTCATTATCATCGTAATACCAGTAAACAGTTTCCTCACTGTCCGCCGCAAATGCAGGGACTGCTGCAAGACAAATCATTGCGGCAAGCATAACAGCCGTTAATTTTTTCATAATCTTTTTCATTTTAATATCCTCCTTATTAATGATTAACAAGCCTGAACAATCAAGGATGAAGAACCGTATAGCCGACAAAATCAAAGAATTCTGCGATAATGTTGCCGAACACGGGAAGTATGTTGTTGTTTATATGTGAAATCCATGTTCCGAACGCCCTGAGAGTATCTGCCTTTGAACCGGCATTTGTCATTTCATAATAAAAATGGTCGAATTCCCATTTAAAATTATTAATAATATCCGTTACTTTCTCAGCCATGTGGTTGAAATTCTGCTCGGTTGTTGCAGGCTGCTTCGTATACTCATATTCTTCAAATGTTTTGTTTCCCAATTCGATAACCGCAAAACTATCTCTGCTGTATACATAAGAATAAACAGAATATCCCTCGGGGTTTGTACCCGGAATGATAACATTTTCTTCCGGATAAGCCTTGATTTTATCACCGTTTTTCAAAGTTACCGTATATGTACCATCATACCCGTAATACCCTTTTTCGCCGTCATAATATTCAACACCGACATATTTTTCGGGATTATCGGCTTCAACATTCTCAACATAGTGCGTTATGGGATGAACCTCAATTTGAGCAGGGATGGTTTCCTCTTTTTCCAAGAAAACCTCAATGTCGTACAAGCCGTCTTCTATTTCCGTTTCACTCATGCATGGAACGGCTCCGAAATTATCAAATTCCAGTTTTTCACCGGAATCAAATGAAAACTTTATTTCATCAACATAAAACGCATAGCCGTACGAATCGCCGTAATCGACGCCGGAATAATACACCTCATAAATATCGCTGCCGTAAACCATTGCGTAATCAATGCCTTCCGAAAATTCAATGTCCGTTAACTCTGCGCCGAGATAACTGACAGTCACCTTTTCTTCAGGAGCAATCTCTTCCTGCCATTGAACAACAAATTTGTTTTCGCCTGCCTTGAGCCTGAAAAGAGTTACAACAGTAGCCGGATCTACTGTAAGCTCCGAAAAAATGAAGTTTTTTCCATCTGTAACTACTCCGTTTTCGTCAGTTTCAACCCAGGTAAGCCAATGCGAATATCTGAAGCCTGCCTTCGATTCATGAACAAAAGTGTAGTAGCCGTCTTTCTCTGCGTTGAAAGTAACATAAAGCATTTTGCCGGGATAATTCACGGTATTGCCGCCTTCCTTAAGCTCACCTGCAAATCCGATTTCTATGCCGTTGGCGTAAATCGATTCACCGTCGGCGGCAAAGGCGGTCAGGCTGCCGAATGCCATGGCCATTGCGAGAATAGTGCAAAGGATTTTTTTGATTGATTTTTTCATTTTGAGTACCTCCCTTTTTATTGCATGAAATCAGAAATGGAGAATTTCATAACTGACAAAATCAAAGAATTCTCCGATTATATTGCCAAGCACGGGAATCACACTGTTATTGATATGCGAAATCCATGTGCCGAATGCCCTGAGAGTATCTGCCTTTGAATCGGAATTCACCATAATTTCATAGAAATAGTCGATAACATATTTGAAATTGTTAAATGTATATGTAATTTTTTCTTTCATATGGTTGAAATTCTGCTCGGTTGTTGCTTTCTGAGTCTTGCACTCATATTTTTCAAAGCCATATCCCGCAAGACGTATCTCAACCGTTTTTTCTTCGTCATTTTCTTTAGCGTAAAGCCAATATCCGTCGGGGTTCGTACCCGGAATAACAACGTCTTCCCATTCCTCATTCACCTTTATCTTCTCACCGTTTTTCAAAGTTACGGTAAAAGTTCCTTCATAGGGAACGAAGTCTTGCGTTCCGTCATAGTATTCGGCTATGATGAAATCTTCAGGGTTATCCGCTTCGGCATTTTCAACGAAGAAGGTTATCGGCCGAACCTCAATTTGAGCAGGAACGGTTTTTTTGCCGAAGTAAACTCCGATATCATACACACCGTCAGTAATAATTGTTTCGCTTTCAAAGAAAACACGAGCGGAATCCGTCTCAAATGTTTTTCCGGTATCAAACGTAAGAACAAAATCATCGGTTGATAAACCGTATTGATATTCCGCATCAACAAGCTCATAATACACTTCATACAAATCATTTGCAGTCAAAGTGTAATCCGAACCTGCCGAGAAATCGACTCCGGCAATTTCTTTGCCCATATATGATACGCCGATTGTTTCTTCGGCAACAGTTTCGCTATCCCATGAAATGATAAGTATATTTTCTCCGGCTTTGAGTTCAATAAAGGTATTCAGCGTAAACGACTCTCCGCCGTCAAAAGCATACAGCAGAAACTCATCTCCCATATCATCGGAATAAGTTATCCTGCGGTTTTCATCCAGTTCTGCATGATAAAGCCAACAGTCAACTTCGGTTTCATAAGAAAAAACATAATAACCGTCTTTTTCTGCATCAAAAGTTACATAAATGCTTTCGTCGCCGTCAGAGTTGCTTACGGTGTTGCTTCCCTCCTTCAGTTCACCTGCAAAGGGTACTTCCGAGCCGTCGGAAAAATAAATCGGTTCACCGTCAGCAGCAAAGGCGGTCAGGCTGCCGAATGCCACGGTCATTGCGAGGATTGCACAAAGGATTTTTCTGATTGATTTTTTCATTGTTAATTCCTCCTTGTTTTTGCTTACATACATAAGACGAATCATAAACTGATTTGGTCTAATGTTTTTGAAAATTTTTCGGTTCGGAATTATTTCCGCATTCATATTATCATGCAGTTTTATCCGTTTCAACAAAATTTCGGATATTCTTAAAATCAGATAAAACAAATTTCAAATCAGATAACGATTAAGGTTGTATCTGTTATTATTCTGTGTTAGAATGAACAAGGAACAAAGCTTGAGAAGGGCGGCGGTGATTACGGAGCATATAACAATAGGTAAAAAATATAACGAAGGTAAGGTTGCATTCGTTGAATGCACCAAAAACGACAAGCTGAAAAATATCGATATCAAAGACAAGTGTTTTCTTCTTATTATCCTGACAAAAGGAAGACTGGATTTCAAAACAGGCAAAGAAAGAATATCCGCAACCGCGCCTGCCTTTGTCTGCTTTGATGAAACGGAAAATCCGGTTCTTGTTTCAAAGCGGAAAGCGGAATATACCTGCGTATATTTTCATCCTAAATTTTTAAATATCAATATGTCCTTTAAGCTGATTCGCGCCGATAATTACGGCGATATGGCAACAACCCACGATATGTTTCTTCTTAAACCCTTTATTGACAAAGTGCATATTATTCCGATTTGCGAAAATCAATTTGAGAGAATTGAACAGTCTGTTGAATATATGCGTGAAGAGCTTGAAATTCAGCGTGACTGGTACTGGTCCTGCAGAGGGCGTGCATATTTTATGGAAATAATAATCATGCTTGAAAGAATGTACGGTCTTATAGGCTACGGCTTCAACGAAAAAGAGCCTGACAGCACCCCGATGATTCAGAATCCCAAGCTCAGGGATGCGGTTTTATACATCGAAGGTCATTACGGCGAAAACATAAGTCTTTCGGATATAGCATCAAACGCAGGTATTAACCACACCTCGCTGACAGCCCTGATGAAAGAGGAATTCGGCTGCACCGCAATAGAATATCTTATGGACTACCGGATAAAGGTTGCAAAAAAACAGCTTGAATTCACAGAGGTACCTATAAAAGACATCGCAAGCATGACGGGCTTCAAAACGGTTCAGCACTTCAACCGTATATTCAAAGAACATGCAGACTCAACTCCCGCCGAATTCAGAAAAAAATCGGTCAGCGAAAGAAAGAAAACCTTTAATAATAAATAAAAAATACGGTGCGGCTCAAATGAACCGTACCGTATTTGTATTTATTGCAATTGTTTGCTTATATAAGACCCTGAGCCATCATTGCATCAGCAACCTTAATAAAGCCTGCGATGTTTGCACCTGCAACGAGGTCATAGCCGAGGCCGTACTGCTCTGCAGCTTTAGCTGAGTTGTCGTGGATATCCTTCATGATCTGCTTGAGCTTGCTGTCAACCTCTTCTGCAGTCCAGCTGTATCTCATTGAGTTCTGGCTCATTTCAAGAGCTGAAACAGCTACGCCGCCTGCGTTAACTGCTTTTGAGGGAGCAACTGCCTTGCAGTTTTCCTTGAGATATGCAAGAGCATCGTTGGTTGTGGGCATGTTTGCAACTTCAATATAATAAGGAACGCCGTTTGCAACGAGCTTCTTTGCTTCATCCATGTTGATTTCGTTCTGAGTTGCGCAAGGCATTGCAACATCGACCTTAACACCCCAAGGCTTCTCTCCTGCATGAAACTCTGCGCCGAACTTATCTGCATAATCCTGAACCTTATCTCTGCCTGATGCACGCATTTCAAGCATATATGCAATCTTTTCGGGAGTGTTAATGCCGTCTGCATCGTAAACATAGCCGTCGGGACCGGAAATTGTTACAACCTTGCCGCCAAGCTCGGTAATCTTTTCAACTGCACCCCATGCAACGTTGCCGAAGCCTGAAATTGCGAAGGTCTTGCCCTTGATTTCTTCACCGAAATGCTTGAGCATTTCAACTGCATAATATGTTGCACCGTAGCCTGTTGCTTCGGGTCTGATGAGTGAACCGCCATAGGAAAGGCCCTTGCCGGTAAGAACGCCGTTTTCAAAAACGCCCTTGATGCGCTTATACTGACCATAGAGATAGCCGATTTCTCTGCCGCCTACGCCGATATCACCTGCGGGAACGTCAACATCGGGACCGATGTGTCTGTAAAGCTCTGTCATAAAAGCCTGGCAGAAACGCATGATTTCAGCATCGCTCTTGCCTCTGGGGTCAAAATCCGAGCCGCCCTTTGCGCCGCCGATGGGAAGACCCGTAAGGCTGTTCTTGAAGGTCTGCTCGAAAGCAAGGAATTTCATAATACCAATATATACCGAAGGATGGAAGCGGAGACCGCCCTTGTAGGGTCCGATTGAACCGTTGAACTGAACTCTGTAGCCTGTATTAACATTTACCTTGCCGTTATCGTCAACCCATGTAACGCGGAAGGAAATCTGTCTTTCGGGTTCAACCATTCTCTCAAGAAGAGAAACCTTTTCATATTCGGGATGCTGGTCGATAACAGGTGCAAGCGACTCAAGAACCTCTGTTACAGTCTGCACAAACTCAGGTTCATTTGCGTGCTTCTTTGCAACCGCTTCGATTGTTCTCTGGATATAACTCATGTTTGACACTCCTTTACAGCCTTGAAAACAGCTGTTTTATTACACAATATGTTAATTATGTCTGATTTGTGAATTATTCTATACCAATCGGAAGCAAAATGCAACAAAAATTATCGCAACTTTCATTATTTTGTAAGATTTCATAAAAACAGCCCTCAAAAAAGCGATGTTTTGCAACGATTGACAATAAAACTTTCAACTTTTCCTGCATTTTGATAAACACAAATTCATTTCCGCATCAAAAAATTTATTTTTGCTTTCCACTTGATTTGGAATGAAGTGTGATATATAATAGTAAATAGTTATGCAATTCTCCGTCGCGCTCAGACGGAACGAAAGGGTGTTTGAATTGAAGAGAGTCGGTTTTGACAATGCTGTTTATATCAGCAAGCAGTCCGAGCAAATCAGAAAAAGAATCAACGAATTCGGCGGCAAGCTTTATCTTGAATTCGGCGGCAAGCTTTTTGACGATTATCACGCATCCCGTGTTCTTCCCGGTTTTGCTCCCGACAGCAAGCTGCAGATGCTTAAAAGCATTGCGGAAAATGTTGAGGTTGTTATCGTTATCAGCTCCGGTGATATTGAAAGCAACAAGATGCGACGTGATCTCGGAATTACCTATGACGTTGACGTACTCAGACTCATTGATGCATACAGAGCATCGGGTCTTTACGTCGGCAGCGTTGTTCTCTCTCAATTTAAGGGTCAGCCTGCCGCACAGGCATTTAAAGAAAAGCTTGAACAGCTCGGAATCAGAGTTTTCATCCATTATCCCATTGAGGGCTATCCTTATAATGTTGCGCACATTGTAAGCGATGCAGGCTTCGGCAAAAACGATTTTATCGAAACAACCAGACCTCTTGTTGTTATCACGGCACCCGGTCCCGGCAGCGGAAAAATGTCAACCTGCCTTTCTCAGCTTTACCATGAAAACCAGCGCGGAAACAAAGCGGGTTATGCAAAATTTGAAACCTTCCCCGTCTGGAATCTTCCGCTAAAGCACCCTGTTAACCTTGCTTATGAAGCCGCAACCGCAGATTTAAATGACGTTAACATGATTGACCCTTATCACCTTGAAGCATACGGCGAAACAACCGTCAACTACAACAGAGATGTTGAAGTTTTCCCGGTGCTTAACGCTATTTTTGAAAAAATCGAGGGCGTAAGCCCCTACAAGTCACCTACGGATATGGGCGTTAACATGGCGGGGTATGCGATATGTGACAGCGAGGCGGTCATAGAGGCTTCAAAAGAAGAAATAATACGAAGATACTTTGCGGCGCTCTGCGATGCATCAACCGGCAGAGGAAAGCAAGAGGCGGTTGATAAAATAGTCAGCCTTATGAATCAGGCAGGAGTCAGCATTGAAGACAGAAAGGTTATCAAAGCAGCTCTTGACAGAAGCGAAGAGACCGAAGGTCAGCCTGCCGTTGCGATTGAGCTTCCCGACGGCAGAATCGTTACCGGCAAAACCTCAAACCTTCTCGGTGCATCCAGCGCAGCACTTCTCAACGCCGCAAAGGCAATTGCAGGGCTTCCCGATGACCTTCTTATGATTGCACCTTCAATCATTGAGCCTATCCAGGAACTCAAAACCGGCATTCTCAAAGGTCATAACCCAAGACTGCATTCCGACGAAACTCTTATTGCCCTTTCGATGAGTGCAAACACCAATCCCGTTGCAAAAAAAGCTCTCGATGCAATTGAAAACCTCAAAGGCTGCGAAGCTCATTCAACGGTTATCCTTTCTCAGGTTGATTCTGATGTTTACAGAAAAATCGGACTCAACCTCACCTGCGAGCCGAGATACCAGACAAAAAAGCTTTATCATAAATAGTTCAAACCAAGAACCGTGCCGTTACATTTGTAACAGTACGGTTCTTTTATATTGCTATAAATTTTTACATATGATAAAATTATATAAATACAGTTGACAGGAGAAATATATGGGTAAGAAGATTATTGTTGCAGGTCTCGGTCACGGCGGTATCGCCGCAGCGGCACTTATCGCAAAGCAGGGACATGACGTTACCGTTTACGAAAAGAAAAGCGAAGGCACTCTCGGATACGACTGGACCGATATCTTCGCTCCTCAGGCACTTGAGATTGCAGGAATGGACATGCCGCCCGAAGATAAATATGAATATAAAGAGGATATGACCTTTTTCAATCCTTCTTTTACCAAAAAGCTTCAACAGCATGTTCCTCAGGAAAAGCTTGAAATAAAAATGGAGCGCCGTGATATATATGAGCATTTCATAAATCATGCTCTTGAATGCGGTGTTAAAATAGTCTATGACTGCGAGGTTCAGGCTCCCATCGTTCTCGGCAACAGAGTTGTCGGCATCAAAACCGAAAAGGGCGATGTTTACGGCGATCTTATTATTGATGCCTGCGGCATGAGATCTCCCGTTAGAACAAACCTTCCATCGCTGTTCGGAATTGACAAAGAGGTTGCCGACAATGAAAGAATTCTTATTTACAGAGCTTTCTTTAACATCGGAAGCGAAGAAGAAGCAGAAGCAAAATTCAAAGTTATGCTCTTCCCCGGCGGAGTCAAAGGCATCGGCTGGATTGCATCCGAAGAAAAATATACCGACCTTCTTATCGGCAGATTTGAGAAGTTCGATATGAACGAGGTTGAAAGATTTTCCGACTTTCTCCGCGAAACCAATCCCCGTCTCGGCAAAGAAAAGCTCAGAGGCGGTCAGTTCGTTGAAATTCCTGTGCGTCAGCCGCCCGCAATTATGATTGCAGACGGTTATGCCGCTATCGGCGACAGCGCATTTATGACCGTTCCCCTAATAGGCTCAGGCATTGCAAACAGCCTCAAAGCCGCAAAGGTTCTTTCCGATACGGTTGCGGCGGATAAAGACGGCGTTTTCAGCGCAGAAACTCTTTGGAAATATCAAACGGGATAATTTAAAATTCTCGGCATCGGTCTTGCACCGCTTGCATGCATAAAACTTATGATTCTCACACTCACTCCCGAAGAAATTGATT
>JAFQRF010000036.1 GCA_017410195.1 Clostridia bacterium | reverse complement strand
CCTGAACGTCCTTGCCGTAGATGCCGAATGCGGGGAGACCCTTCTGTGCATGAGCTGCAAGAACGGCTGCAAGATAAACAGCGCCGGGTCTTTCGGTAGCGTTGAAGCCCCAAACGCCCTTGATTGTGTTGGGGTCCATATCCATTGTTTCGGAGCCGTAGCACCAGCAGGGAGTAACGGAAAGAGTGATGTCAACGCCTTCCTTCTTGAACTTTGCTGCGCAAGCTGCTGCTTCTGCAACACGGCCGATAGTTGTGTCAGCGATAACAACCTTAACGGGTTCGCCGTTTGAATAACGGAGATTTTCCTCAAAGAGAGCCTTGGCTGCCTTTGCCATATTCATGGTCTGGTCTTCAAGTGATTCTCTTACCTTGAGGGGACCTCTTCTTCCGTCGATGATGGGGCGAATACCGATTACGGGATAATCGCCGATAAGTCTGCTTTTTGCCATAATAGCATCTTCCTTTCTATGATTGGTAAATTTATATTTTATTTAAAATCATCATTATAAAATCTGCAATCGGCTGGAAAATTATGCCGGTAAAAAATTCTCCGATGGGCAGAAAGATTGCTTCAAATGCTTGTGAAATCTTCTCCGAGAAAGTCGGAACAGGCTCAGGACCTGTTACGGTAAAATGTTTAATATAAACAAACAAATCTTCATATGAACCTCTCTCAGGTGAATAGCCCTGACGGATTTCATAATAAATTTCATTTTTTGCATTGGATTCAATTCTTTCGCCGTTAACCCATACTCCGTCAGGAATTTTGGGTTCTGTGAAACCGTATGAATATCCTTCCTCGGGGCAGATAAAGAACCCGACTTTGTAAGACTTTTCATACTCGAATGTTTCGACAGGATACATATCCATATCGTCAGTAAAAAACCTTGCACTTGCTCTTGAAACGGGTTCAAGACCGTCGGAAAGAACCGAAATAAAATCTCCGTCAGCAACAACCTGACCTGCACAGTTTGTGTCTACGGTAATTTCAACTTTTGTAATGATTTGTTTGTCTGCATCAGCAGCATAAACATTAACCGATACACAAGCAAAAACCATAATAAAAGCTAAAAATACTGACAATAATTTTTTCATTGGCATTTCCTCGCTTTCTTGCTGCATAAAACAAATTTATTTGTTCGTAACCGCCTTGAATCTCTCATAAGCCTCTGCCCATGCATCGGCGTTTTCGGGAGAATATTGGGCGGTGTTTTCGCTTGCCTTAACGATTTTGCGAGCCTGCTCGATGCTTTCGATTGCACCGCAGGAGAGAAGCTGAACGGCGATGTTGCCGAGAACGGTTGCTTCAATCGGACCTGCAATAACGTTTCTTGCGCACGATGAAGCGGTCATCTGACAGAGGAGTGTATCCTTTGTGCCGCCGCCGATAACGTGGATTGCAGGGTAGGTTTTGCCCGTGCAGGCTTCGAGGTTATCAAGAGTCTGACGGTATTTCATCGCAAGGCTCTCATAGATGCATCGCATAACCTCACCCACGCTTTCGGGAACGGGCTGACCCGTTCTTTCGCAGTAGTCGCGCACTCTCTGCGGAATGTTTCCGGGAGGAGTGAATTCGGGAGCATCGGGGTCGATGAAGCACTTGAACGGCTCTGATGCAAGAGCGAGCTTTTCGAGGTCTGCATAGGAATAGTCGCTACCGTGTCTGTTCCAATGGCGGCGGCTCTCCTGAATGAGCCAGAGTCCGATGATATTCTTGAGGAAGCCGACGGTTGAGCCGTAGCCGCCTTCGTTGGTAACGTTCATTTTAAGTGAGGTTTCGTTGACGATAGGCTCTGCAAGCTCCGTTCCGAAAAGCGACCAGGTGCCGCTCGAAATGAATGCAAAATCTTCGCCTTCGGCGGGAACAGCAGTCAGCGCACTCTGTGTATCGTGACCGCAGACGCTGATAACGTCAACCTCATCAATGCCGCATTCCTCGCAGATGTCCTGACGAACCTTGCCGAGCGGAGTGCCGGAAGGAACGATTTCGCCAAGCAGACGGGTGGGGATTCCGAGCTTTTCGATGATGTCGGTTGCCCAGCCTTTTTTATGGATATCGTACATCTGCGACGTGGTTGCGATTGAATATTCGGTTGTCATTTTGCCCGTGAGCATATAGCCGAAAAGGTCGGGCATAAAGAGGAGTCTGTCCGCTCTTTCGAGGATATGCGGACGGTATTTTTTAAGCGCATAGAGCTGATAAACTGTGTTAAGCTCCATGAACTGAATGCCCGTTGCGCCGTAAAATTCGTCATTCGGAACGGTTTTTGCGCATTCCTCAATCAGACCGGCTGTACGCAGGTCACGGTAGTGAACGGGGTTTTCAAGAAGGCATCCGAATTCGTCGATAAGACCGAAATCAACGCCCCAGGTGTCGATGCCGATGCTGTCGAATCCGCCTGCAAGCTTTGCGTTGACAATGCCCTGCTTGATATTATAGAAAAGGCGCAGAACGTCCCAGTACATAGTGTCGCCCACTTTTACGGGGTCGTTTGAAAAGCGGTGGACCTCTTCGAGCGAAATCTTTTCGCCGTCGAATTTGCCGATGATAGCTCTGCCGCTCGATGCGCCGAAGTCAATGGCTAAAACTCGTTTTTCCATGGGAATCTCCTTACTGAATAACTACGCCCTTTTTGAGAATGATGTTGGCATAAATTGCGGTTTCACCCGTTGCGATAACGGCATATGCCTTCTTTGCTCTGTCATAGAATGCAAAGCGCTCAACAAGCTCTATATTCTTTTCGCCTTCTTCGGCGGTGATTGTCTTTTTGTAGTCTGCCCAAATGGGAGGAGGATTTGAAGCGTCGCCGTTATCCATAAGAGCAACGGGAGCCTCAACATATGTATCAAGAGGCATAAGCTTGAGAATTGCTTCAAGAATTTCGTTTACGCCGTGACCGTCAAGGCGTACAAGCTTCTGAGCGATTGAAGCTGAGGGGAAGTTGCCGTCGCCGATAACGATTTCGTCGCCGTGACCCATTTCCATAAGAATTTTGAGAAGTTCGGGTGAAATGATGGGGGAAATGTTTTTGAGCATAATATTTATTCCTTTCTAAATCTATTTTGTATTTCAGAATCTATAACCGTACAGACCTCATAAAAGCTTTCTTTAATGTCAAGGTTTGAAAACCTTATAACTTTCAGACCGGCATTTTCCAAAAACCTTGTTCGTTCTGCATCCGATTTTATGCCTTTGTTTTCATAATGCTGTGAACCGTCAATCTCAACAACAAGCTTTGCTTTTGCGCAATAAAAATCAACAATATAATTTCCGATTATTCGCTGTCTGTTAAAACGAACCGGATAAATTCTTAAAAATTCATACCAAAGTTTATTTTCTTCTTCAGTAGCATTATTTCTCAGATTTGTTGATAAATTTTTCAGGCTTTTGTTTCTCGGTAGTCTTTTATTATTCATAAAGCATCCTATCAATCCTCAGTCCTACGGACAGCTCCTTTTCTAAGGAGCCCAAACATCAGCTTACTGTTTATCAACCTCCTTTGGCAAAGGAGGTGGCGCGGCGCAAGCCGTGACGGAGGATTGGAAAACAAAACTTTTTACATAACAGCGTACATATTATACATATTACTGTAGATTCCGCCCTTCTGCATCAGCTCGGAATGTGAGCCATGCTCGGCAATGCCGTCCTCGGTGAGGACAACGATTTCGTCCGCATTGCGGATTGTTGTCAGGCGGTGGGCAATGGTGAGAGTTGTTCTGCCCTGAGCAAGACGTTCAAGCGATTCCTGAACAAGCTTTTCGCTTTCGTTATCGAGAGCGGAGGTCGCTTCGTCAAGAAGAAGCACGGGTGGATTTTTGAGGAAAACTCTTGCAATCGAGATTCTCTGCTTCTGACCGCCCGAGAGCTTGACTCCTCTTTCGCCGACATACGTATCATAGCCGTTGGGGAGCGACGAAATAAATTCATGCGCACCTGCCTTTTTGGCGGCTTCAACGATTTCTTCCTCGGTGGCATCCGCTTTGCCGTAGATAAGGTTATCACGGATTGTTCCCGAGAAAAGGTAAACATCCTGGGCAACAACGCCGATATTGGAACGGAGCGAACGCAGGGTGATGTCTTTTATATTCTTGCCGTCAAGCAGGATTTCGCCGCTTTCGGGTTCGTAGAATCTGGGGATGAGGTTGCAGAGCGTAGTCTTTCCGCCGCCGCTGGGTCCCACAAGAGCGACATTCTCACCCTTTTGGATTTTAAGGTTAAGGTGATGAAGAATTTCTTTTTCACCCTTGACGTAGCTGAACGATACGTTTCTGAACTCGATTTCGCCCTGAACATTCTCAATTTCGACCGCATCGGGTGAATCCGTTATTTCGGGAACTTCGTCCATAATTTCCGCAAAACGCTCAACACCCGTGATGCCGCGGCTGAACTGCTCGCTGAAGTCAACGATTGTTCTGATTGAGCCGAGAAGGGTTGAGATAAGCAGAAGGCTTGCAGCAAAATCGCCTGCAGAGGTTATGCCGTTTTTCATCAGAAGCGCGCCCATACCGACAACAACGATATATGTAATGCCGTCGATAAGCTTGACCGTTGCATGGAACTGCGACATATATTTGTGGCTCTTGTTTCTGATATGAACATAAGCCTCGTTACCCTTTGAGAATTTTTCTTTTTCGGTTTTTTCGTTGGTGAACGAACGCACGACTCTGACACCGAGAAGGCTGTCCTCGATTCTTGCGTTGATTTCACCGACCTGATGGCGCCCCGCTTTGAATGTGTCACGCATTCTTGTTCTTGATTTCTTTGTCAGAATAATCATAAACGGCATAAGAACAAAGATAACCAACGCAAAACGGATATCCATGGTTGCAAAAATGCAGAAGCTTGCAATGAATTTAACAACCGTCATCAGCACCATTTCGGGGAAGTGGTGCGCCCATTCGGCAACGTCAAAAAGGTCTGAGGTCATGCGGCTCATAAGCTGACCGACCTTGGTGTTATCAAAAAACGTGAACGAGAGCTTCTGAAGATGGTCAAACATATCCTCACGCATGGAGTTTTCGATTTTTGTACCCATTTTGTGGCCCCAGTATGACTGGCAGTAGCTTGCAAAGCTGTCAACACCTCTGAGGGCGATGTAGGCAATGCAGATTGTGACAATCAGCTTCACCGTAAGACCCGAGGGTTCTTCAACCCCCTGGTCCGTGATTTTTCGCACAATCAGCGGAAGTATTATTTCGCAGGCAGCACTTGTTGCAGCGCAGAGAAGAACAACAAGCTCCGTGCCGAGATGTTTTTTCAGATAGGGAAAAAATCTTTTTATCAGCGACATGTTTTTTTGAGTTGCCGATTTTTTTACTCCCTTTTCTTTAGCTTTCATTTTTCTTTTCCTCTTTCTAGAATATATCACATTATATTATGTAATAAAATTAAAGATTTGTAAAGTATTTTCAGAATTATTCGAAAAATTTATTAACACAGATTTTTAATTTCTTAATAAATTCTTAGAGATTTACCTGCTTTTTTCTTAGAAATTGCCGTGATATAATAAAGCCATGATAAACAACACACAAACACATAAAAATAAATCATAAAACGGAGGAAAATAAAATGGCAGTATTCGCAACAATCGTAATCACACTCTCTGTGGCAACAGGAATTCTTCTTGTAAAGGACGACTCTCCCGTTTACGCATAATAACAGATTTTTTCATAAACAAACCTTTCAAATTTTGGGGACAGAAGTGTATATAAGAGGACGCAAAAAAGGACGCATCGAAGCGTCCTTTTTGCATTATATACGGTTTTATTCCGCAGGAATATATTCAAATGTAAAGCAATGAGAATCGATTTCAAAATCGAGAACGTAGCAGCGGAAGGTATTTCCTCTGACTTCCTTATTGCCGACTCTCATTGTTTCAACATAGCCCGTGTTTTCGTTCATCGAGGCATCATGCTCAACGATTTCAAGCCATTCGGCAGGATTATCGCTCAAGGTGATATCAAGTCCGTTATCCTTTGCGTAAGAGAGGATTAATTTTTTCATCTCCTCCGCTGTGATTGTTTCTTCCGTTACCTTTACCTCTTCGGGGCTTGAAACGCCGCCCTTGAGATAGGGATATCCGCTGCCTCCCCATACGCTTGCCGACGATGCGGTTTTACCGGCGGCGGTTGCAAAGTAGCAGGTGAATGCAGCGCTTCCGTTATAGTCAACGTACTTTGCCTTGGGGGTATCGGTGTCGGCAGTCATTCCGAGAACGGCAAGAACTGCCTTGTGGATATTCGTTCCGGCATATTCATATGAAGTTGAATATGCGTGCTTTCCCGAATCGACGTCAAAATTATAGAACTTTGCAAATGTATAAGCCGTAACAGCCTGGGCTTTGAGCGCTTCAAGGGGTGCGCCGTCGCCGATTTCACGGTAGGTTGTCCTGCAGAGATATTCAACAATCGGGATATCCTTTCCGCCGTATTTTACCGTCAGCGGTGTTGCAGGGTCATCCTTTACGGTTGTACCAGTATAATAATGGGTCAGGATTTCATCGTAGGTTTTTCCGTCCTTCGCCATCTGAACAGCGCCGTACTGGCTCATTCCGACACCGTGACCCCAGCCGTAGGATTTGAATACGAAAACACCCGTCTGCGATGAAGCTGCAGTTGTTGAACCCGTTGACGTACCGTTTGAAACGCTTGCTGCGGTTGTTGTTGCTTTAAGCGTTGTGGTCGGCTTGGTTGTTGTGGGCTTTAACGTCGTGGTTGCTTTGGTGGTTGTCGGCTTGAGGGTGGTCGTTGCCTTGGTGGTTGTCGGCTTTGCGGTTGTTGCTGCTTTTGCCGTTGTGGTCGGTTTTTTCGTGGTTGTCACTTTCTTTGTTGTGACAACATTTTTTATTGTCGTTACGATTTTGGTGACCGTCTGAGAAACAGTCGTCTGCTGAGTTGTTGACTCGGTTGAGGGAGCGCCGAAATAATATGTAGACTGTTCATTCTGAACTGCAGCCGCCTGCATTTCAAGGTGGTCAATGTTGCTTCCGCCGTGATAGTCAACATCGGCGTAATAGCTGTCCTGCTGAGCAAAATCGTAAAGTCCGTTGTTGGGAATTTCTGTTTCCGCTTCTTTTTCTCCGCCGAGAACAAACGCAAGAATCAGACCGATTATTACCGCAAGTGCAAGTCCTGCCGCAGTTATGATTATCGGAAGCTTTGAGTTTTTCGCCCATTTTTTGGGCTTTGATGACGGAGCATCGGGATTGACAAGTCCTTCGGGACCCGAAAGCTCGCCGAGCATCACGCAAAGACGGATAACCGCTGCCGCAACAAGATGCTTTTTCTCCTCTCCGGGATTTGCATATACCTTTGCGGCCTTTGCTCTGTCGGAATCCGCAACGCAAACGATAACAAAATCGCTGCCATCGGTTTTATCTTTATAAATTGAAGAAACGCTTATGCCGAGGTCGGTACCTGCGTTTTCCTTTGAAATTTTTGCGCATTGGGCAACATAATTTTCAACGCTCTCATCGGGAAGTCTGTCCCTGAGTGCATTATCCTGAACAAACGCTGCCTCGCAGTCGGGAACGGTTGAAATTGCCGAAAGAAGCGGTTTTGCGCATCCGCAGGGAGAAACGGCAACCGTTTTACCGCTTCGGATAACTGTTTCAACATGCTCACGGAGAACCGAAATTTTCGGCTTTTCGGGAGCTGCCGGCTGCTGAGATACGGACTGCACATTCGGGAAAAGCCCGTCAAGCATCTTCGCAAGCCCTGCGCCGAACATATAATCAAGCCTTTGAACATCAAGAGGAAGGAAAACAACGAGTGCCTTTCCGTGTTCCTTGACGAAAGCGGAATAAAGTCCGTCAGCGGATTTAAGTGTCTTTGCCTTTTCGGGAATTGCGGCATGCAAGTCCTTTTCCTTCGGGTCTGAGGGAGCATTTTCGCCCATTGCGGCTAAAATTGAGTTGCTTCTTACTATTTTGGATGAAAGATTCTTAACTAAGCGTATTTTTGCATTAAGGAACATTGAAAGAGGGGCTGCGGCAAGGATAACTCCGCCGTCAAGGGCGCAGGAATCCACACCTGCGGCAAAAGCCGAGGCGTTTTCATAGTCATTGACCGCAACATCGGGAGAATATGCGGCTGCCCTTTGACGAAGATAATTTGACGCTTCCTGCGCCGATGAAGCGCAGAGCGTGCAAATGCTCACCTTTCTTTTCATAAATATCACCGTTCCTTAATCAACTTTGCTTTTACCATCTGGGGTCACTCTCATAGGGATTGTCTTTTTTGTTGACATCATACCACTTCTGAGGATATTTGGGGTTGGGATTATAGAATGCCTTTGAGGTGTCAACGCTGATACTTTCTCCGGGTCTCTTTTCTCTGGCAACAACAACAATCATTGCGCCGTCAAAGTCATAAACACAAGCCTGGAGAGTGAGAATCTTATCGTTTTCATTGATGTCAACACCCGTTGTGTAAAGCTTTCTCTTATCGATTTCCTTAATATATTCCGCAAACTTTTCTGTTGAAACATCGATAAAGTTATAGGGAAGAAAATAGCCGTTATCATCCTTGGTATTTGAGTTTGTGATGAATACGCCGTAAACAAACCACGTGTGGTCGCCGTAAATTGTGTTGCATTCGATGACCGGTGCCTGAGCGTAGCCCTCAATGGTTCTGTAGTTTTCGAGCATGCCGAAAATATAGTCGTCATGGCGCATGTTATGACCGTAAACCATAGTGTTTCTGTGGAGAGTTTTGAGGTTGCTCATTCTGTAATCGAAGAACGGAACACCGTAGCTTGTATACTTCTTATAGATATCTCTCTTGAGATAATAGCTGTTGTCATCGCCCTGCGCAATGGGAAGATTTATTCCGAAGCCCTCAATGGTAATCCAGCCCGCAAGGTCGTTGTTTTCTGCATAGAGCTGTGCATATTTTGCAAGCATGCCGTCGGGGAATTCCGTATCGGGATTATCGGTCTTTATCTTATCGTTGACAGTTGCGGATTGGTCATGCTCGTCATTATTGACGCTCATCTGCTCTGCAAGAGCATCCGAATCAGACTTGAATCTGTAAGGCTCGATGAAATAAGTGTTAACAAGAATTGCGCAGCTTACGATAATTGTGATTATCGAAACTGAAAGAACAATCTTTCTCACTACCTCGCCTGCACCGCCCTTGCTTTCACCGTCGGACTGCTTTTTCTTCTTCTTTTTCTTGCTGTCGTCGGCATCTTCGGGATAGCCTGCAAAATCGGGGTCATCCTCAAGGGTCTGAGTACTCATGGGTGCCGCCTCATAGAGCTTTTCAGATGCAAGAGCAGCCTTTTCGTAGTCGTTGCCGTCATCGGGAACGCTGATAACAAAACCATCCTGCTTTTCTTCGGGCTTTTCATCGCCGAGGAGAGCGGCAAGCTCTCTGTCAAAATCATTTTCGGGTTCTGACGGAGCTGCAGGCCCGTCAAAGGTAAAGTTTGCAGGTACGCTGTCGGGAGCAGGGATAAAAACGGGTTCTTCCGCTGCGGGAGCATCCTCGGAATATTCAAGGTCGTCCCAGGCTATTTCTTCATCGCCGAAGGCAACCTCTTCGTAGTTTTCGGCAAATGTTTCTTCTGCCGCCTCTTCGTAAACCGCATTTTCGGAAACAAGCTGAGAAGCCGCCGAAAGCTCGCTTGCAACGGGCGCAATTCCGGAATTTGCTTCGATTTCGGAAAGAATATCGCTAAAGCCGGTTTCGCTCTCGGTTTCGGACTTCATAAGGTCAATCATATTAAGTATATCGCTTTTTGCGCTGTCCTCGTTCTTCATTGCGGCAAGCTCGTCCACAGCGGAAGGCTCAAAGAACGCATCCTTGGGGATTTCGCCGTCAAGAAGGCTCTGAACGGTATCCGCCGATTCGTCAAGCGAAACAACGGGAATATCGTCATCAAAATATTCCTCGGGATTCATCCAGAGAGATTCGAGAGCCGTGTTTTCGGGTTCATCAAAAACCTCGGGGTCCGAAAGAGCAACCTTTGCAGGCTCGGCTTCGTCTGCGGTAAGAACCGACATGGGCTTGGGCACGATGGTTTCGGGTCCGCTGCTCATAATATCGTCATAAAGGCTCTGAAGCTCGCTTTCAAGGCTTTTTTCGGTCTTTTCGATATCCTCATGGAAGCCATCAAAAAGCGGTGAGCCTTTTGAGCTTTCCTCGAGAAAATCGGTAAGGTTTATTTCTGTTATTGCCTCATCATCTGCGATGGAGCTGAGTCCCTCGGGAAGTGATGACGGCTTTTTCTGATTGTCGTTATTAGGCATTGTTTTCCCTCCTTAGTTTGCACTGGGCTGCCATTTTTCGGCGTTTTTATAGGGATTGGTCTGTCCGTTACGGTTATACCATACCTGAGGTCTGCGGTAACCGGGGTTGTCCTTTACAAGAGAAGCATCGATGCTCTCGCTTTCGCCCTCGTGAAGAAGTCTGCCGACAACAACAAGGCGGGTGTCAACGCTCTTGCCGTAGTCATAGATGCAGGTTGAAAGGGTAATAATCTTATCCGTGGGTTCAAGCGAAACACCTGTATCATAAAGCATTCTCTGCTTTACCTGCTCAATATAGCCAACCATATTATTCTCACTCATGTCAGGATAAATATAGTTGAAGAAATATCCGTTGTCGTCCTTAGTCTGGGTTGACGAGAGGAAAACAGCACATATTTTAAATGTATACTCTTCATAAAGAGTGCTGTATCTTATTATCGGATTCTCAATGAAGTGGTTCTTATCTCTGAAATCGTAAAGAGAGCGGAACGACTGCTTGGGAATACCGTCGGATTTTCCCGTTGTATGGCCGTGAATGACCATATTTTTCGAAAGATCGATATTATTGCAGCGATAGTCAAGATAAATGTTACCGTAGTTTGTGGCAATTGTTTCGGTTGTGTAGCGTTCATAGAAATCACGCTTTAAGTAATAATTGTTGTCTTTTCCCTGCAGAACGGCAGTGTCCATCTCAGTTCCGGGAATTGACAGCCAGCCGACAAGGTTGTTGTTGACGGCATATGCCTGCTTCAGCTCCTCACGGATGCCTTCGGGGAAGGTCTGCTGAGCTTTCATGTCGTTTGAAACAACGGAAGCAAGGTTCTTTGCAAGCGCATCGGTGACGGCTTCGGCGTTCATGACAAACTCTGCCGCCTTTTCGTTGAGCTGAACCTCAATATCGGGTTCTTTCGTGAAATTCATAACCGAAAGAGCAATCAGAATTGCGGAAACAACCGCAAAAATCGGGCATAAAACTGCCGCCAATTTTTTTGAATTCATCTTATTTTCTCCTCAATATAGATTCGGGCAAGGTTGAGCGCACGGGATGCCGTCACATAACGGTTATACTCTCTGTCGTTTTTGCCCGTTTCAATTTTTTCGCACATTTTTTTATCCTCGGCATCAAGGGCAATGAAGCACAGACCGACGGGTTTATCGGTGCCGTCGCTGCCCGGACCTGCAATACCGGTCACGGAAATTCCGATATCGGCACCCGTGATGCGTCTGATTCCTGCAGCCATTTCTCTTGCGGTCTGTTCGCTGACCGCGCCGTATTTTTCAAGAGTTTCGGTTTTTACGCCGAGAACCTTGTTTTTCATTTCGTTTGAATAAGTAATTGCGCCGAATTCGAAAACCTCGCTTGCACCTGCAATATCGGTTATTCTTTTGGGAATATAACCCGCAGTGCAGCTTTCGGCGGTTGCGATTTTAAGTCCGTTTTCTTTGAGAAGCTCAACCACTCTCTGCTCGATGTTTTCGCTGTCTATGCCGTAAACATATCCGCCGAGCCTTGATTTTATTTCTTCAATCACGGGCAGAAGAAGCTTTTCGGCGTCGTCTTCACTTTCCGCCTTTGCGGTAATTCTCAGAAGTGCTTCGCCCTTCTTTGCGTAGGGCGCAACGGTGGGGTTTTCCTTGTCAAGCAAATCCGCACACATTTCAGCCATTGCGCTTTCGCCGATTCCCATAGTCCTCACCGTATGCGACACAATCGCACCGTCTGAATATTCGGCAAGATATGGAATAACGCTCTCTTTATACATCGGCGCCATTTCATAGGGCGGTCCGGGAAGAATAACAACACATTTGCCGTCTTTTTTCAGACCCAGACCCGGTGCCGTGCCGTGGTTGTTTTCAAAAACCGTTCCTCCGACGGGTACATATGCCTGGCGGAGATTGCTCTCGGGCATATCATAGCCCTTTGAAGCAAAATATTTTCTGATTCCGTCTGCGATTTTTTCATCAAGCTCAAGCTCAAATCCCATAACCTCGCAGCAGACATCTCTTGTTATATCATCCGCCGTAGGACCGAGACCGCCCGTTGCAATAACGATATCGCTCCGGCTGAGTGCCGTCTGAAGTGCGGCGGCAAGTCTTTCGTGATTATCTCCGACGGTTGTATGACGAAGCACCGATATGCCGAGTTTCGCAAGCTCGGCTGAAAGATATTTTGAATTTGTGTTGAGAATATCGCCGAGCAATATTTCCGTGCCTACGGAAAGAATCTCACAAACAGACATACCTTAGCTCCTTTCGGTCGCAATGAATAATGAATAATGAAGAATGAAAAATTAAGGGGCTGCGCCGCTTATTATAATCAGGCGTGGGCGAAGCCCACCCGAAATTATTCATTTTTCATTTTTAATTCTTCATTAATAAGCGTTAATATGAATAAATCTCGTTCCCTCAACCGCTTCTTTGACGAGTCTGTCAACCTCGAGCGCCTGCTCGCACTTCTCAACATAATCGAGAGTGGGTCGTGTTTTGGGATGCTTCGGAGTGAACACCGTGCAGCAGTCCTCATAGGGAAGGATTGAGATATCAAAGGTGTCGATTTTTCTTGAAATCGCAACAACCTCGTCCTTGTCCATGCCGATAAGCGGACGGAAAACGGGCATTTCACAGACCGCATCCGTGCATGCGATTGCAGGCATCGTCTGACTTGCAACCTGACCGACGCTTTCGCCCGTGATGAGCGCACCTGCATGCTCTCTCTGAGCGATTATCTGCGAAACTCTCATCATCATGCGGCGCATAATGACGGTAAATATATCCTCGGGGCAGTTATCCTTTATTTGCTCCTGTGTTTCGGTAAACGGAACAACATAAAGAGTGATTCTGCCCGAATATTTGCTGACCTGCTTCAAGAGCGAATGCACCTTCTGCTCGGCTCTTTCACTGGTATACGGAGGTGACGCAAAGTGGATTGCGATAAGCTCAAGTCCGCGCTTTGCCATCATATATGCGGCAACGGGGCTGTCGATGCCGCCCGAAATAAGAATCGCCGCTCTGCCTGCGGAGCCTGTGGGCATACCGCCCGCACCCTTGAGCTGAGTGCCGTGGATATATGCATAATTATCTCTGACCTCAACGGTCACGATAAGATCGGGATTGTGAACATCAACAACAAGATGAGGAAATTTGCGAAGAAGATATCCGCCCGTCTCCCTGCATATTTCGGGAGAAGTGAGGGGGAATTTTTTATCCGAACGCTTAGCCTCAACCTTGAAGCTTCTGATGCCGAGAAGCTGGGGAGCCAGGTATTCTTCGGCGCTTCTCAGAATCGTTTCCATATCCTTCTCAACTGCGGCTGCTCTCGAAAAGCCTGCAATTCCGAAGATTTTTTCGATTCTGCTGACCGCTTCGTCAAAATCCGCAAATTCATCCATAGGCTCAGCAACAATCGTTGACTGGGCGATGGTGAAATTGAATTTACCTGCAGATTCGAGTCTGCGGCGCATATTTTTAACGAGCATATCCTCAAAGGTCCTTCTGTTAAGACCCTTGAGGGCAAGCTCTCCGTTTTTTATGAGGATTACTTCTTTCATCTGTTTACTCCGAATTATTTATTTTACCGCTCTTATTACCTTTTTGCCTTCTGCAATCCCCTGAATAAGAGCATCTACTTCCTGAACGGTTGTATATCTTGAAAAGCTGATTCTAAGCGGACTGTCAAGCCTTCTGCGGTCAAGACCCATCTGCATGAGAACGTGGCTCTTTTTTCCCTTTGAACAAGCCGAGCCGCTCGAAACGCATATTCCTCTCTCCGAAAGGAAGTTCAGCATCGGCTCGGATTTTATGCCTAAAACGGAAATATTCGTCACATACGGCAGCGCATCGGGAGGCGAGTTGATGACGATTTCGTCAAGCTCCATGAGCTTTTCAACCATATAATCCCTGAGCATTCTGATATGCTCAAGCTCACGCTGAGGGTCGGGCAAGGCTCTTGCCGCCGCCGCAAAGCCTGCGATTGCAGGCATCGCTTCCGTACCGGGACGGATTTTCTTTTCCTGCTCGCCGCCGAAGGTTCTCGGCTTAATCTTTACGCCCTTGCGTATATAAATTGCACCGACACCTTTTGGTCCGTGGATTTTATGGGAGCTGACCGTCATAAGGTCAACACCGAGCGACACGGGTTTTACAGGCATCTTGCCGAACGCCTGAACCGCATCGCAATGGATGATTGCAGGTGAGCGTGCCGCCATTGCAGCTCTTTTTGCCGCCTGAACGGGCATTATTGTTCCGACCTCGTTGTTGACGAGCATCATTGTTATAAGAATTGTGTTTGAATTAACCGCTGAATAAAGCTCTCTTTCGTTGATTCTTCCGTAGCTGTCAACCCTGAGCTTTATAACCTCGAAGCCTTCTTCCGCAAGCTTGTCGAGGGTTTCGTCAATACTGGAATGCTCAACCGCTGTTGAAACAATCCTTCTGCCCATGCGGCGCATCTGATATGCGGCACCCATGACGGCGAGATTATTGCTTTCCGTTCCGCCCGAGGTAAAGAAAATCTCCTCGGGAGTGACCGAAAGACACTTGGCAATCGACTCCCTTGAACTGTCGAGCAGCTCCTTTGCGGCATTGCCGGAGCGGTGCAATGATGACGGATTGCCCCAGCAATTTGTCATTGCATCGGCGACTGCTTTGACCGCTTCGCAGCACGGAGCAGTGGTCGCACTGTTGTCAAAATAGGCTTCCATCAACCGTTTCCCCTCCTGTCGGCACTATGCCCATTATAATAATCATATTTAAAATATTATACACTATTTTCTCCCCGTTTGCAATATTTTTTTATATATTAATTATATATACCATATATAGAGGAAAAAACACGGATTAGTGGTATGCAATAACATTATATGCGGGGAAAAGTAATTAGGAATACGGAATGCAGGATTCAGAATTAAAAAACATCTCTTTTTGTTCCGCACTCAAAAATTATACATCCGTAAAATTAATAAACTTGAAGATAATTGTTAACAGTTTTAAAAAATTCGGATGATAGAATAGAATTGAAAAAATTATATAATTGTGATAAAATATTATTCAGAACTACACATTACACATTAAAAACGGGGGTGAGATTTTGTCCGAAACAAAAGTTAACAGACAGCCGCATTTCAAGCAGGTCACGGTTATGCTGCTTATGACGGCATTCCAGCTTCTTTGCGCCGCCTGCGTTTTTGTTAAGCAGGAGGAGCTGAGCATAACGCTTGTTTACATCTTCTTCGGCTATATCGCCGCAGAATGGATTTACATGCTTATCGGTACGTTGGTTACGCATAATGACTATTTCGAGCTTGAAGCAATTGCATTTTTCCTTTCGGGAATCGGACTGACCGTCTGTGCAAGCTTCAGCGAATCCTATGCGCTTAAACAGCTAATTGCCATCGGGCTTGGTCTTGCGGTATATCTGATAATGCTGCTGCTGATAAAAGACGTCAGATTTGCCTGCATGCTGCGTTATCCCGCCGCAATAGGTGCTGTCGGCATTCTTGCGCTCAACCTCGTGCTTGCAAGCAGCATCAACGGCACTCTCAACTGGATTGACCTCGGATTCTTCTCAATCCAGCCGTCGGAGCTTGTCAAAATTCTGTTTATCCTTGTCGGTGCGGTATCGCTTGATAAGCTTTTATCCATGACCAGCCTTACGAAATACGTTATTTTTTCGCTCGGCTGTGTCGGTGCGCTCTTTCTGATGAAGGACTTCGGCACCGCTCTTATTTTCTTTTTTACATTTATACTCATTGCATTCATGCGTTCGGGCAACATACGCACAATCGTTCTCATCTGCGCCGTTGCACTCATGGGTGCAATGCTGATTATCTATTTCAAGCCTTATGTTGCCAACCGTTTTGCGGCTTACCGACATGTCTGGGACTATATGGATACCTCGGGCTATCAGCAGACAAGAGTGCTGATTTATTCGGCAAGCGGAGGTCTGTTCGGTCTCGGCATCGGCGAAGGCTATCTGCGTGATGTTTATGCGGCATCGACCGACCTTGTTTTCGGTCTTATCTGCGAGGAAATGGGACTGATTGTTGCGCTTGCGGTGCTTCTCAGCTTTGCGGGAATTGCTTTTTTTGCAGTCCGCTCCGCAAAATCCTCGGCATCAACCTTCTATGCGATTGCGGCGGTATCCGCATCAGGCATGCTGCTTTTCCAGCTTGCACTCAATGTTTTCGGCATAACGGATCTGCTTCCGCTGACGGGGGTTACTCTTCCCTTTGTCAGCCGAGGCGGTTCAAGCATGCTCTGCTCATGGGGTCTTTTAGCCTATATCAGGGCGGCAGGTGCACCCTTTGAAGCACCGAAGCCCGATATCAGTGTCCGAAAAACCCCGAAAAAACCGATAAAAAATCCCGCTCCGAAAGGAGGCACGGCATGAGAATAACTTCAAGACGTGCGGCGGTTGTTTATGCACTCATTCTTGCGTTCATCGCAGGAGTCGGCTTCTTTGTTGCAAGCCTGATGATGAACGGCGCGGAATGGGCATCCAACAAGGCAAACCGCCATATTTATTCGGGCGGAACAATTGTCAACGCAGGCACGATTTATGACCGAAACGGCGTTACGCTTGCGAAAAGCTCGGATAATGAAAGAATTTTTGCCGAAGGCTCAACCGTGCGTAAATCCGTGCTTCACATCGTCGGCGATACGGCAGGCAGAATCTCGACGGGTACGCATTATCTTTACCGTGATGTGCTTTCGGGCTACAGCCGCATTGAGGGTATCTATAACCTTAAGCAGACGGGTGTCGGTACGGATGTGAAGCTCAACATCGACAGCGAGGCGAATAAAATCGCCTATAACGCACTCGGTGATTATGACGGTGCGGTTGCTGTTTATAACTATAAAACGGGCGAGCTTCTCTGCAGCGTTTCAAAGCCTGCTTATGACATTGAAAACAGACCCGACGACCTTCTCACCAACGCAAAATATGACGGCGTTTTTCTTGATAAAGTTATTTCGGGCATCTATACTCCCGGCTCGATTATGAAAATCGTGACCGCCGCATGTGCGATTGAAAATATCCCCGATATTTACACAAGAACCTTTGAATGCGACGGTGAATATGAAACGGGCGACGGCTCGGTTATCTGCAACGGAGTCCACGGAAAGGTTAATTTTCAGAAGGCGATGAATGAGTCATGTAACTGCGCTTTTGCGGAAATTTCAATCGAACTCGGCGCTGCGAAGCTCAAAGCAACGGCGGATTCGATGGGCTTTGATACTCAGCTTTACGCCAAGGAAATCCGCCTGACAAAAAGCCGTTTTTCGCCCTCAACCGACAGCAAAGCGGAGCTTGGCTGGGCAGGCATCGGTCAGTCAACAACCTATGTAAATCCCGCCCATTTTCTTGCGATAATGGGAGCGATTGCAAACGGCGGTGAGGGCTATGCGCCCGACAGAATTCATTCGCTCGGCACAATCGGCAAAATCATGGGCAGAATCCCCGAAAGCATTGTGAGCATCAAGCCCGAAACCGCAGCGAAGCTTGACGCACTTCTGCGCTCGAATGTTGCCGATAAATACGGCGATTGGAAGTTCAAGGGACTTGAAATGTGCGGTAAAACGGGTACGGCACAAATTGACGGCGAAAAGAGCCATTCATGGTTTGCAGGATATTCGCAGAGGGACGACCTTCCGCTTGCGGTTATCTGCATTGCAGAACACGGCGGCTACGGCTCGGGAATTGCTTCAACCGTTTCAAATAAAGTCATGCAGTATTTTGCGGAAAATCTTAGTTAATAAACAAGGGGCTGTAAAAAAAGCGCAGACCGCATAAAACGATATATGACAAGGGTTCTACAGGCGTAAAATTCCTGCAGAACCCTAAAATTTCATCTAAAAATTAAAAAACACGAAAAATTGATGTTTTATGCTACGAACAAACT
>JAFQRF010000035.1 GCA_017410195.1 Clostridia bacterium | reverse complement strand
TTATCAAGACATGGTATGCAAAGAAGATGAACCTTGACCCCAAGGATATCGTTGTTGTAAGCATCATGCCCTGTACTGCAAAGAAGTTTGAGGCAGGCAGAGCAGATCAGTCAGCAAGCGGCTACGCTGATGTTGACTACGCTCTCACAACCCGTGAGCTTGGTAGAATGATTGAAACAGCAGGTCTCAACTTCAACCTTCTTCCCGACGAAGCATTCGACAATCCTCTCGGCGAAGGCTCAGGCGCAGGCGTTATCTTTGGTGCAACCGGCGGCGTTATGGAAGCTGCTCTCAGAACTGCATACGAAGTTCTCACCGGCGAAGAGCTCAAGGCACTCGAATTCAACGAGGTCAGAGGCACAGAAGGCATCAAGGAAGCAACCTACACCATCGCAGGCAAGGAAATCAAGGTCTGCGCTGCAAGCGGTCTCAAGAACGCTCAGGCAGTTATGGAAAAGGTTAAGGCAGGCACAGCTGATTATCAGTTCATCGAAATTATGGCTTGCCCCGGCGGCTGCGTAAACGGCGGCGGTCAGCCCGTACAGCCCGCAAGCGTTCACAACTTCGTTGACCTCAAGGGTATCAGAGGAAAGGCTCTCTACGAAGCAGATGCTAACCTCCCCGTTAGAAAGTCACACGAAAACGAAGCTGTCAAGGCAGTTTATGCTGAATACTTCGAGAAGCCCGGCAGCCACGTAGCTCACGAGGTTCTCCACACTCACTATGTCAAGAGAGGCAAGTACAGCAAATAAGGTGAACTCCCAATAAAAATTAAAACGGTAAGCAGTCAATTCTGCTTACCGTTTTACGCTTTTCATTATTAATAAAATATCCTACAAACGTTAAAAATGAATTCATACGGAATTAATATTTGCAGGTTATTATCTGAATGTACCGAGCGGGAGCCGCAACCCGCAAGGTTCTGCTCATTTTGAGTACGCAATACCCCTCCTCAATTCAACCCCATGCAGAAAAAGGTGCTTCCTCGGCACCTTTTTCTTGCGTATACTGCTAAAAACAATTAAAATCATTGAAACCTTATGATTTCAACTATAATTCTCCCTTTTTTTGAAACAGACGAACAATCGTTAACAATTATTCTGCCTTTTCGTCTGAAAACGACCTTGTCGCCGTCAGCGATTTTTCTGTCCGGCTTTGTGCATTCAACATCATTTACATAAACAACGCCGCTTTCAATCGCATGCGCTGCATCACCCCTTGAAAGCCTGAATGCATTCTTGACTACGCTGTCAAGCCGCATTGAAGAAACGGTGAAGCTGTCAGGAATTCCGACAGCTTTTGCGCCCTCCCTCGCTTGTGAGGGAGGGATTATTTTTGCCTTGAGAGTACCTCTGCCCGCTTTGCTGAGGTTTTCGGCAATGAACGGAGCAAGCTTTGAAAGAACCGCCATTTTACATCCGTTTTCGCTGACGATGATATCGCCCGTCATTTCACGCTTTATACCAAGCCCCATCAGCGCTCCGAGATAATCACGGTGACCGAGCGGCGGCGAAAATTTATCCTTCTCAATTTCAATAACAGAAATCGGATCATCGTCGGGATAAGCGTTGAAATATTCAATCGGCTCATCGTTTATATATTCGGGCATAAACACGGCAACGGTACGTTCCGCATCGCAGAATCCGCCGTAAAAATACATTTTTGCATCGCCGAACGGATTTTTCATTCCCGTAACAGCCGAGCGTTCATGCATATCGAGAAAAACACTGTTTGTTATCATGGAAATTTCGCTGCATTGCCGTGCTTTGTCCTCAATTTTTGCAAAAAGAATTTTTTCGTCAGAAGTCATGGATTAAATAAAGAGAAGAAGGAGAAGTCCGCCCATGCCTGCCATTGCAATGAATGCAAGAAGCATAAGAATAATGGACATGAAGTTGATAACAACAAGTGTACCCATACCGATTTTTATGGGCATGGTATTTTCCGCTTCAGAAATATTCTGCCATCTGACGTAAACATCGCTTCCTTCGGTGCAGAATTGGTCAAGAGCAAGACCGTCCTTTGAGCTGCCCTGCTTGAAACCGCATTCAATAAGGCCGTCGGAAAAAAGCTTTGCCATTTCGGCATCCTTGAAGGTTATTCTGCTTACCATGCGAAGCTCGTCGGCAGGCTCAACATTTCTCAGGTGACCGTCCTTGAAGCCCGTACACCACCAGTAGTCGCCGTAATCCCTTGTGAACTCGCGGACATAGTTGCCCGTGCCGTCGTCGTGATAAAGTGACATTTCCATTTTGAGCCAATCCTCTTCGGGCGGGCATTCATAGAAGGTGAGAACGGTATCCTCTTCTCCGGTATGTTCTTTGTTGTAAACACCGATTTCACCGCCGTAGAAAAGCAGACCGTACTGACCCTTCCAGAGCTGAATCATCCAGTCCTTTTCTTCATATGTAAAGAAAATTCTGACGTAGTCATACTCCATGAGAATATAAGGCGCCGCAAGATCATAGAGCTTTCCGAAGCCGAAATGATACTGCCAGCAGTCCTTATCGTTTGTGTAATAATAGTCATCGATATAGCTGTACTGATAACTGAGCACCTGCTCATCTTCAAGCACATCCTTGATAACATTGCTGCGGGTTATAACACAGATAACGTATTCGCCCTTAAGCTGTTTTCCTTCAACGGTTGCCTTTGCGGTTATCGTTGCACGTCCTGCAGCAACACCTTTAACAACACCGTTTGCGCCGACGGTTGCAACGTTCTTATCCGAAGACTCCCAGAAAATCTGAGTCTTTGAATCGCTGTTAATGATTTCCGCCTTCATCTGAACCGTTTTTCCTATAACAACTGTCATGGATTCGCACGAAACCATAATAGCCGGAGTTTTGTTTTCTGTTTCAGGCTTGGGTTCAGTCGGTGTTGCCGCACCGCTGAGAACACCGTCTGCCGAAAGAATTTCGCCGATAAGCTCTGCGGACGAAACTCCGCTCTGCTCTTCAATTACCGCCGCACTTACCGCGAAAACAGTCGAAGAAGCCATCAGCAGCGCAAAAAACAATGCGATAAATCTGATTGCAGTCTTTTTCATTTTCAACACTCCTCTTCGGTTCTATCTTTGTATACATAAATGTATATTAACAAATCTATAACATAAAATCAACAAAAATTTGTAAATCGAAAAAATAAATATAATTGCCATTACATTATATTTATGTTATAATGCATTTCAAACAGTACTGTTTCGAAAGGATTTTTTCCGTGGAACTTAAAAAAAACGACCGAATACCTCTTAAAATAGAATCCTGCTCATCAAACGGCAGCGGAGTCGGCAAACACAACGGAATGGCGATATTCGTTCCCGCAACAGCGGTCGGCGATGAAATAACGGCGCATATTCTGAAAGTGAAAAAGAATTATGCCTTCGCAAAGGTTGACGAAATTCTCTCTCCCTCTGCCGACAGAATTACTCCCGAATGCCCCGTTTATCTCAAATGCGGAGGCTGTGTTTTTTCTCACATGACTTATGATTCGGAAAAGGAAATAAAATCCGCTCATGTGAAGGAATGCTTCAGAAGAATCGGCGGAGTTGAACCCGAATTTGAGCCGATAATCAGCGGTGAAACCGATAAGCGATACCGCAACAAGGCTCAGTATCCCATTGCAGAAGATAACGGTGAGATAAAGACGGGTTTTTATTCGCCCCACAGCCACAGAGTTATCCATTGCCCCGACTGTCTTCTTCAGCCCGAAGAATTCAGAGGAATACTCGGTGTTTTTTCGGATTATATTAAAGAAAACAAAGTCAGCATCTATGACGAAACGGTGCACAAGGGTCTGCTTCGCCATGTTTATATCCGAAAAGGCACGGCAAGCGGAGAAATAATGGTCTGCGCCGTCATAAACGGCAAAAAGCTCCCGAATGAGGGAAAGCTTGTTGATGCACTCCTGAAAAAAGATGAAAATATAAAAAGTATAATAATAAATGTCAATACCAAAGATACCAACGTCATTCTCGGCGAAAAATGCCGAACTCTCTGGGGCAGCGATTATATAACCGATATTCTTTGCGGACTGAAATTCAGAATTTCGCCTCTTTCGTTCTATCAAGTCAACCGTAATCAGGCAGAAAAGCTTTACGCAAAAGCGGCGGAATATGCGGGCCTGACAGGTAACGAAACTGTTATGGACCTCTACTGCGGTGCAGGCACAATCGGTCTGTCAATGGCGGATAAAGCAAGAGAAATCATAGGCGTTGAAATCGTTCCGGAAGCAATAGAAGACGCAAAAATCAATGCGGAGCTTAACGGGATAAAGAATGCAAGATTCATCTGCGGCGATGCGGCGCAGGCGGCGGAAATGCTGAAAAAAGAAGGTGCAAAGCCCGATGTTATCATTCTTGACCCGCCACGAAAAGGCTGCAGCCCCGAAATGGTGAGGTCGGCAACGGAATTCAATCCCGAAAAAATTGTCTATGTTTCATGTGACCCTGCAACCCTCGCAAGAGATTGCGGACTTTTCAAAGAACTCGGCTACACCGCCGTCAAAGCAACCCCCGTTGACATGTTCCCCAGAACAGGACACGTCGAGACGGTGTGTTTATTGTCCAAACTTAATACGAAGCACCATATCGAAATTGATTTGGATATGGATGAGCTGGACTTAACAGCCGCCGAAAGCAAGGCAACCTATGATGAAATCAAGAAATTTGTGCTCAATAAGTTCGGGTTGAAGGTTTCCTCCTTGAATATAGCTCAGGTCAAAGCCAAGCACAGCATCATTGAAAGAGAATGCTATAACAAAGGTAAAGATGGGCACCGTGTTCCCAACTGTCCGAAAGAAAAAGAAAATGCAATCACCGATGCGTTGAAATATTTTAAAATGATATAATAAACAGCAACTCAACGAAGACTTTATGCTACGTTGAGTTGCTGTTTTTACTTGTTTTTCAAAAGCGTTGCAACAATCCACACTGACGGAATGTGAGTGAAAAATAAAAAAATCTCAGAACAACAATCAAAAGTGTTGACAAATGATTGTTAATGTGGTAATATATGCCCAAAGGAGTGATTTTATGCAGGCGTTTGATGCTAAATTCTTACCTCTCCAAGAAGGTGATTTAGATGTAACGACCTTTATGGATGAGTTAATTGATGCAAATACACAACTTGAGGTATATAAATGCAAATTAAATGCAAGCAAGTTAAATCAAGCTTGGTTTCTGCCAACTTTGCAGAAAAAAGAGGCATTAGCTTCGTCTTTATTGGAGGGAACTCAAGCAACTCTTGATGGTGTTTTAGTCGACCAAACTAATCCCAACGAAAAAGATAAGGATATGTTTGAGGTTCGCAATTACGTTAATGCCGCTCATCAAGGATATGTTTATCTGAGGAATAATTCGTTCACAATAGACTTCATTAAAGAATTACATAAAACCTTAATGGAAGGCAACGTTCGTCGAAATAAAAAAACAATTCCTGGAGAATTCCGTACAGAGCAGAACTATTTAGGACGGAAAAAAATGATTTCATATATTCCTCCTGTCGCTGAAAATGTAGATAGTCTGATGAAGAATTTAATTGAGTACATTAATGATCCACAAGATAAGCTTAGGCCCTTAGTGAGAACCGCAATTATTCATGCGCAGTTTGAAACCATTCACCCCTTTATGGATGGTAACGGAAGAGTTGGCAGAATCATAATTCCCTTGTGCTTGTATAAATACAACCAAATATCATTGCCTTGCTTTTTTGTAAGCGAGGCATTGGAACGAGATAAGTTTAAGTATTATAATTTATTGAATGGTATAAGAACAAAAAACGATTGGGGCTCATGGATTGCTTTCTTTTTGAAAACAGTTGCCCAACAGTGTAAAAAATATATTGATATTATAGACCAAATTAATGAATTATATGAAAATGATTTAGAACTCGCAAAAACAATAATAAAAAGCAACAAGGTTGTCGACTTAATTAATCTTTTATATACATATCCCATTATTACCGCAAATATTGTTACACAAAAAACAGATATTCCGCCAGCTACAGCTACGAGATATCTGAACGCACTGGCCGAAGCAGAAATTCTATATATGGATAGCAATAAATTGCGAAATAAAACATTTTACTATTATGACTTGTTAAATGTGCTTCGATAAAAGAACATATTTAATATTACACATCTACAAAGAAAAAGAAAAAACACCGAGTTGCCGCTCGGTGTCCTGCGGGGTGACAAAAGCACGGGACGTGATATAATTGTCTGTCGCAAAAAGTATTATACCACGCTTGATTCCTGATTGCAATATGAAATTTGTCATCAGAAAGGTATTTACCGCAGTCCTTTTCTTGAAATGTGATCATTATAGATTCAAATTTTAACGTAAAGGATGATTTATTTATGAAAATTAAAGTCTCATACTCATACTACATTTGTGGTTGTGGAAGAAAACTTGTTCCTAAAACCAATCCTTCCAGATGTCCATACTGCGGAAGGGTTACCAAATTGAAATGAGGTGAAAACATGGGAAAGAATCAACATGTAACACCTCACCCTAAAGGTGGATGGCAAGTTAAAGGCGCTGGTAACTCCAGAGCAACTGTACGAACCGAAACACAAGCTGCAGCTATAAAAGCCGCAAGAGGCATTGCCATTAACAAAAGCTCGGAAGTAGTAATTCACAGACCCAACGGACAGATAAGGGACAAAAACTCTTACGGTAACGACCCTTATCCGCCTGAGGGATAAGCGAAGGAGGGCAAGTTATGGCAGTACATCATGGCGGTAAAGTCGGAAAAGCTGCAAAAACTTTAGCTTCAAAAGGAACCTCCAGCAAGGCTAAGAGTTCAGCAGCCAAAACCTTGGCTAATCACAAAGCCGCAAAGCATTAAATTAAACGGGGTCTATCTCATCAAAAGTGAGATAGACCCTTAATATGTACGAAGTATTGGAGCTTGATTATATTATTCACAACGAGCAGACGAGTTATGTTAGACTGCTGTTAAGAGGCAAGGTGAAAGAATATCTGCGAAATAATACAGATTATACTCCATTATCTGATATGAGATAAAGTTTCAGCCGACAACATCTTTGTGGTGTTGTCGGCTTTTCCTTGGTGCCTTCAGGTGTGGAAATAAGAAAAAACCCCCGTTGATAATAATGATTTATTGCCGACGGGGATTCTGTGATTTTCGCGATGTTATTTTGTGTTATGAAAGTATCATAATAAGGTCTACAATAGGTTGGATGAATGTTTCTGTGAAGAAGGTTGCAATTGCATTAAAGAAATCGATAATAGGCTGAAATAGCTTTTCCATTCCTGTCGGTTCAGGTTCGGGACCGGTTATTCTGTAACTAAACGAAATTTCAACACCTGAAACCAAATAACTGTTGGGCCTATAAGCTTCATACTCCATATTAAATATAACATTATCTTCTTTGTTTGTGACCGCTTCAATCGTTACGGGAAGATCATATACGAGTCCCGAAATCGCATACCCGTCTTTAGGATAAACATAAATTGTTGAGTTATAGCTTTTGCCAAGCTCAAACGCTTCTGCTCGCTGCGGACTGACGGAATTATTGGTTCTGTACCACGCATCGAATGTTTCCTGTCTTATTTCAAGACCCTCGGTATTAAAGGTGAAGAACTCCATAAAATCCTCGGGTTTCTTGCCTGCAATATCACTGTCAAAGGTGATGTCAACCGAATGTATAAGCTTAATCGGTCCTGTGGGTGCATAATTAAATCTGATTTCGATATAATCTCCGCTTACACCGTCCTCTGAATGTATTGTGTATTCGGGATCTCTGCTGTTCACATCATTTTCAATCAGAACTTTTCTTCTTACAATAACGCCATCTGTAAGTTCATCTGCATCAGCAGGCAGAGTGTATCCTTCCAGAGGGTAAAGATAAATTGTTGACATGACGCCTCTGCCGTAGGTGTAAACATCAATATAAGGATTAGCGGTACCGTTATTGGTATCTGCAATGAATTTATCCTGTCTTATTTCGATGCCAGGTGTAATAACTTCTATAAATTGCTCATAATCATCAGGAGTTAAGCCTATCATTGAATCCGTATCAACATTCACCTCAATTCCGTTTATCATCTGAGCATCATCTGCGAAAGCAGTCATCGGAACTGCTGAAACAAACATAAAAATTGCAAGAATTAATGAGATCGTTTTTTTCATTTTTTTACCTCCAATTATATTGTTTAAAGAAAGAACAAACTGCTGTACCGTTAATCGCACAGTACTCAATTTAATTTTTCTGCAAATTCAACCACAAAACTGAAAAATTCTTTCAAAGTGTTTCCGATTTTCATAGCTGTTTCAGGATTTGCTTCAAGCCACGCTTGGGCTGATTCCGTAATCTGCCCGAATATTTCCAAAGTATCTATTCCGAACTTTTCAAGAACAGAATTCATTAAAACAAACGGAATCATAATCGGAAAAAACAAAGCTATGGTAAATACTGCTCCCATAAAATCACTCCTTTATCAATACCATAAAAATCCTAAAAGAAGGATGTTTATTATCCACTGTAATATGCTGTATTTAACTTTAACGGTGCAAGTATCTGTAGCGCAATATCCGTTTTCATCCATTGCTCTGCAGGTTATTGTTGCTGTGCCTGTTTTTTTGGCAGTAATATTACCGTTTTCGTCAACTTCGACAATTGACGGGTCTGATGATATATAAACAAATTCCCAGTTATAGTTCGGAGATATATTTGCTGTGGGATTGAGTTTTGCTGTTGATTTATAATTGATGGATATATCATCAACAGATACAGTGCCGAAATCATCGGGGGTATAGTTAAATACAATACAATGCTTAATTGAGTAATTGTCATTAACGTCACCGTGTAATTTTATTTGAGCCCATTCTTCTTCGGTTCCGCAGTAACGGAAATCACGGCAGAGTGTAAATGCATTTGATCCGATTTCTTTGACACTTATCGGAATAACGAGCGTTTTTATCGGTGATTCCTGAAATGCTCTTGTGCCGATAATTTCAACATTTTTGCCGAGTTTAAGAGATGTTATGCTTGGGCAATCACCGAAAGCATCCCATCCTATTTCTTTCACACTGTTGGGGATAACAACGTTTGTAAGACTTTTGCAGTTTTCAAATGCACGTGATTCGATTATTTCAACATTGTTTCCAAGTGTAAGTTCGCTAAGGTTTTCACAACCTAGAAAAGCATATTCTCTGATATATTTTACGCTGTCGGGAATCACAACAGTTTTGAGCTTTTTACAGTTGTGGAATGCGCTGTGTCCTATTGTTTCAAGACCGTTTCCCAATGTTACTTTTTCAAGACTTGAGCATCCGTAGAATGCACTCTCTTCTATAGTTTTAACACTGTAGGGTATAACGATTTCCGGCAGTGCATAACAAAATCTGAAAGCCATTTTTCCGACAGTAACTAGATTGTTTGACAATTTTATATTCGTCAAATTAACACATTCAGCAAAAGCACTTTCGCCGATTTCCGTTACCGTATCAGGCATTGTTACGGATTTTAATGTCGGTATCCAGTAAAAAGCTTTGTCGGGAATTTTCTTAACGCCGTCGGGGATTACATAGTTTTCCAATTTGTTCGCTTGGGGAAAACTGTAGATAACGCTTTTGTCCTTGCTGTATATAACCCCTTCGCTGTCAGCGAAGAAATACGGGTTTTCTTCATCGACAATAACCATTTTTAACGTATCACAAGTAACAAATGCATCGCCGATATCTTTGATGCCTTTTCCGAGAATAAGTGTATCAACGCTGTAACCTCGAAAAGCAGCAGTTTCAATTACTTCAACGTTATCGGGAATAACAAGTTCATCAAGTGAAGGACAATCCTCAAAAGTGCTGCTTCTGATTGTTTTAACTCCGCTTCCTATTTTGACGGATGAAAGGGCAGGGCTGCGATAAAAAGCGCACTGACCGATTTCGGTTACGCTGTCGGGAATAACAACACTTTCAAGCACTTTTGAAATACCGAAAGCTTCCGCGCCGATAATACTGACGTTATTGCCGATGGTGATATTTTTTAAACTTTGGCAGGAATAAACCGCTCTGTATTTTATCTCTGTTATACCGTTACCTATTGTTATTGAAACAAGACCTCTGCAATCTGAAAATGCACCTTCACCGAGAACTTTAACGGTATCGGGAATAGTGATATCGGTTAATTTTGTACAGTTGCAGAACGCATAGTTGCCTATTTCGGTAACCGTTTCTGGGAATGTGACTGATGTGATATTTTTGTTGCCGGAAAATGCTGATTCGCCTATTTCTGAAACAGCAACACCGCCAAGCTTATCGGGGATTATCAAATCTCCGCTTAGTGCGGGGTCACCCTTGGTTATGATGCATTTACCTGTTTGCGAAATATAATAAGTATACATTCCTTCGGTAACTTCTCTTGATGCCGATGCTCCGAATGCCAAAACGCCAAGAAGCATAAGCAATGCAGCCACGGCACAAAAAGCTTTTACTGTTTTGTTTTTCATTGTGTTCCTCCGATTTTGTTAGATAAAGCTGAATATGTCTGCAAAAAATGAAATGATTTTTGCGAAGAAAATTTCAATTTCATAAATCAGCTCTTTGAAAAAGTCTTGTTTTTCGCCCGTGTTTAAAATCTGAAATTCGGTTGAAAGACTGCCCGAATAGTTACCGATGCCCGTAATCTTAACCGTTGCCGTACCTTCTCTTTTGTTGTTTGAATAAGATGCGGTATAATCTTTGTTTTCATCCAGAAGCTTTGTACCGTCGGTAACGATTAGTTCGGGAGTGACAGCTGAACCTGTGTAAGCCTGGTCTGGAATTGCAGCGATTGTTACAGAGGAAATATTCTTTGTCACAATTGTGAATTTAACTTTGTTTGAGAAATTTTTATAATCGCCCTTGCCCTTAACCGCTACATCAGCTTCACCTACGTTGATGTTGTTTGAATATGTTACGCCGAAATCAATGTTTTTATCGAGTGTGTCGCCCGAGAATGTAACCGTAACCTCAGGTTTAATTTCATAACCTGTATAGGTCTGATTGGGGATAGGGGAGACAACAAAAGTGCTGACCTTTATGCCCTGAACCTGTGCGTAGGCATGGACGTAGGAATTTGCAAAGCAAAGAATCGTCAGATTGTCGCAACCGTCAAAAGCATCATCGGCAATTTCCGTTACGCTTCCCGGAATTATTGCAGTTTCAAGAGCCGAGCAGTTTTTGAAAGCTGCCGTACCGATTTTGGTAACACTGTCGGGAATCATTACGGATTCAAGCAGTGCGCAATTTTCAAAAGTACCAAAGGGTGCGGAATATCCGCCGATTGATGTGACCCCTTCACCGAGATAAATTTCTCTCAAATTACACCCGAGAAACGGCGGTGCATTGCCGAGGTCATCAGTTTCATCAATGAAATCCTGTTCAAAATCAACCACACAGTTTTTGGCATTGAAGTAAAGAATATCAAGTTCTTCACAGTAGCCAAAAGCTCTGTAACCGATAATCTTAAGATTTTCGGGAATAGTAACGATTTCAAGGAAGGTATTTTCGAAAGCATAGTTTCCTATTTTTTCAATGCTTTCGGGTAACTCCATTATGTAAAGTTCATTGCACGAATCAAATGCAAGTGCGCCGATTTCCTTAAGACCTTCGTTGAAAACAGCTTCATAGAGTCCTGCGCCTCTGAAACAGCATTCTCCGATTGAAACAAGCTTTGACGGAAAATTGATTTCTTCAAGTTCGGAACAACCTTGGAACACTCCGTATTCCAGTTTTTCAAGATTATCATTAAGTATAACCTTTGTTATTATTGTGCTGCTGAATGCATCTGCACCGATTTTTGTCAGCGATGATAAATCAAGTGTACCCGTAAGGTTACATCTGTAGAAAGAACCTACTCCGACTTCTTTGAGCTTTTTGGAATAACTTATATTTGAAAGCTTGAGACAATCAGCAAAAGCATAGTTATCGATTTTTTCAACACCTTGTATTTCAACGCTTTCAAGCTCTTCACACAGTCTGAATGCCTTGCACCCGATTTCTTTAACACTTTCGGGAAAAACCATACCTTTAATGGATTTACAGCCGTAGAAACACTCTGCGGGAATTATCTCAACACCAACAGGAATGTTGATTTTTTCAAGAGAAACATTATAAGCAAACGCAAATTTTCCAATTGTTTTGACAGTGTCTGGCAATGCTACCGAAACAAGCAGACCTATGTCAATATGCCAGTCATCACCGTTCGGATAAGCTATACCGAAAGTCTTGAGGCTTGAAAATGCAAGAGGCGCAACTGCGGTTACTTTATGACCATCAAGAGTTGACGGCACGGTAACGTTGCTTTCACCACCGATATATCTCGAAATGACCGCTTCAGATTTTTCGTTGAGATAATATCGGAATCCGTCTGTATCATAAGTTGTTTTGAAGTCTGACTCAATCTTTGAAAAAATAATATTGTTCCCGTTAACGTTACTGCAGAATTCAAATCCAGCCGCTTTTAATTCGAGAACCGCATCATAAGTTACTTCGCCGTTACATGCGATTCTTTTTACAGGGGTTTTTCTGTCGGTGAAACCGCTGTAAAGATTGCCGTTAATGATTATTTCTTCAAGAGCCGATTCACCTTCAAAGTTCGTTCTTTCAAAATGAATTTCATTTGCATTGCAGACAATTTTCTTGACTTTCGAATTTTTCTGAACTGCAAGACAAATGGTTTTTGTGTTTGTGCCGAGTACGATTTCTTCAATTGCCGTTTCTTCAAAAGTAAGAAGAGTGAAGTCAATAAGGCTGTTCGGCAGATCTGCTTTCACAAGCTTCGGACAATCAATAAATGCATACTCTTCAATGGTTCGGAGTCCCTCGCTGAAAACAACTTCTTCAAGGTTATTCATATATCCGAATGCATTTTCACGGATTACTTTAACCGTCGACGGAACAGTGACCTTTTTGATTCTTTTATTATACCACGCATTGGGATGATTTTCGAATTTAATCCCGTCATCCTGATGCCTTTCAATACCGTTAAAACTGTATGCACCGATTTCTATAACGGGTTTTCCGTCAATCTCTGACGGAATAACAACCTGACGGCTGTTACCCAGATAGCTCAGAATAATAACTTCATTCTTATGATTGACGGTATATTCATAATCTCCTGATTCAAACGTCTGAATTGCGGAAGCAATCGGAAGAGCAATGTTCAGCCCTGTGAAAACAGATAAAATCAAAGTAAATGTAAATATAAAAGACATTGTTTTTTTAGCCATAAATTTCACCTCCGGTTCATTATTTCTCGTAAATTATAAACGAGCACGAACATCCTTCATAACTAACCGTCATAAAGGCGTTTTTTTCAAACAGTTTCTTTTCAATCTCGGCTTCAACCGTAAATTCATCGGCAGAAAGTTCTCTTTCATCTCCGTTGCTGTATACCGCATAAACCTGCATTTCTGGAAGGTCAATATTGTTTAAATTATTTGCCGTGAAATCAAAATCATCGGGGAATACAACATAAATTGACGTCAACTTCTTGGTTTCAACGGTTTCGATAATCCTCACTTCAAGTGTCTGTGTGAAATCACCGACTGTGATTTTAACCGTTTCATATTTCGGTTCTGTTCCGAAGCTGTCAGAAACTTCAACGGTGTAATCATTAATAAGGATAAGCCGTTTTTCACCGTTATCGTATTCGCCGAAAACTTTGAGTCCGTTGTCGCTGAACTTTTCTCCGACATAATATTCTGTCTTGAAATCAGGAGTTGTTTCAACGCTGATATTAATTAAACTTGATTCCTTTTCTGTGGTAGTTGCTACAGGCTGAGTTGTTATCTCTTCAACCTGTTTTGTGTTTGTGAAGAAATCCGAAACGATGCCCGAAAGCGCCTGAACGATTGAAACGTTTTCTTCAACTTCAATCCGTGTGCCTGCGGTGAAAAGAATTGCAATTGCCGCACAAGCCGCAACCAAAATTTTTAACTTGCTTTCGGTCTTAATACCAACTTTCTTTAAGAAATCTTTGCGTGAAACAAGGGGAAGAATCTGTGCATTGTCGCCCGAGCGGATGGCATTTATCGCATCTGCACATTCGTCAATGAAATCAAAATCTGTGTCATCGCCTTTATCGAATTCCGCATCGATAACCGCTTCGAGCATAGCGCAAAGCTCATCGGCGAGATTCGTCATAAAATCGGGGTGCATAAGTATTTCTCTGCTTACTGTCATAATTCTGTCAGCCTCCTTTCTTTTCAATATCAAAAGAATAAACCATATCTTTAATCTTGTTTCGTAATCGCATTAACCGCATCGATGCGGCGGGTCTTGAAATTCCGAGCTTGTCCGAAATCTCCTCAACACCGATTCTTTGTATGTACCGCAAATCGTAGATTTGTTTTTCTTCTTCGGTCAGAAGATTCAGAAGAATTTTTGCACATTCCTCATAGTCAATCTGGTCAAGCCGTGATAAATATTCATCCGTGACTCCGACTTCAGCCGCATCTTCAAGCGGTATACTCCGTTTCAATTCAACAGCATCTTTTTGCTTTTGCCGTTTCACGAAGTTATCTGCCGTGCGGTAGAGAAACGCTCTCGGATTTTCAAATTCTTCTCCGTCGAGAAGTTTGTTATAGAAAACAATAAAGGTTTCTTGCACACAGTCATCTGCAGCCTCCCGTGAACCGTCAAGGCGTGAAAGACAATAATTGAAAAGTCTAATGCGGTATTCGTTATAGCATTCCTGCAGTAATGCGTCAGCACGCTTCTTTTCGCTCATTATCCTCACTCCTTTCATTGTCCTTCATTATGTAGTCAACGATTTTTCAAAATGTAACACAAGTTTTTTGAAAAATTTTCAATTTAATTATAAACCTTTATATTTGAGATAGCAATAAGGGAAAATTTGCATAAAAACACCTCTTGACACCGCAGAAAAACTGATATAAAATATTTAACGAACATTTGTTTGTTGCAAAATTAAAATATTCTTATTTTATGTCATTTTTTACTTTTTTGAAAATGCAGGAAAAATATACTCGTTCTCATTCCATATAAAGTGAGTGGGTATTTTCTGACGCAATGGTTTTTGAACAAACTGTAAATTATTGAAAAATCAGGAAAAATTCATTCTATTTCATTCCTTTATAAGTGGGAGGATAAAAATTATTTGTAGTGAGGTGATGCAATTATATCGGACAACCCTAATATCAGTTATATCGTTAAACTCCCGAATCAGATAATAACCATTCCGCAGGACAGTCATCTTGCGTGGCTACCGCTTTTCTATGCGCTGCCCAAAGAACTTGTAATAAAACGGAAGGATTATCTTGAAATCCCGAGAAATCCGTATGAAGTTCTTTACACGGATAAATACGATTATCTCATCAATGATGATGTTTTTCTTCAGCTCATCTGGGAATCGTATGCGTGGTCGGTGTGGCAATTCATTCAGGTTCCTCCCCGTGACGGTTACGGCAATATTCCCGGCAAGTGGACAGATTATTCGGGTGACTTTCCGCTGTGGCGGTTGTGCTTTGTAATTCAAAACCACTTCCGAAGCAAATTCGAAAATGAAATGGAATGGAGTTTTCAGAAGTTGTTTATGATGCCGAAGGAAATGCAAATTCCGTGGCTTACATACCAACAGTTCAGCAATCTCATCGGCAACCTTACTGATATGATTGTTGCAGAACAGAACTGGCAACCGATGATTGATGAAATATGGAATAACCGTCAGATGGAAGACTACAGCGAACGTAAAAGCACATACAAAAGAGATTTCATCAACAAGTGGTATTGCTCGTGGAACGATAATAAAAAGCCTATCTTTCTTGATGAAGCAATCAAGTCAGACGAAGAAATCAGTGAAGAATTGCTGATTCATTTGCCTGCACCCCGTGAAGATTTTGAAACAAAGATTCTTGCAAAAGATAAAGTTGAAGCTTTCACATCGGCACTTGACGAAAAGGACAAACAGATTTTGCAAATGCGAATGGACGGTTGCACGTTTGAACAGATTGCAAAATTTGCGGGATACAAAACACCGAGTGCAGTTTACAAACGCATACAGAAAATCGCAACGGCTTATGAAGATTTTGTCTAATACTTTTCGAATCAATAATCCCATATGTCTGAAATGCAATTTCTCACGCACATTCGGACATTTTTCTCTTTGCCATACGCCCGTATGCCTGCATCGAAGAAATGCCCGACTGCAC
>JAFQRF010000034.1 GCA_017410195.1 Clostridia bacterium | reverse complement strand
TTGTTCGTAGCATAAAACATCAATTTTTCGTGTTTTTTAATTTTTAGATGAAATTTTAGGGTTCTGCAGGAATTTTACGCCTGTAGAACCCTTGTCATATATCGTTTTATGCGGTCTGCGCTTTTTTTACATCCCCTTTTATTTTTGTATGAAATAACTTTGATAATTAGGGTTGATTTTTGACTTTGTTTAGAGTAATATTTTTATAAATTCATTTTTGTTAAATTATAAAAGGGGATGAACATGTGAAATTTTTAAAAAAGTTTTTGTGCATATTTGTTGCATTTTCGGTTGTTTTTGCCTGCATGGGTATGTTTGCATCTGCGATTGAAAATGAAAAGAATTATTACTTTTTTGATTCCGTGAACGGTGACGATGCAAACAGCGGTACGGAAATCGGCAGCCCGATAAAAACTCTTGCAGGTCTTAAAAATCTTGAAGTAAAACCCGGAACACATTTTCTTTTCAAAAACGGCGGCGAATATGAATGCGCTGCAACTCTTACCTGTAACGGAAGAAAGGATAATCCCGTAGTTGTTTCGTCTTACGGAGAGGGCGAAAAGGCTGTTCTCTATACCAACGAAAAAACGGATGTTCTTCGTCTTTTTGACTGCTCATATGTAACCGTATCGGATTTGCATATAAAAGCGCCGAACGGCGGCGGAATATGGATTGATACTTATAATCAGATCTCAGAGGGAATTATTATTGATAACGTTTATTTTACGGATATTCAGAACTATAAGGTTCACAGCCGTGACAATTTTTCAAACGGTGCCGCATCCGCAAGAGCGGCGGTGATAGTAAAGGGTCTGCCTGCAAAATCGAGATACGCCGTAAATGATCTGACAATCAGCAATTGCGAGGTTTATAACTGCGCAAACGGTTTTATAATTTGGGGATCATGGAATGACCAACAGTCACCTTGGTGCGAAACAGAGGAAGAAATTGATCCTGTTTATAATGAAGGTCTGCTGATTAAGAACTGCTATTTTCACGAAATGAATGCGGAAGCGGTTATTGTCGGCATGTGCGACGGTGCGCTTGTTACCCATTGCCGTGCAATAAACTGCTGTCAGGGCGAGGGTGTTGATGAGAACGGCGAAATTGAATATTTTACGGCTGCGATGTGGTTCTGGGGCAGCGAAAACAGTACGATTCAGTACTGCGAAATTGCAGGTCAGAAAAACGTCGGTGACGGTATGGCGGTTGATTTTGACTCACATACCAACAACTGCACCTATCAGTATATTTATTCTCACGATAACATGCGTTTTATGTGCAACTGCCCGAATTACAGCGGACATCACGGAAATACGGTTCGCTACTGTCTTTCCGTCAACGATAACGGCGCACGTTCAACAACTGCTGTCGGTGCATGCGGAGAGCATGATTTCAGCTTTTATAATAATACAATAATCAACTGTGGTGAATTTCAGTTTAAAAATCTTTATGATTCTTATATCGCAAATAATATAATTGTTCCCGTTGACGGCGCAACTTTCGCCTATGACGTTGACCCGTCGAGAAACAATGTTTTTGAAAACAACTGTTATTACAATGTAATGACACCGCTTGTTGATATCGGCGCAATGAATACAGTGCCGGGCTTTGCGGGAAGTGATTATTCGGATGTCAACAGCTTTATGCTTTCGAAGGATTCACCCCTTATCGGTGCGGGTGCAAAGGTTGAGGATGCTGTGTTATCTGATTTCTTCGGTAACGAAATTTCGAGTGAAAACATCGGCTGCTACGGCGGTACAGGTACGGACGATGAGTATGACGGTGAAAATATAATTGAAAAAATTTTCCGAACAATCCGTAACATTATGCAAACTATTATCCATGAAGTAAGTGTGATTTTCGATTGAAATAAATTTTTTCGGACTTATGGTAGAGATGTTGCAATAACAATCGAATTATGTTAAAATCAATAAATAAATTAAGGCAGGTGGAATTATGTCAGCAGAAAGAGAATTTTCAGAATCTATCGGCAACTCTTCTCTTTTGAAAAACAGGCGTTTTGTCGGCGTAAAAGAAACTGTTGCATATGTTCTTGAAGATACGGCACAGAGCTTGAACATAAATGATTTCAAAGACAGATACATATATGATGTTGTAAAAATTGATTTCAGTTATCTTGCAATTCAGAACATTGTTGCAACTGTGTGGGATACCTTCAACGATACCTTTATCGGAGTTATTGTTGAAAAGACCAGAACCCGCTGGGGTAAATTCAGACCCTATCTTCTCCTCGGTCAGCTTCCCCTTACTCTTTTGGGATTATGGTATTGGATGATACCCTTTATCTTTCCTGATACACCGGGAGATTACCTTCCGAAATGGATTTTCTATTTTGCAATGTCAATCATCACCGAAACCGCCAACACCTTCACAGCCATTTCACGTGCCGGCTTCGGCTCCACGATAACGCCCGAGCCGTTGGACCGTTCGAGGCTGATTGCGACGGCGAACCTGATGTCACATTTTGTTGAAGATGTGCCGAAGCAGATTTTCGGTATTATCTATGACCTTGTAATTAACAACAAGGTTAAAATCAGGCTTCCCAGGCTTTTTGCGAGCTTCGGCATCTCATTTTCAGTTCTCGGTGCTCTCTTCTGCCTTTATTTCTTCCTCACCACAAGAGAAAGAGTTGCTCAGACAATCAAAAAGCCGAGTGTAATTCAGGGATTGAAAGCTATTATCACGAACAAACCGATGTTTATTCAGGTTCTTTCATCATTCCTGAACGGTTTCTCCGTAGGTACAAGCAGAACGAATTTCTATATTGACGTCATCGGTTCGATTACCTGGAAAACCATTGTCGGCATTCCTGCTTTCCCGGTTAAGTTTATCAGCTACAGCTTTGTTGAACCTCTCAGAAAGAGGTTTTCAACAAAAGCTCTTTGGATTTTCGAGGATGCATGGACTGATATGCTGTGGTTAATTGTTTTCGGTATAGGTTCAATTAACAATAACTTCCAGAAAAAGCATATTATTCTGCCAATGATGGGTATTGAAGAAATCTTCGAGATGTGTATCTACGGCTTAAGACGAGTTATTCCCGCAGAAATCAGCAACGAGTCAATGGACTACTGCGAATGGAAAAACGGCTACCGAGCAGAGGCTATGATAGGCGTTGCACAAACAACAATCGCAAAGCTTCAGATGGCTGTTATGGGCAGTATCAACAGTCTGGTTCTTAAGGGTATCGGTTATGTTCAGGGAGCTACTGTCGGAACACAGACCGACAGAACAAAATGGTGGATTTTCGCTCTCGGCACAGGCGTTCCTATTATTACGGGTGCTCTCGGTATCATTCCCAAGCTCTTTTATCCCATTTCGGCAGAAAAGCGTGAAATTATGTACGCCGAACTTCGTGACAGAAGAAGCAAGGTTGCCGATAAGATGAATAAGGCTACAACAGCTGAAGAAATTGCGGAAATCGCAGACTCACAGTTCATCGTTAAATAATTTCTAAACATAACACGGACAGTATCAATTTTTATTTTGATACTGTCCGTATTTTTTTTATTCGAATAAAGTTTTTGTTCCTGCGTTATATTCCCATGCCTTAAATCCGGTTTCTAATACCGGACTGTTAAGAGCAAGCGTAAAGTCACGGTTTTGCGCATCCCTGAAAAGCGGATCGGTAAATATACCGTTGTTGTAGTAACCTCTTGCTGTCAACGCTACCATTGTTTTTCTGTCAAAATAATTTATTGAGCTGCCCGAATAAACATTACCGCCGTTTTTATAATCCCAATAAAGATTACCGTTATCAATAAACCAATCTTTTTCCGTTTCAAAAGCATACATTGTTGCATTGTCGGTTATAAGAATATTATTTAAGAGCGTAAGGGAATTATGTTCTTCGTTTCTAGTAATCAGGAATGCCCCTTTAGCTCCGAAAGCAAAGATATTATTTCTTATCATATTATCTTTGCCGTAGTGCTGATGAAAAGTTTGTGATGAACAGTCATAAACAAGATTTTTTTCAACAAGTATACCGCTTGAACCTTCGTCAAGGTAGATGCCCCAGCCGCCGTAACCGTATTTTCCTTCGTCACAGCCGACATTGTATATAACATTACCGCTTATAATGGTATCGGGCTGTATACCGAGAGTATAGATAGCACCCATATCTGAAAGCCATCCGTTGCCAATGTTATAAATCAAATTATTGCTGATATTAATGTTGTTGGTTGGATTGTTTGAATAGCCCCAGTTCCAGCCAACAGAAATCCCGGTATACCAGCCGTCATGGATTTCATTGTCGGTAAGATTGCAGTCAGTTGCGTGAGTAAGAAGAATTCCGATTGCATTGTTAAAAATTCTGCCGTATTTGCTGATGTGGCAGTCTCGGACATTAATATTTTGAGTTGTTGCCGGAATAACAAAATCGCCGTGAATGAAAATTGCATTTCCGCCGATTTCGTTGAACAGACAGCTTACAATATCGCAGTTATTTGAAGCGTTTTCAAATTTAATTGCCGTATAAGAAATATTTTCAAGACGGCAGTCTGTAAAGTTGATGTTCGATGATGCGGAAATATTGATTGCAGCGGGCGTTTCAAATGCTGCTTGCGGATGAACGGCACTGTATTTTATGTTGTCATACAAAGGATGGCTTTCATCAAAAACCTTGCCGTAAAAACCTCCGTCTTTGCCGGTGTGATCCCAGTCTGTGTTTTCAAAGTTTATTCCTTGGAATGATATATTTTCAGCACCGGTAAAACTAAGCAACTGTTCTGTTATTCCGGCATAAAGAACGGTGTTGTCGGGCGTGTCACCGTCTTCGGGGATGTAGTATAGCTTTTCTTCATTTCGGTCAAGATACCATTCGCCGGGAAGTGAAAGCGCTTCTTTTACATTTTCAAATATAAAATTGTCGTCTACTCTTATTGTCATGGATGAGGGCTTTGCTGTTTCAACTCTTCCTGTTTCGGAATCAATGGAATGAACGGGCATAAGCTCATCACACCAGAAATGCATTAGTCTTATATCAACATCACATGGATTTGAAAAATCAAGAACATCTGATGTATTTGCATAGAAAACAACCGAATGGGTGAAGAAATTCGCTTCATTTTCAGGAATAATTGCTTCATCCGATTTGGGATCGGATACTTTAAAAAGACCTTCTTTAGGATAATTTGAGCGTGAAAGTCTTTTACCGTTTTTGAAAAGTGAACGGAAATAATCATTATCAGAGTTAATTTCAACATCAGAAACAAAGGCATCAATTCCGTTTATTGTCGTTTCGCTCCACTGTGAAATTGTTTTTGCGCCGGTGAATGAAACTTTCTCATTAGGATATGAACGGTACAGAACATTGCTTCTGTCTTCGGATGTAAATTCAACGGTGTTTTCTGTTAAATACGTACCTTCTCTGAACCATACGGTTATTTTTTTATCACTCGGCGCTTTTGAAAATTTGACTGATTCTTTAGCTTTTTCAAGCGTTTTCATCGGTGCATCAATCGTTCCCGGATTACTGTCATTACCGTCAGGTGAAACAAAAATGTCATATTGTCCCATAATGAATTCTCCTTCATCAAATTCAGTCTGAACTATTTTATTTGTTTCGGGGAACTCGGGAATTGGAGAGGTTGGCGGAAAAAATATCGCAGTCAGTAATGTTATAGCAGATGTAAGAATTGAAGTGATTTTTGTGAAAAATTCGACCATAAAATATTCCTCGCTTTTAAAAGACAGAACGGTTTAACCGAAAATTCTGTTATATTATAGTGTATTTTAACATGCTCAAATGATATTATCAAGTATTACTTACAGAATATATGGTGTTTATTAAAAATATTATTACAAAATATTGCATATTTTATCAATAAGTGCTATTATAAATAAAAATTAGATTGCGAGATGATTCATGAATGAAAAAATTATTGGTAAGAGTTATTTCTGTTATTTTGGCTGTTGCGGTTATTTTCGGTACCGCTATGTCAGCAAGCGCGGAAATAAAATCGTTGGACGAAAGAAAAGCGGAAAAACAGGCATCTGCCGCTGAAATTATTGACAATATGGTTGATATTGCAAGAGCCGAGGAAGGCTTTTATGAAAGTTATATAAACAAGTTTACTCTTTGGTATTACGGTTTTGAAACCGAATCATCATGGTGTACGATATTTGTTTCATGGTGCGCTGCTCAGGCAGGCGCGCTCGGTACGGCAGTTCCGAAAAGAAATACCTGCAGTTCCATGAGAAGATGGTTTGAAAGAAGAGGGGAGTATCACGCTGCAGACAGCGGATATATTCCGCAAAAAGGTGATATAGCATTTCTCAATACCGCTGCTGACGGCACGGATGACGTTCATCACGTTGAAATAGTAACAGAAAACGGTTTTATTGTGAGAAACGGTGTAAATTACATAAGAGCAGTTGGCGGTAACACTTCCGATATCAATTATAACGGTTCTGAATATGTAACCGAGAAAACAAGACCTGTTATAAGCGAAAGAGCAATTGTTGTCGGTTACGCCAACCCTTCATATGAAAAAAGTGTCGGTCTTATCGGAGATATGTATACATCAACCCAGAAAAATATGTCTGCATATGCAAGATATCTTTATTCGAGAGTTATAGTTATGATATATAATATTGAAGTTTTCTGGGCAAATTTTGTCTCGATTTTTAATGCGTAATTATTTAATTTTTGGTGAACGGATATGTCATTTAATCTTTTTGAAAAAGCAAAAGAAAACATAATTGTTGTCGCTCACAGAGGCGCATCCGGCGGAAACATTCCCTGCAACACGTTGGCTTCTTATGAAATCGCACTTAAACAAGGCGCAGATATGATTGAAGTTGATGTCAGCTGCAGCCGTGACGGAAAGCTTTTCCTTTTTCATCCGGGAATGGAAACTGCCCATCTCAACAAGTTGACATGGCTGAAAACGAAGTCATTTGACAAGATACAAAATCTTCGTTATGTTAATTATGACAATACACCCACGCAGTTCGGGATAGCATCATTCGACGATTTTCTTGAACAGTTCAAGGACAGATGCTTTATTAACATTGACAAATTCTGGGATAATCCTGAGAAAATTTATGATGCAATAAAACGTCACGGAATGGTTGAGCAAATGCTTGTTAAAAGCAAGATTTCCGACAAGGTTTTTAATGTTCTTGAAAGACTTTGTCCCGAACTTCCGTTTATTCCTATTGTTTCGGAGGAACATCCGATGCACAAGGAATTGATGAAAAAAAACATTAATTATGTCGGTGCAGAAGTTCTGTTTAAAAATGACAATTCATATCTTGCAAGCGAAAAATTCATTGATATGATGCATAACGACGGAAAGCTTGTATGGGTAAATTCAATTATTTACGATCACCGCAGACAGCTTTCGGGCGGTCACAGCGATGATACGGCGTTGACGGTTTCCGAGGATTTCGGGTGGGGCTGGCTTGCCGACAGAGGCTTCGATTTTATCCAGACTGACTGGACAATGATGCTTGTTGACTACCTGAAAAAATCAAATAAATATTATAGATAAAATAAAGCTCCCAAATCCGTTTTTGGATTGGGAGCATAATTTATTTTGTACGAAGTCCTTTCGGATAGTGGTTTTTCGCTCTGCCGTTGACAACTTTTGCACCGCCGACGGTGCAACCTTCAACCGTAACAACTGCCCAACCGTTTTCACAGTCGGTATCGAATTCCTCTCCGTGAAGATATTTTCTGATTTCATCGGAGTCTGCGGAAAGATTGATTTTTCTTCTGAAATCTTTGCCCATAGCCATAAAAAACTGATGATGGGGGAGGATATAATTCTTTTTGATTTCTCCGATTGTTACTCCGCAGCAGAAAGCGGCACCCTTCGGAATTTCAAAATCATTCGAAAAATAAACGGGATTTCCGTTATACATCATCACCTCGGATTTATCGTATGTAGCAAGAACATCATCAAGAAAATCGATTATTAGTTTGTCAATCTTGTTGTTTGAATTGTTCTTTTTTGTATAACTTATTTCAGGGTCAAGGGTGTTGTGAAGCACAGCCATAAACTGACCTTCGCCCTTGGTTTTATGGGGGTAAAAGCGTCTTGCAAAGCTGATTTTTTTGCATTCACATCCGTCAAAAGTAATGCCGTCAACGGTATTGTTTCTTACATTCTCATTAACTGGAACAAGTTCAAATTCAGGATGCTTTTTCAAGAACGTATCAACCGTCATTTCGTTTTCTTCAAGAGAAAAAGTGCAGGTTGCGTAAATGATGTAACCGCCGTTCTTGCAAAGAATTGAAGCGTTATCAAGGATTTCTGCTTGTCTGTCGGCGCACTTGAGAACATTTTCAACGCTCCATTCGTCGATAGCGATTTCTTCTTTGCGGAACATTCCTTCGCCCGAACACGGAGCGTCGCACATAACAAGGTCAAACATTTTCGGAAAAGTTTTTGCAAGCTTTTTTGTGTCCATGCAGGTTGTAACACAATTGCGAAGACCGAGACGCTCAATATTACCCGTCAGAATCTTGCACCGTGACGGAATGATTTCGTTTGAAACAAGAACACCTTTATCTCCGAGCTTGTTTTTTAGCTGCGTGCTTTTTCCGCCGGGTGCAGCGCACATATCGAGAATTTTCCAATCGGGTTCAATGTCAATGCATTCGGCAGGTGCCATTGCTCCCGGTTCCTGAACGTATATCATACCTGCGTGGTGATAAGGATGATTTCCGATTTTGTCATAGTCAAGGTAAAAACCGTTTTCGACATACGGAATTTTTTTGCTTGAAAAGATATTGATTTTTTTAAAATCATCAAGTGAGATTTTGTCTGAGTTTACTCTGAAACCGCGAACGGGAGGATTGTTTAGTTCGTTGATGTAATCTTCGTATTCATTTTCGAGAAGCATTTTCATTCTTTCGGAATATTCAAGAGGTAAATCTTTCATTCGTTTTCTCCGTCAATGTTCATTTCTGCATAGAGCATACACATTCCGACTGCGGTTATGGCGGCGGTTTCGGTTCTGAGGATTCGTTTGCCGAGCGAAACGGTTATTCCGCCTGCTACGGTTGCGGCATCGATTTCGTTGAGTTCAAATCCGCCCTCTGGACCGATGATGATACCGACAGACATTCCGCTTTCTATTTTTGAAAGTGCGTTTTTGGTTGCTTCCATTCCGTCTTTGCATTCATACGGAACAATGAACATATCAAGCTCAGATGCCTTTGCAAGAGCTTGCTTATAGTTTATTACATTATATACTTCGGGAATTGAAGTTCTTTTGCTCTGTTTTGCGGCGCTTTCGGCAATTGCCCGCCAGCGTTCCGTTTTATTTTTCTTTTTCTTATCGTCAAGCTTTACAACGCATCTGTTCATCTCGACGGGGATAATCCCCTCAACGCCGAGTTCAACGGCTTTCTGAATAATCAGCTCCATTTTATCACTTTTGGGTAGACCTTGAAAAAGATATATTTTAATCGGTAAAGAAGTGTCTTGAAATCTTTCTTCAATGATTTCGGCGATTACGCATTCGCCCTCAAAGGTTTCGATACGGCAGAGATTACTTACATTGTTTTCGCTGACGAGAAATTCATCGCCCACTTTCATTCTGAGAACATTTTTTATGTGGTTGTAGTCTGCATCGCTTATCAAATATCGGTTATTATGTCTGTTGCCTTCTTCAATAAAAAAATTAAACATTTTTAACACCGTCTTTCACGGATATTATAGCAGAGAAATGATTTTTTTCAATACATTGTTAAAAAAATAAAAAACATCTTGAATAATTAAGAACTGCGTGTTATACTTAAGGTGCGACTCAACAAAATATTTTTTACTATGATAAGGTACGCATTTTTTACTTCCGTAAAAAGTGCATGCTCTGTTTTTGCATACCTGATTATCATAGTAATCACAATTGTGAAAGTTGAGTCGCGTCAGCAAGAGCTGTGCATTTTTTGGTGCGTAGCTTTGGCTGCGCACTTTTTTATTTTACGGAGGTATAAAAAATGAAACGGACACTCAAAAAAGCTATGTCAATTCTCCTCGCATTCACACTTCTTTTCGGCTCCTTAGCATCCGGGTTATCGGATGTAAATTGGTTAGGATTTGTTGTTAATGCGAAGGCAGAGGATTCCATAGCAAGCGGCACTTGCGGCGAAAATCTTACCTGGACTCTTGATGAATCAACAGGTACTCTCACCATCAGCGGTACGGGAAAGATGTATATTTGGTCAAATTCATCGAACGCACCTTGGTTCAGCAATCGCTTAAACATTAAAAACGTCACAATTGGCAACGGCGTAACAAGCATAAGTGATTATGCGTTTGCTGGTTGCTCCAGCCTTACAAGTATTACAATCCCCGACAGCGTAACAAGCATTGGTGATTATGCGTTCTATATTTGCACCAGCCTCACAAGCGTAACAATCGGCAACAGCGTAACAAGCATAGGTTATAATGCGTTCAATTGGTGCGACAGCCTCACCGATGTTTACTACATCGGCACGGAAGAAGAATGGAATGCAATCACAATCGATTATGGCTCTGATTCTCTTCTTAATGCATTTTTTCATTTTATTGATGATCCGGATGAACCCACAACCAAACCTTCAACAGATAAACCTGTTGAAATTCCGACTACAACAAAACCCATTGTAACAGAACCTTCTACTACAAAACCTGTTGAGGTTCCTTCGACAACCAAGCCGGTTGAAGCTCCGACTACAACAAAACCCATTGTAACAGAACCTTCAACCACAAAACCCGTTGAAATTCCGACTACAACTAAGCCCATTGTTACAGAATCTTCAACAACAAAACCTGTTGTAACCGAACCTACAACGAATAAACCAACAACAAAACCCGTTGAAACTACAAAACCGACAGCGGCTCCCACAACCAAGCCATCACCCGGTTTCATATTCACAATTTTAGAACCGTCTGTTTCTGTTATTAAATACGGCGAAACGCTTATACTTCATACCAATTTAACATCAATATCCGCAAATGAAAAAATCGAATGGAGCGTTGATGGAGAAGGTGTGACAATCGTTCCTTCTGAAGACGGCAAAACATGTGCCGTAACGTCAACATCAACGGGTGATGTAACCGTCACAGCAAAATATACAGATTCAAACGGCATTGAACACGTTTCCGAGCAGGAAATCAAGTCAAACGCAAGCTTCTGGCAGAAAATCGTGTCATTCTTTAAAAATCTTTTCGGTATCAACAGAATAATCGAGCAGAGAATAAAGTTTTAATTCAATCAGTTTTCCATTGCCTCCCTCTGACGAGGGAGGTGGATTTTGTGAAGCAAAAGACGGAGGGAGAGGCGAAGCGGCGAAACGCCGCCTGTGGCGGATTTGCGCAAAATAATTCTCTCCTTCAGTCCTTCGGACAGCTTCCTCGTCAGAGGAAGCCTGAGCAGCCGGTTTGATTTAGATTTCATGCTTTGATTATATTACACATTAAAAATTCAACCCCAAATCCAATTTTCGGATTCGGGGTTGTTTTCAGTTAAATAATAATTTCTCAAGCCTTGTCATTGTTTCTTTATCAGGCGACGGAATGTCAGCAAACGGGAATTCAATTCCCATTTTATCATATTTGACCTGACAGATTTTTTTGAATGCAAGAAGCTCCGTTTTATCAATGCAAGTGTATTTATTCTTGATTTCCTTGAGCTTTAAAATGCTTTCTTCGTCATCGTTTAGAGTCGGTATTATAACCTGTCTGAGCGTTACGGGAATTTTCTGCGAGTTGAGATATCCAAGAAAATCGATGACTTTTTCGAGTTCACAGCCAACATGGTTTTTATACTGTTCGCTGTCTGTGTACTTTATATCGAGCAGAACACGGTCTGTCACTTTCAGCAGTTCTTTGATGCTGTCATTCAGAATATATCCCGATGTATCAAGGCAGGTGTTTATTCCTTCACCGTGACACAGTTCAAACAGTTCTCTGACAAATTCGGGCTGACACAGCGGCTCTCCGCCCGAAACGGTTATTCCGCCTTCTGCGCCGAAATATTCCTTGTATCTGACCGCTTTTGAAATAATGTCCTGCGGAGCGTATTTGGTTCCGCCGCTGAAATCCCATGTGTCGGGATTATGACAGCATCCGCATCTGAGCGGACATCCCTGCATAAACACAACAAAGCGTATTCCGGGCCCGTCAAGAGCGCCGAGGCTCTGAATAGAATGAACTCTGCCCGTCATAATCACATTGCCTCATGGAATGTTCTGCTGATAACTTCTCTCTGCTGTTCTCTTGAAAGCTTGTTGAAATTAACAGCATAGCCTGAAACTCGGATTGTGAGGTTGGGATATGCCTCGGGGTCTTCGTATGCCTTCATAAGAGTTTCACGGTTGAGTACATTGACATTGATGTGATGCGCCTTCTTTGCAAAGTAACCGTCAAGAATCGAAACAAGGTTTGTGACTCTTTCGTCGTCGCTTCTGCCGAGTGCGTCGGGAGTGATTGAGAATGTGTTTGAAACGCCGTCACGGCAGTCGTCATAGCTGATTTTTGCAACGGAGTTGAGCGATGCAAGTGCGCCGTTTTCTTCTCTGTTGTGCATGGGATTTGCACCGGGTGCAAAGGGTGCGGAAGCCTTTCTGCCGTCGGGAGTTGCACCTGTATTCTTGCCGTACATAACGTTTGATGTGATTGTGAGAACGGAAAGTGTATGTTCAGCGTTTCTGTATGCGGGCGTTTTGCGAAGCTCGGTAATCATACGGTGAGCCATATCCTTTGCGATGAGGTCAACTCTGTCATCGTCATTGCCGTATTTGGGGAAATCGCCCTGAGTGTCGAAATCAACGATGAATCCGTTTTCATTCATTATGGGTTTAACTTTTGCAAACTTGATTGCGCTGAGCGAGTCTGCAACAACCGAAAGACCTGCAATTCCGAATGCCATAAATCTGCCGACCTTTGTGTCGTGAAGAGCCATCTGTGTTTTTTCATAAGCATATTTATCATGCATATAGTGGATGATGTTCATTGTGTTGACATAGAGGTTGCTCAGCCAGCTGATATAGATTTCGAAGCGTTTCATTACTTCATCGTAATCAAGCTTTTCACCGTCCATAACGGGCATCTGAGGTCCGATATGAATGCCGCTCGTTGTATCAAAACCGCCGTTGATTGCGATAAGAAGAAGCTTTGCGAGGTTACATCTTGCACCGAAGAACTGCATCTGCTTGCCCACCTTCATTGCGGAAACGCAGCAAGCGATTGCATAGTCATCACCGTAAATCGGGCGCATGATATCATCGTTTTCATACTGGATTGAATCGGTGTCTTTTGAAACCTTTGCACAGAACTTCTTGAAGTTTTCGGGGAGTGAATTTGACCAGAGAACGGTGAGATTGGGTTCGGGTGATGAGCCGAGAGTATAAAGCGTGTTGAGTACGCGGTAGCTGCTCTTTGTAACGAGTGTTCTGCCGTCTTCGCCCATGCCGCCGACTGCTTCGGTAATCCACATCGGGTCGCCGCCGAAAAGCTCGTTATATTCGGGTGTACGAAGATGACGGGCAACTCTGAGCTTCATAACAAAATCGTCGAAAAGTTCCTGTGCGCCTTCTTCGGTGAGAATACCGTTTGCAATATCTCTTTCGATATAAATATCAAAGAATGTGCTGACTCTGCCGAGTGACATTGCAGCACCGTTCTGCTCCTTGATTGCGGCAAGGTATGCAAAATATGTCCACTGAATAGCTTCTCTTGCGTTGCCGGCGGGCTGACTGATATCAAAGCCGTACATTGCTGCCATTTCCTTCATATATCCAAGGAAAGCAATCTGCTGGAAAAGCTCCTCATCAAGTCGAATCATCTCGGTGTTGAACGTTCCGTCAGCAAGCTCTTTTTTATCCTTTTTCTTTTCTTCAATGAGCTTGTCTACGCCGTAAAGAGCAACTCTGCGGTAGTCGCCGATTATTCTGCCTCTGCCGTATGCATCGGGGAGACCTGTGATAACGTGGCACTTTCTTGCCTGACGCATTTCGTCGGTATATGCTCGGAAAACACCGTCATTATGAGTGGTTCTGAATTTGAATTCTTCTTCAACCTTTCTGCCGAGTTTGTAGCCATATGCTTCACAAGCCTGGCGAACCATTCTCATACCGCCGAAGGGGTTAACGCCTCTTTTAAGCGGTCTGTTTGTCTGAATACCTACTATGATTTCATTTTCTTTATCAATATATCCGGGTGAATAACTTGTCAGAGAGGAAACTGTTGCGGTATCGATGTCAAGAACTCCGCCGAACTGACGCTCTAAAGCGAAAAGTGACTGAAGCTTTTTGTTGAGTCCTTCGGTGCGTGCAGTTGCTTTGGCGAGAAATTGATCGTCTCCGCAGTATTCTTTGTAGTTCTGCTGAATGAAATCGCGTACGTTAATTTCATCCTGCCATACACCTGCTTTAAATCCGTTCCAGTTGTTGTGTTTCATAGCTTTTTTCCTCCTTATGTTGCTGATTTACCTGTATATAAACAAAAATGGGCAAATCAGTCTTAAAAATTAAAACTGAATCGCCCAGACGGTCGGCAGTATACTGTTTGCACTCCCTTGCGGTAACCCGCATAATCCGTCAGTTGTACAAACACTTTCTTTTGGAACTTAATTATACAATATGTTCATTCTTTTGTCAATTTTAATACTAAATAAAGCATAACTTAAGTTTTGACTTTGTTATGTGCAGATTGTATAATTGACAGAATTTAATTATAATGTATAATCATTTTGAGGTGAAAATAATGAATAACAGAGAATGGTTTAAAAATGCGGGTTACGGTATGATGGCTCATTGGGGTCTTTATTCGCTTCTCGGCGGTGAATGGAAGGGCAGGAGAGTGTTCGACTATGCCGAGTGGATTCAGAGCAATATGCCGATTCCTAATGAAGAATATTCTAAGCTTGCAGATATATTCAACCCGATTTATTTCAATGCCGATGAATGGATAAAGCTTGCGAAGGATTGCGGAATGGAATATTTCGTTTTTACATCCAAGCATCACGACGGTTTTGCAATGTTCAGATCAAAAGCTGATTCATTCAATATTGTTGAAGCATCGCCATTTGGCAGAGATGTCGTTGCGGAGCTTGGCGAGGCGTGCTATAAATACGGTCTTAAATTCGGACTTTATTATTCGCAGGAGCTTGACTGGCATCATCCTCACGGCGGAGGATACACCAATCTTTCAGGATGCTCCGGTACATCGTGGGATAATAACTGGGATTATCCTGACAGAAGCAAGAAAGATTTCAGTATTTGCTTTGAAGAAAAAACTAAACCGCAGGTAAAAGAAATTTTAACGCAGTACGGCGATTTGTGCCTTATCTGGTTTGACGTTCCGCATACAATCACAAAGGATCAGAGCCTTGAACTGAATTCACTTGTCAAGGAGTATCAGCCCGACTGCCTTATCAATTCCAGAATCGGTAACGGTGCATATGACTATGTTTCGCTCGGTGATAATGAGTATCCTTCAGAATTCAAACCAGCCGAATCCGATGATCTTAACAGCCTTGATGGTTTTAAATATTCACCTTACGGTCTTTATGAGACAGCAGGGACACTCAACAGCTCATGGGGATATAAATACTATGATCAAAATTGGATTTCTGCGGAAGAAATTGTTAATCGAAGAAAACAACTTAATAATTTAGGCGTAAATTATCTGCTTAATATCGGTCCCGACGGACTCGGAAGAATACCTTCTTTTTCTGTAGAAGCATTAAAAATGGCTGCTGAGATTTACAAGAAATCAGAATAATAAAAAAGATATAATTCACATATAATAACCTTGAATTTATTGTTAAAGGGCTGTTATAATGTTAAGAATTAGTGAATTATTGGATTTGACTCACACAATTGCAGGGGAGTATCTTGCTGATTTTGATTATCCCTGGCAGGCTCTTTCGGGAATAAGGGAAATGATAATTTTCGAAGGTCGAAGTCTTAACAAAAGTGAATATAATGAAATTTATCCGAATGTATGGATTCATAAAAATTCAACTGTTGCACCTACGGCATATATAGATGAACCCTGCATTATAGGAGAAGGAACTGAAATCCGCCACTGTGCTTTTATAAGAGGTTCTGCTCTTATAGGAAAAAACTGCGTGATAGGAAATTCGACAGAAATAAAGAATGTAATTCTTTTTGATAATGTTCAGGTGCCTCACTATAATTATGTCGGTGACAGCATACTCGGCTACAAATCGCATATGGGTGCCGGCTCAATAACGTCAAATGTAAAGTCAGATAAAACTCTTGTAACCGTCAATAAAGGGCATGAAAAAATAAATACAAAATTAAAAAAATTCGGCGCTGTCCTCGGTGATTATGTTGAGGTCGGGTGTAATACGGTTCTTAACCCGGGTACGGTTGTCGGAAGAAAAACAAATATTTATCCGCTTTCCTGTGTCAGGGGATATGTACCGTCCGAAAGTATATATAAAACCGGCGGTATAATCATAAAAAAAGAAAACAGATAAGGGGATTTTATGGGCAGATATTTCGGTACAGACGGTTTTCGCGGCGAAGCAAATGTTACTTTAACGGCAGACCACGCATACAAGGTAGGCAGGTTTCTCGGTTGGTATTATACCGAATTGAAAAGAATGTCGGGTTCAAAAGAGCCTGCGAGGTTTGTAATCGGAAAAGACACAAGGCGTTCAAGTTATATGTTTGAATATTCTCTTGTTGCAGGAATTACTGCATCGGGTGCTGATGCATATATGCTTCATGTTACAACAACGCCTTCGGTAGCTTATATAACAAAGGTTGATGGTTTTGACTGCGGAATTATGATTTCCGCAAGTCATAATCCGTACTATGATAACGGTATAAAGATTATAAATCACGACGGTGAAAAGCTTGATGAAGATACAACTGAATTAATTGAAGATTATATTGACGGAAAGCTTGAGGCATTCGGCAGAAAATGGAATGAAATTCCTTTTGCTGAAAAAGACAAAATCGGCAGAACGGTTGATTATATTTCGGGAAGAAACCGATATATCGGATATCTTATTTCACTCGGCTTATATTCGTTCAGAGGAATGAAAATTGGTCTGGACTGCGCTAACGGAAGTTCATGGAATATTGCGAAATCGGTTTTTGATGCTCTCGGTGCAAAAACCTATGTTATCAATGCTGAGCCTAACGGTTTGAATATCAATGAAAATGCAGGCTCGACCCATATAGAAGTTCTTGCAAAATATGTTGTTGATAACGGTCTCGATGTCGGCTTTGCATATGACGGCGATGCCGACAGATGCCTTTGCGTTGATGAAAATGGTAACATTGTAACCGGTGACCATATTTTATATATTTGCGCAAAATATATGAAAGAAAACGGCAAGCTTACAAATAACACGGTGGTTACAACCATTATGTCTAATTTCGGTCTTTATAAGGCTTTTGATGAGCTTGGCATAGATTACGCCAAAACTGCAGTAGGTGATAAGTATGTTTATGATTATATGATGAAAAACAGAAACCGTCTTGGCGGTGAACAGTCCGGTCATATTATTTTCTCGAAATTTGCAACAACCGGTGACGGAATTCTGACCAGTCTGAAGGTTATGGAAGTTATGATGGATAAAAAACTTCCGCTCAGTAAGCTTTGTGAGGGTTTTGGTTTCTATCCGCAGGTGCTTGAAAATGTCAGGGTCAGCGATAAATCTTCTGTCAGAGCTGATGAAGATGTTAAGACAGCGGTTGAAAGAGCAGAAAAAGAACTCGGCGATTCGGGCAGAATTCTCGTCAGAGAATCGGGTACGGAACCCGTTGTCAGAGTAATGGTTGAAGCACAGTCGGAAGAAATCTGCAGAAAATATGTTGACAGCGTAGTGAACATGATAAAAGAAAAAGGTTATACAATATAAAAAAGAGAGGCTGTAAAAAAACGCAGGTTTTTTTACAGCCTTTTTGAAGGGGATAGGAAAAAAAGATGCAGAACGGACAAACTGAGCATAACAAGGCTTTGACCTTGTTATGCTTGCCCGAAGGCGTACAAAAGTACGTCGAGTGGCGA
>JAFQRF010000033.1 GCA_017410195.1 Clostridia bacterium | reverse complement strand
CCAATATACCGAACTGTTGTGATACAGGGAAAGATAAAAATTGCCGCCGAGGAACAAACTCTTCAGCGGCTTTTTGCTATCACTCAAAAGAAACAGGCTTGGTATCGCCCGTGGCGAATGCGTTGGGACCGGGGTCAGACATGGAAAAATACATCTTCGCGGCTTTGGTGGTGCCGAAATCACGGTTAGAGCCGTTGGTGAGTTTGACTTCAACACAAGCGGTATCGATATTAAATTCACAAGATAAAATATTGTTTTTCATAATTTGCAATTCCTTTCAGTTATTAATGATAGCTTGAAACAATGTGTGTTTAACCGCCGTTAACAATTTATTCATTGAATCCGTTATGAACACTCGTACCAGAAAAAGCCATTGCAGCGTTAGCTGTTGTGGCTTTTTGTTTCAAAAGATTCGAAGAACGGACGGCGCACAGCAACAGTCCGACGGAATGTTATACAAAAAATCAGTACAACATTGAAAAAAATCAACTTTCATGTATAATATATAATAAAAACGGAAAAAGGACTTAAAACATGAAAAGCCTTACAGTTAATCAGATAATCAATGCTGAATTTGAAACAAGCCAAAGCAATCCCATTTTAAGACCGTGGGATATATCATTTGTTGTTGCCGATCCCTCTTTGCTGACTCCCGACAACAGTCACGACGGCAGATGGCATATGTTTTTCCACACTACTTTCGGAATTTACCGTGCCGAAAGCGAAGACGGAATCCGTTTCGAAAAACCAAAAAAAATTACGGGCAGGGCAATGCGTCCCAACATTAACAGAATCGACGGCAAATATTATCTTTTCTACGAAAGAACCCGTCCTCTGTTTTTTAATGCACTCAATGTGGTCAACATAGCAAAATGGAAATCGGAAATTTATGTTATCGAAAGCTCCGACCTCATTAATTGGACCGACCCGAAACCTGTTATAACCAACACCCGCGAATATGAAAAAAGCGAGAGAGGAACGGAAATTTCAAACCCGTTCCTTGTCAGAGAAAATGGATTTAACCGACTTTACTATTCCTGCGGAATGACATTCATCAAAGACTGCGGATTCTGCGAGCCGACACATATCAGCTATGCCGAAAGCGGCAAGATTAACAGCGGCTATATTTCAGCGAAAAAGCCTCTGATTTCGCCCGATAAAAACAATCCGTATCTCAACCTTTGTAGCGGATGTCTGAAGGTTTACAAGCTCAGTGACGGCTACATCGGAATCCAGAACGGAATATACGAAAAAGACGGCAAAAGCCACTCTGCAATAATTCTTTTGACATCGACAGACGGGCTTGATTTTGAATTTTGTAAAATACTTGTTGAACCCGGTATGCAAGGCAGCAATGACTGGATGAATCAGTTCGTCTATGCGAGTCATCTTGTAAAGCACGGTAACTCCCTGCGCCTCTATTTCAACGCAAGAGATACATCCGATATGCTCAGGGGAAGAGAATGCATCGGCTTTGCTCAGGCAAAATTATAAAAAGTATATTTTTTACAACAACATGATATAATGAGATATAAATAAAAAACACGGAGGACCGTTTATGAAAGAAATTAACATCAGAGAAATAAAAAAGAGTCCTGTTGAGCTTATCAGCGACGGTTGGGGACTTGTTACCGCAGGAGATGAAAAAAACTTTAATACAATGACCGTCAGTTGGGGAGCAATAGGCGAAATCTGGGGCAAGGATGCGGCTTTTATTTTCATCCGTCCCCAGAGATATACCTATGAATTTCTTGAAAAGAACGATATTTTCACAATCACCTTCTACGGTGAGGAGATGATGGATGCTCTGCGCATCTGCGGCTCAAAAAGCGGCAGAGATATCAACAAAGCAGAGGTCTGCGGTCTTACACCCGTATTTACCGACGGCGGCGTGACTTTTGAGCAGGCGGAATATACACTTGTCTGCCGCAAAATGGCATCGCAGTTCATCGACCCCGCAGGCTTTGAGGATACCTCAATCGAAAATAACTATGCCAACAAAGACTATCATAAGGTATACATCGGAGAAATATTAAAGGTTTATAAAAAATAAGCAGAAAAGCGCCTTTTTTTCGGGCGCTTTTAGCTTTTTAAATATTTTTTTGAATTGTGTCACCTTTCGCCCTGCTATCCCGTTTATATAGTGAACGGACAGAAAAGGGTGAGTTAATATGAAAAAAATTGCGTTGCCGCTTTTGATATTTATTGTTCTTGCTGTTTCGGGAACGGTTTTCGGTGTTTTTCATTCTTTATATTACGAATCGCCGCCCGTCTGCCGACCGATGGTTTATTATGACGGAAAGCTCTTTTGGGATGAAGGACTTGTTGAAACTCAACCCGACACAATGGAATATATCGGCACGGTCAATTCCCGTGTACCTGAGAGCGAGAAACCGACCAAGGATTTTGAGTGCAACTGCAAAGTTTTTATGAACGCAAAGCTTTACCGTGATAATGACGGTAATTATTATCTATATACCAATACAGAGAGGGTGTTGCTGCTTGCCTATTAAAACAAAAAAAATTCCTCCCGATGCCGAAAGGGCGCTGGAGGAATACGGTAACAGCCTTTACCGACTATGCTCGGTTATGACGGGCAACAGGGAAGATGCACAGGATGCTGTTCAGGACTGCTTTTTGCGGTACATAACAAAAGCACCCGATTTCAACGGTGCCGAACACGAAAAGGCGTGGCTCATAAGAGTTGCAACCAACATATGTCACGATATTCTCAGAAGCAGAAAGCGGACAAGCTTTGTCAGCCTTGATGAAATCCGCAATCTCGGCACGAGCGAGGATAATGCGCAAATCCTCGGTCTGCTGATGACGCTCGAAGAGAAATACAGGGCGGTTATGCATTTGCACTATGTTGAGGGCTACAAAACGGAAGAAATTTCTTCTCTGCTCGGCATTTCCTTGTCAGCGGTCAAAAAAAGGCTGCAAAGAGGACGTGATGCCCTGCGTGAAATCTATGAAAAGGAGGCGAAGCAATGACTGATTTTGATAAATTCAGAGAAGCGGCAGAGGAAATAAAACTTGATGATTTGCAGAAGCAGAAAATTCTTGAAGCCTGCAAAGGCAAAAAACGCAGAAGAATAAATTATCCTGCTCTTGCGGCTGTTGCAGCGTGTCTGATTATAACGGTCGCTGTTTTCTCTCCGGGATTTTATCTTAAAGCAGGCGCACCTGCGGATACGGCGGAAAACGAAGCGGCTGCGGAAGATTTTTTTCTTGCGGATGAGGACGTAAATTATTATTCCGCACAGTCGAGCAATTTGTCCGGCTCGGGAGATTTGAAGAGTGATACCGAATATGTTGTTGAAGATTGGGCTTGGAGTATCTTTGATGCCGAAGGCTACAGAAGCATTTATACGGTAATCCCTCAGTCATTTGCTGCTCTTGTTGATTACGGTGAATTCACCGAATGGTCAGAGACGGTTTCTGCCGAAGACGGGATGGCGATAGTTCAGTTTGCCGAGCATTTCGGAATAACCAAAGAGACTTTTGATGAGGCAAACCGTGAATATGCGAGAAGCATCAACAGCATATACGGCGTTCTTCCTCTTTACTTCACGCCTTTTGAAGAACACGAAAGCTATGAAATTTTCAACACGGAGTTAATTTACAGCCTCAACAGAGAAGCAATTGATGAGTATTACACCGCAATGCCGAAGCGTGAAAACGGAATGGGGTCAAGTCCTGCGGAAATGGTTGTTCCCGAGGAATATTACAAATAAAAATCCGCTCTCAAAGGAGAGCGGAAAACGGAATTATTCAATTACTTCAAATCCCTGAGCCTTACTGTCATCGCTTTTGTAAAGTTCATATATTTGGTCGAACTGATTTCTTTCATCAATATCATAATCTCTTTCGAAAGCAACCATTCTTGAAGTCTTATCGCTGTCAATTTTCTTTTTTCCTGTATCTTCTTTCTGCTTCTCATTGTTGCGTTCAAACATTTCAACAGTTTCATAGAAATAATAGTCCCTGACCTTTTCACAGATACCCTTCCGATTCATAACAAAAATATGATATTGGTCACCATAAGCATATGGAACCTTGACAACAATCTGCTTGTTTTTTTCGGTTTTACCGATATCCTCAATGTTTTTAATCATTTTTTCGGAGCGTTCAATCTCAGCCTGAGTCAAAGATTCAATAAGCTGAGACTCCTCAATCTCCTGCTCAGCAAGATAATCGGCAGTTGTTTTATCGTTTTTCACCGAGCATGAAGCCAGTGAAAGAGTTGCGGCTAAAGCGGTAAGAATTGCAATCATTTTTTTCATAAAGAGGTCCTCCAAATTTCTTATTCTATATATATATTAGTGCCATAAAATCGGATAAATGTCAATGGTTTTGAAGAAATTTAACATTTCTGCAAATCTGACACAACAAATAAATTTTCAAAAAAGAAAGGTTGATTGAAATGAAAAAAAGATTATTTGCCATTGCTCTTTGCATGATGCTTCTTATGTCGTTTGCGGCATGCGGAGCAGCATCGGATAAGCTTGCTGCCGACACGGAAAACGGTTCGTTTATTGTCGAAGACGGCGCAGAGCTTTATTCTGCCGACATCGGCGGTGACTTCAAGTACAGTGCGCAGTCATCTGCTGCAGGCGGAGCCGAAGCACCCGGAGAGCAGAAAAAAACCGAAGAAAAAATCATCAAAACTGTCGATCTCTCAATTCAGACCAAGGAATATGAAGCCTATATCGCTGCTCTGACCGCAAATGTCACGAAACTCGGCGGCTATGTTGAAAATTCAACAAATCACATGGGCAGCTATTATTCCGTGAATTCCAACAGAAGCTCAACATATGTTGTGAGAATCCCTGCCGATAAGCTTGACGAATTCCTTGCAGGTGCAGAGGAAAAGGGAAAGATAACCAGAAAAACCGAAAATCAGGAGAATGTTACTCTCGAATACGTTGACCTTGAAAGCCGCATAAATGCATATAAAACCGAAAGAACAACACTCACGGGTCTCCTTGAAAAAGCGGAATCTCTCGAAGATGTGCTTTCCATTCAGGAAAGACTCTCCGAGGTTAACTATCAGATTGAAACTTTCACCGCACAGATGCGTGTGCTTGAAAACAGAATCGGCTACAGCACGGTTACCCTCAATATTGATGAGGTTGAGCGTGTAACTGAAGAAAAACCGACTCTCGGAAGCAGAATCAAAAATACCTTCCTTGACAATCTTGATGATTTGGTCGAAGGCTTGGGTGATTTCGTTGTTAACTTCATCGGCGGACTTCCGATAATTCTTCCCGTTGCAGCGGTTATCGTTGCTGCAATCCTTATTCTCAGAAAGATTATAAAGAAAAGAAAGCATAAATAATTGATTTTATATCTCCTTCGTTTTCGAAGCAGAAGTTTCGGGAACGGAGGAGATATTTTTTGCTTATGTTCCCAAAAAGAAAATAAAATCACATTGTTTTTGTTATCATATATTTTGGAGTATTATAGTAATGATTGGAGTGAGTTTTTTTGGCAAAAACTCTCGTATTAACCGAAAAGCCTTCCGTTGCAAGGGATATTGCCCGTGTTCTCGGCTGCAAAAAGAACGGCAACGGCTGCATAATCGGCGATAAATATATAATCACCTGGGCTTTGGGTCATCTTGTTACTCTTGCCGATCCTGAAGCCTATGACAATAAATATAAAACATGGCGCATGGAGGATTTGCCCATGCTGCCCGAAAGAATGAAGCTTGTCGTTATCGGGCAGACATCGAAGCAGTTCAAGGCTGTCAGTTCTCTGCTTTCAAGCAGCGAGGTCGATAAGGTTGTTATCGCAACTGATGCAGGGCGTGAAGGCGAGCTTGTTGCACGTTGGATTATCCAGAAATCAAACTGCAGAAAGCCCATGCTTCGTCTGTGGATTTCGTCGCAGACCGACAAGGCAATACGAGAGGGTTTTGCATCGCTCAAGCCGGCTTCACAGTATGACAATCTTTACCGAAGTGCGCAATGCCGTGCGGAAGCAGACTGGCTTATAGGTCTTAACGTCAGCCGTGCTCTTACCTGCAAACATAACGCTCAGCTTTCGGCAGGCAGAGTGCAGACCCCGACCCTTGCTATGATAGTAAAGAGAGAGGAAGAAATCCTCAAATTCCGTCCCAAGGACTATTTTACCGTAAAGGCTGATTTTGACGGCTTTTCGGCGCTTTATAAAGACAAACACAATCAGGCAAGATTCTTTGATGCTGCTGCAGCGCAGGCTGTTGCGGATGATGTCAAGGGCAAGAGAGGAACTCTTACCGAGGTTAAGAAGACCTACAAATTCAAAGCTCCTCCCGCAGCATATGATTTGACCGAGCTTCAGAGGGATGCCAACAAAAAATACGGCTATTCCGCAAAGCAGACCCTTTCGCTTATGCAAAGTCTTTATGAAACACACAAGCTTCTCACCTATCCGAGAACTGATTCGAGATTTATAACAAAAGACGTTGCGGCAACACTTCCCGAGCGTCTGCGTGCAATTGCCGTCGGACCCTACAAGGATTTTGCAAATGCGGTTCTGCGTGCAAAGCCGATTCCGACCAAATATATCGTTAACGATGCAAAGGTTACCGACCATCATGCTATTATTCCCACCGAGCAATACGTTGACCTCAACAAGCTCACAAGGGAAGAACGTCATATCTATGACCTCGTTGTGCGCCGTTTCATTGCCGTACTCAGCGCACCGTTTGAATATGACGAAATGCAGGTTACAATAACCATAGGCAATCATAAATTCTATACCAAAGGTCAGTCCGTGAAATCCGCGGGCTGGAAGGCTCTTTATGATTCTTCGCTTGCGGATGACGAGGATGATAATGATGATATATCATCCCAGCAGCTGCCCGCGCTCTCGCAGGGTACACCCGTGTTCCCGAAGGGCGTACGCCTTTGCGCAGGCAAAACAGCTCCGCCGCCGAGATACACCGAAGCAACCCTTCTTTCCGCAATGGAAAATCCGACGGGTCAGGTTGACGACGGCTCGCTCAAGGATGCGCTCAAGACCGCAGGCGGTCTCGGCACTCCCGCAACAAGAGCGGACATAATCGAAAAGCTCTTTGATTCTTTCTGCGTTGAACGCAGAGGTAAGGAGATATTCCCGACCTCCAAGGGCAAGCAGCTGATTGATATCGTTCCTCCCGACCTCAAATCCGCAGAGCTTACCGCAAGATGGGAGCAACGTCTTTCACTTATTGCCAAAGGCGGTGCGGACAGCAAAAAGTTTATCTCCGAAATGCGTGATTATGCCCGCTCGCTTGTAAGCTCCGTAAAATCAAGCGATTCAAAGTATAAGCATGACAACATGACCCGTGAACCCTGCCCCGAATGCGGAAAATATCTGCTTGAAGTCAACGGCAAAAAGGGCAAAATGCTTGTTTGTCAGGACAGAGAATGCGGATACCGCAAGAGTATCACGGTCATAACAAACGCCAGATGCCCCGAATGTCACAAAAAACTTGAAATGAGGGGCGAAGGTGATAAAAAAGCGTTTTTCTGCGTTTGCGGATACAGAGAAAAGCTCTCCGATTTTGAAAAACGAAAAGAAAGTGCAGGCGCAGGCAAGCGTGACGTTGCTCACTACATGCAGCAGCAGGCAAAGCAGAAAACCTCGAGCAATCCGCTTGCGGATCAGCTTGCAAAATGGATGGAGGAAAACAAATGAGACGTTTTCTTTCTGTGATTCTTGCAATTGCAATGCTGTTATCCCTTGCTTCGTGTGCAAGAAAGGGTGATAACGGTGCGATTTACTATTCGCTGAGCAAGTCACCGTCAACTCTTGACCCTCAATATGCGGGTGATACAGAAGCTCATGTTATCATAAACAACACCTTTGAGGGACTTGTGCGCCGTTCGGCAGAGGGAAAAATAATCCCCGGCATCGCTCAAACATGGAGTGTTTCATCCGATCTTCTCACATATACCTTCAATCTTAAACCCGATACGGAGTGGTATTGCCCGACTTCGATAAAAAGTGAATTCGGCGAGGATTTTTATAATAAATTCACAAGTGAAAAAATAACGGCGAACGATTTTGTTTTCGCAATGCAGCGTGCAGTTTCTCCTGCCACAAATTCACCGAGTGCGCACCGTCTTTTTGTTATCGAAAACGCAGCTGAAATTCATGCAGGACATGCGGACATTTCTTCGCTCGGAGTAACTGCTCCCGACAACAACACCCTTATCATAAGGCTTACCGAGCCATGCAAGGATTTTCTTGAAAGACTGACGGAAAGCGTGTTCATGCCCTGCAACGAGGAATTTTTCACTGCAACAGGCGGAAGATACGGACTGAGCAACAAGCATATTCTCTGCAACGGACCTTTTTATGTCAGCTCATGGGATGCTGAAACAACCCTCACCATAAGACGCAACAACTATTACGCCGGTGAGCAGACGGTTATTCCTTCTCTCGTTAATTTCGACTTTGACTATAATGAAGAAACGATCGGAAATGAAATTTCAATCGGCAATGTCAGCGGCGCATTCCTGCCGCCCGACTCACCCATTCCCGATAATTCCGTTATTGCTCAGAGCAACCCGAATTCGGTTTTCGGTTTCTTTTTCAATTGTTCGGATTCTTACTTAAAAAATGCAAATCTGCGCATTGCTCTTTGCAGCTCGATTGACCGCAGCCTTTTCAATGGGGTGCCCGAGAATTCAGAGCTTATTGACGGCTTTGTTCCCAAAAGCTGCTCGGCAGGCAGTCTTAACTACCGTGATGCCGTCGGCGGTCAGACTCCTAAAATCAGCTTTGACACCAATGCTGCGGCGGGATTCTGGGAAACGGCACTTTCCGAGCTTGGCACTAATAAGATTCAGCTCACCGTTCTCTGTCCCGAATGGCTTGATTCGACGGTACGTAATCAGCTCCAGATATGGCAGAAAACGATGGGCATAAGCCTTGGAATTACCATTGAAAACAAAACGCCTTCGGAAATCCGCACGGCTGTCAGCAACGGGAAATATCAGATTGCACTCACGGGTACGGAATCATCCTACGGCAGTGCGGTTGATTTCCTCGCATCGTTCAGAAACGGCGGTTTGTTCCGCTTTGCGGCGGAGGATTATTCCGTTATAATCGACCGTCTTATGACTGTTAAAAGCGATGATGAGCTTCTCGGCGGATGCTTTACGGCTGAAAACTATATCCTTCAGCAGGCAGTCTGTTATCCGCTTTATTCCCGTTCGAGCTGTTTTGTTACCTCGGAGGATATCGAAGGAATTGCTGTTTTCGATTCGGAAAGCAGCATAAGCTTTATCGGAACAAAGAGGTTTGACTGATGAAAAAGAAAACTTTTATAATTGCAATTTCATGGGCGGCGGTTGCCGTGTGCATGGGAATTATATTTTTTCTCTCGGCGCAGACGGGAGGAGAATCAGGCAATACAAGCAATTGGCTTCTGCTTCTTCTCAGGCTTCCGATAAGCGAATCCTTTCTCCGCACGGCGGCACATTTTCTTGAATTTACCGGTCTTGCCGTACTGATATTCAATGCGCTTTATCAGACCTGCGGATACATAAGGCCCTATCTTTCTTTTGCACTTGCATCCGCATATGCGGCAACGGATGAATTTCATCAGCTCTTTGTTGAGGACCGTGCATGTACTCTTTCGGACTGGGCTGTTGATTCGCTCGGTGCGGCTTCGGGAATAATCGTACTTTGCATAATTATATATATTTTCTCTGCATTAAAGAGGAGGAGATTGCGTTGACAGAAAGTGAAAAAATCATGATTGCAGGCTGTGCCGCAGGTGCGGCAGCGGCGGCTGTACCAACCGTTTACGGTTTTTTGAAGGCATCCGCAGCGGCAAAGCCCATTGCCGATTCCGATTTTCTGCATACGGAAAATGCCGCCTTCGTCAACGAAAACGGCATTGTAACTTCCCTCAGGGGAATCAATCTTAACGATGATATATTCTGGTTCAGCAAAGCGGATATCGAATCGTCGAAGGGCTACGATGTTTTCTATGCACTTGAAAAAAGATTCGGCAGCTACGGCGCAAGACAGCTTTGCCGGAAATATTATGAAAATTTTATAACTCCGGCCGATATAAAATTCATTAAAAAGCTCGGTGCAAACTGTGTGAGGATTCCTCTTCGCTTTAAGTATCTTTGCAAAAAGGATAACTGTAAAGACGATATTGATTTTGATAAGCTTGATACGCTTGTTGAGAAGTGCAGAAAAGCAGGACTTTACGTTATTTTCGAGCTTCATTCCGCGCCCGGATTTCAGAATACCGATTCAGCATGCGGCAGCGGCGATGAGTGCGTGTTTTTCAACTCGGGTAAAGAGGGTTTTGAGGCAAGAAACGCAGCGATAAGATTCTGGACTCAGGTTGCATCTCATTATAAGGATGAAGCAACGGTTGCGGCATATGACCTTCTCAACAGACCGCTCAGCCGCATTGCCGATTGGGAAAGCAAGGTTGACACCCTCAATAAGTTCTACAGGAGAACAATAAAAGCTATAAGAACGGTTGACGAACGTCATATAATTATTACGGAATCGGCAGGTACTCCCGACACGCTTCCCGAAAAGACCGACCTTGCAAATGTAGCCTACGGGTTCTATTCTCATTTCAGAACAACCTTTGAGGCAGGCGCACTTCTCAGGCAGGTCAAAAACTATAAGAAAAATAACATTCCGTGCATCGTATGCAAAATCCGAGCGGAGGAAAACCTTGCCGAATCGCTGACCGAATTTAACGACAGCGGAATTTCATGGCTTATCGGCGATTATAAGGGTTCGGGTCTGAAATCAGCCTTTGTTTTCGGCGGCAGCGTACCCGAAGCCGACCTTACTCTCGACAGCTATGAGGAAATCGGTAAAAAGTGGTCAAAGCCGCTTGCGACAAAGAATTTCACCGAAAACACGGAAATGACGGCTGTTCTTAAAGATGCATTTAAATACGGCAGCATTCTTGTCCTTCCCGAAGGAAAAACGAAAAAGAGTAAGCCGCAAATTAAAGTCAAGGTTGGTTCAAAGCTGATTGTAGGTAAGATATAAAAAGGGGCTGTAAAAAAACGCAGGTTTTTTTACAGCCTTTTTGAAGGGGATAGGAAAAAAAGATGCAGAACGGACAAACTGAGCATAACAAGGCTTTAGCCTTGTTATGCTTGCCCGAAGGCGTACAAAAGTACGTCGAGT
>JAFQRF010000032.1 GCA_017410195.1 Clostridia bacterium | reverse complement strand
ACGGATAGGCTTTCATAATCGGCACACCGTAAAGCGGAGCGAGCATACATACCGTCATACCGAAGCCAATGAGTATGCAGGCGACGTAGGAAAGTGCGGGAACATATGCGGACACAAGCATTACAAGAAAACCGAATCCACTGAGTCCGACAAACAGGGGCACCATACGGAAGGGATGAATGTTCGCTTTCTTATGAAGAAAATACATAGTAAAGCATGAAAGAGCCACTACCAAATACATAATCGATACGCCGTGCTCGACCTTGCCTGCGACTGCAGGACCGCCAACGCCCATCAGTGCAGCAATGAAAGCAATAAGATAAGCCCCCCACATCATCTTCTTCGGTGCGATAAGACCATCGCTCTTTTTCGCAAACTGCGGCAGATGCTCCTTTCCCGTAGGTATACGCAGGAAAAAGATTAACAAAAGCATAAGCGCCACCACCATTGCATAACGGAAGGCAGAGAACGGGATTGATACCACCTCATTCTGAACTAATGCAATCAGGAAGACCGCTATACCATAGCCAAAGGTCAGATACTTGACGCTGCTTTTTTCTGAAAAACAGTTTACCACAAGAAAGGTCTCAAAGCCGATCATCAGGCAGCAGCAGAAGATCTGCAAATAAATGTTAAAGCGCAGAGCATCCTCCGACAGAGGAAGGAAGAAAGCGATGGCTGAAACGAGCGCAACACCCGTGGCAATCCGCTGAGCATACACAATAATCTTCGGCAAGAAGATCATCGTAAGAATACCAAGCACATAGCAAGCCGCCGTCAGCAAGGTACCGTAATCTATATTAATGGAGAGTGGGATTTTTCCGTCGAGAGCCGAGGACGGCTCAAGGAAATAATAGATAAACCCCATCTGCCAAAAGCTGAACATGGAAAAGCAGACCAGCATCCACAGAGGGATATCTCTCCTCTTTTTCTGGTTTTCTATAAGAATCGGGTAATTCATAAACCGCACCTTCCTTTGCTTTGAAAAATCATTATATAACCGTAAAAAACTGTGAGTTCTAAAAAAACTTACCTAAATGGGTGGTTTTTTCCTAAAAACCCCCCAAACGGGGGGTGCAAAACGGACAAAAAAATCAATATAATTAAGCCATAACAGTATATTTTTTGTTTTACAGAATTATAAACTATTTTTTTCTATTTTTCAAGAAGATGTTAGAAATACTACCCAAAAGGGTAGAAAACATATAAAATCCTCTCATATCGGGCAGGTTACATCTCCGTTTAAAATAAAGTATAATTATTATTAAAGAGGTGGACTTATGGGAATATTGAATTATTTCAATTATATTGCGTTGGCAGAAAACGAGCATAAGCGGCTGCTTGAAATTTATCCCGAGCTGGAAAACCTGTCGAAACGTGAGCTTGAGGTTTTCGCTCAGCTTCTTACCGACAAAACACAGGCACAGATAGCGGAAGAATTATACATTACCCATTCCTCGGTTCATTTTCACTGCAAAAATATTTACAAAAAGCTTGGCATTTCCAGCCGAAAACAATTACTGATTAAGTACAAAGATTTATAAAGCAATTCAAATGAAAGGATGATTCCTAATGAAAAAGCTAAAAAAACTTTTTGCAATATTTATGGTGGTCGTAATGGTGCTTGCCGCCGCACCTCTGAGCGGCTTTGCCGGTCTTGAGCTGCCGCCGCTGTTCAGCTTTACCGCAAGCGCCGAAACGGCTTCGGGCACCCTGGGCGAAAACGGCAATATAAGCTGGGGCTTTGACACCGAAACGGGCGTGCTCACCATCAGCGGTGAGGGTGCTATGACCGATTACACCGCCGCAAGTGAAACTCCGTGGTACTCTTACGCAGAACTTATCACATCCGTTGTTATTGAAGAGGGTGTCACCACCGTGGCTGATTATGCTTTCAAGGGTACTGCTTTAAGGGAAGTAGTGCTTCCCTACAGCCTCGCTGAAGTCAGCAGTTCCGCATTTGGAGATTGTTACTCACTCGCAACCGTAACCTTTACGGGCACGCAGGAGGAATGGGACGCTCTTGACGTTCAGTTCCCCGACTCAACCCCCGAGGTTATCTGTGCAGGCAAGAGTGGCACTACCGGCAGCAATGCCACCTGGCGCTTTAACGGCGTAACGGGTGAGTTCACAGTCAGCGGTACAGGTACTATGTCCTATTATACCACATCAAACCCTGCTCCTTGGACTGATTTTCGTGATGAAATTGTGACGGTTACAATCGAAGAAGGTGTTAAAAATGTCAGCAGTACGTCATTTTACAGATGTACCTCTCTCAAAAACGTTAACTTACCTGATACCGTTACTACTATCGGTGGCTGCGCATTCGAAAAAACGGCAATCGAAAGTATAGTTCTTCCCGACAGCGTTACACATATAGATAACGCGGCATTCCGTGGCTGTAAATTGCTTGAAAATATAAAGCTTTCTGCTAATCTCAGAACCATTGAACTGTTTGCGTTTGACGATTGCGAATCACTTACAAGTCTGACGATTCCCGCAAGCGTCACAAGTATTGTTTGCAGTTTCAAGAGTTGTTCTTCGCTGACAGAGATTATAGTTGAAGAAGGCAACACGAATTACGTTTCTGATGAGTACGGTATTCTTTATACTGCATCTTTTGCTGCACTTAAATCTTATCCGGTAGCATCGGTTCGGGAAAGCTATACCGTTAATGAGGCAACTGAGACAATTGCTAAAAATGCTTTTTCATACAATGAGAATCTCAAAACCGTAATTCTTCCCGAAGGTGTTGAAAAAATCCAAGGCGATGCATTTTACAGCTGTAAAATGCTTGAAACTGTCGTAATTCCCACAACTGTTACAACAATCGGAACAGAGACGGATGCGTTTGGCAATTGTGCTTCGCTTAAAAACGTGACTTATAACGGCTCGGAGCACGACTGGATGCTCATTTACGATAATGAACTGCAAAACCTTGACGGGGTTACTTATAACTTCCTCAGTCAGGCTGAAAACGGCGGACACACCTACGAGCTGATAACCGACATTGAGCCCACCGAAACACAGCACGGCGAAAAGGCTTACTCCTGCTCCTGCGGTATGTCTTACTCTGAGCTTCTGCATAACTATATCGTTGACCCCAATATGCCCGAAGTACCGCCTACCTGTGGCTCTAACGGCAAACGCTATTATATCTGTACCGTCTGCGGCGATGAAGAAGCAGAAATGCTCGAAAAAACGGGTGAACACAAGCACGTAATGAACAGAATTACAAAAATGCCTACCGCAACCGCACGCGGTGTAAAAGAGGGCAGCTGTATTTACTGCGGCAGTGTCAAGGGCGAAAGAATAGAGGCAACGGGCTTTGAGTGGGACGAGAGTATGATAATCGACTTCCTCACCTATACAGTTACGGGTCTCAACCCGGGTCTCGCTTCCTTTGATGAAATTACAAGCATTGTTAAATTTAATCATACGTGGACTTATGAAATGCCGTATTCAAAGCTTGGCACGGGCTCAAAAGCCATACTTATGAACGAAAATGAAGCCGTTCAGGAATACACCGTTCTCATCTACGGCGACGTTGACGGCGACGGCTGGTACGACGGCAACGATGCGTTCCTTGTAAATCTTATCGTAAACGGTATGCTCAGCAGCAACGATGTTTCAGAATATGCGTGGAGAGCTGCCGACTGCAACCACGACGGCATAATTAACGAGCTGGACGTTGATTTGCTCACGGGCGCAGGCCTCCTGCTCAACAGGGTCAACCAGAACGGAACACCCGAGGAGCTTGAGGAAAACGCCTTCTATATCGAGTATATGGGTCTTATTGACCAAAGCGTTGAGGCTGACATCAGCCCCGAAGCAGACGGCACAACCGAGAATGATAACGAAGGGGACGGTGCCGACAGCTCCGTAACCGGCATTGAAGCAATAATCACAAGCATATTTGAGTTTATCAAAAAAATATTGTCGTTCATTTTTTCGGCAATAGTATAATATAATCTGAAAAATATTTTGACAGGAGGTCAGACCAATGGGATTTCTTGAAAGAGCAATACGCCGTGGCGTAAGCGAGGGAATAGGCAAAGCCGTGGGCGATGCGATTTCCAAGGCGATTGAACCCACCGCAACCCAGTTTGCCAACAAGGCGGCAGAGCATTTCGACACCGCCGCACAGAACAACACTCAGCAGACTACCCGCTCAGCAAGCGGCCTGGAGGGTGCTTTCGCAAATCTTGAGCGTGCCGCACAGGGCTACGCCACAAGGATGAGCGAAAATATCAAGGTCTGCCCCAACTGCGAAAAGGCAACAGATGCTTCCAAAACCTTCTGCCCCGAGTGCGGAGCAAAGCTGCCCGAAACAACGGTAGCGCAGGGCGCAGTCTGCCCCAACTGCAACAAGCAGAACACCGTAGGCACAAAATTCTGTGAGGACTGCGGAACAAAGCTGCCTGCCGCTGTTGAGCAGGAGGCTGCCGCCAAAGCAAGAGACGAAGCCGTTATGCTCGAATGGGACGAAAAGCTGCCTCAATTCCCCAAATGGAGCTTCGGCGGCTGTAATTACGGAATTGAGTGCTACGAAGAAAACTACTTCTCTTTTTCAGCCGATTTCGGCGGCAACGATTTTGCCGCAAGACAGGCGGTTGACAGCTACAGAAAACATCTTGTACAAAACGGCTTCCATCAGGCAGGCCAGTATCCGAGCATAAATCATCTCTACAAAAGAGTTGACGGTGTGGTTTACCACGTTGATACGGAGCACTGCTTTGAGGGTGACCCCGACTGTCCGACTATCGGCTTTGACAACAGAGAGCCTCCGGGCGGTTACGACTACGTAAAGCCCCAGCCTAAAAAACAGGTAGGGTTAAAGGATTTGTTCGGTTTTTAAAAATAAACCGTACATATAACAAACTTAAGGAGGTAATTACTATGAAAAAATTATTGGCTATCTTACTCGCAGCGGTTATGCTGCTGGTTTTCGCTTCCTGCGGCGGCAACGGCGGAAACGAAGACAACACCGAAAAGAACGATGAAAAAATCAACGCTGAAGACGTTATCAACAAAGAGCTTGAGGAAGCTGAAGAACACGACTCGTTCAGCCGGGGTGCAGTTGAGTATTACCTCAAGAAGACAGCCGGCATAAAGCTCGATGAGCTTGAGCCCGATTGGGAATGGAAGCTCAAAAGCGATTATTCCGCTTATGCCGATGATCCTGCTTCGGGCACAGGCCACGCAGTAATCACCTTTACCAAAGCTGAAGGCGAAGTGACAGAAGACGAGTTTGATGCGTGGTATAAAAAGGTGTTTGATGCAACCGCAAAGGCTTCCGATGACGGCTACAACATCAGAGGCTATGAGTTTGCAGGCGACGGTGAGGATGCACTCGGCGAAGTAACTCTGGACGAAGCACTTGACAGCTGGCTTATGAAGGGCTGGGGATTCAGAGTTGACGGCAAGAATTACGTTGTTTACGTAAGCGACGAATACGACAACAATAAAGACAGCGAGCTTGGCAAGCTGTTCTATTATGACGGCGCAAAGGTTGATATCGGCGTAGGCTTGCAAAAGAGCTTCAGCGACACAATGGATGAAGCAGAAAAATATATGTCCGAAAACGAAGACGAAATCAGGGACGCTATCAAGGATTATTTGGGTTAAAAACTCATATTAATTAAACTAAGGAGGAAAGAATTATGTTAACTTGTAAACAGTGCGGCACACAGGTAGAGGAAAACATAAAATTTTGCACAAATTGCGGTGCTCCGATTGAAGCCCCTGCCGAGCAGGCAAGCGCACCTGCTGTTGACCTCTCCGCAAAGCTGACAGAACTCAACAACACGGCAGACACAACGGCGGAATACGATGCACAGGATATCGAAAAGAACAAGGTTATGGCGTTGCTGGCTTACATAATTTTCCTTATTCCGTTGCTTGCGGCAAAGGACTCAAAGTTTGCCCGCTTCCACACCAATCAGGGTCTTGTGCTCTTTATTGGCGCAATTCTCTCATCCGTAATCACAGTAATCCCCATTATCGGTTGGATAATTGCTCCCATTGCAGGCCTTGCAATTACCGTTCTCGCAATTATCGGCATAGTTAACGCCATCGGCGGCAAAGCAAAGGAATTACCCGTAATCGGCAAATTCAAAATATTGAAATAAAGTTCAAAAAGAGTTGTCCCGCTGAACGCGGGACAACTCTTTTTATGCCTTCGTATTATAATCTAATATTATAAGGCTTTGCTTTCAGCGCGAAAAGCTTCATTTTTTCGCATATTCGGCAAGCAGTGCATGGTCATTCATCGGTTTGCAGCAGTTTTCCGTTCTGAGCGAAGACCATTTGCGTTCAATTTCCTCTGCCGTGTCGTTATTAATATCAACAACGATATCCTCGTCATCCGAGCCCATCATAAACCACCGGCTCGTTTCCCCTTTGGAACAATGTCCCTTGTAGGTCCACGTCTGCCAATTGTATGAGCATTCATTGAAAAGCTTCAATATGTATTCCCAGCTTGCGGTGCCTCTGCAAGGGGAAAATTCACCGACAAGCACGGGCACATTGAACTTTTTGCTTGCGTGGTGTCGGGTAACCTCCCTAAAGCTGTCGTTTGAATCGTCATAAAGGTGATACTGATACATCACGTTATTCCAGCCGCGTTCATTCGGATGCGGTATGTCATCCGGTGTCCAGATTGCCTCAAGCGTTATGATATGGTCGGGGTCAACAGCCCTGACGGCATCGTAAAGCAAAGAATAAACATCGTGATACCTGCTGTTCACTTTGTCTTCGCCCTCGTAATCACACATCGGCTCATTCATCAGGTCGTAGGCGGCAACCGTTGGGTTGCCTGCAAAACGGCGGGCTATTTCGCTCCACAAATCGCAGGCAAGCGCACGGAAATAAGCACCTTCTTCCGTTTCGTCATAAAGCCTGCAATGATTCACACGGCAGCAATGGTGGGCAATGCTCTGGTGTCCGGGTACGCCGTGCATATCAAGAATGACGTACATCCCTCTTTTGCCGCATTCCTCAACCACCCAATCGAGCTGTGAAAAATCAATTTCGCCGTTTTCCTTGCGTTTCCACGTACCGCAATCATCCGTTTGGAAATTGCGGTACCAGAACGGTACACGCACGCAGGTAAAGCCGAGCGACCGAAGAAAATCAAGGTCATATTCGGTGATATAGTTGTCCTCACGGATTTTTACAAGGCGGTCGGCCTCCTGTTTGCCGAAGCGTTTTTCAAGCGTGGTTACAATATCCCACTGAGCCTCTCCGCCCTTGAAAAATCCCTGCCATAATTCATCGAGCAACCATCCGCCGAGATTCGTTCCGCGCAAAAACACCTGTTTTCCTTCTGCGTTAATCAGCTTTTCGCCTTCACAGTGCAGCATACTCAAGCTCATACTTTATCCTCCCCTACAAAGGTAGACTTTTTCTAAATTAAAGCAACCCGCTTTTAAAGGATGAAACACAAATCATCCGCCGTCAAGACAACGTTCAAACGCTTTAACGAAATCCGCATCGTTGAGCGGTGTCCTTTTTTGTGGGCCTTTAGTTCTGTTGCCTGCCATTCGCTCTTTCCTGCCGATATAACGGCTGAAAAGCAAATTTTCAATATTGGCATCGGTATATAAAAGACCGTTCTGATTAAGTGCCCTTCCGCCCTTGCCGAGAACAAGGGCCGCCAGCCCGTAATCCTGCGTTATAACAACATCACCTTTTTGTGTGATATTTGCAATCTTGCAATCAGCGGAATCGCCCCCCTTATCAACAACCACGGTAACAGCACCGTCTTTTTGAATAGAGTGAGTATTGTCACAAACAATAACACATTCAATATTACGCTCTTTTGCAGTATCAACGGCGATATCAACCACCGGACACGCATCCGCATCAATAATTATTTTCATATTTCACCTGAAGTATCTATTTCTTTTTGCCGTAATCGACCAATAAACTAATATTTCTGTATATGAATATTATATTACAAGTAATATCGGATACAACAAATAAGGTCGGGGCTTTTCTATGCAAATTCAGACAAATTCAATTGTTTTGCGTTACAATAACTTTGAGTTAACCTGTGCCCAGACAAAGGCACTGTCTGATTCTGCAATTTCTCTGTGCCGCAGAAATCCGCTGTTGAGAAAAACGTTTTCTGTGCAGGTTATATTTGAACAGTATTCTCCGAAGCAAAGCTTACCTTGTTTTGATGTACCGTCAAAGAAATCGCCCGCATCAATTGTATTGCCGCAAAAAACAAGCCCGTTAATATTGTCGGTTCTCATAAGCCTTGACGGCATATCCTTAAAGCTGTTTGAACTGATTTCTATATTTGTAAAAACGGCTGTTTTTGCAGTTTTGCCTGCAATATTGGTGCCTATTTCAATTACTGAGCCCCAGTCGCTGTAGTTGCACTTTTCAAAGGTATTGTTGCGGATGACGAGATTATCAACGCCCGTGCCTTCTTGCCAGAGTGCAGGTTCAATATCCATTACAACCTTTATGGCCTGAGCCATAGTTTTATAGAATCGGTTGTTCTCACAAAGTCCGTTTGAGGACTGCAAAAGCAAGCCTCTTGCTCTGTTTTCGTGGAAATAATTGTTACTGATAACATAGTTGCCGCTGTTACATTCCTTGTTATATGCAGTCCAGCCTTCCGTTACGCTTTCGGGCAAGACTTCTACAACAACCTCTTTTGTTATTCCTTCAAGAGCTTTTACGGAAACAATCCTTGCAGTAACGTCCGTATTTTCAAACTTATCGTTTTTGAAACCGAGAGTGTCCCCTGCTTCAAGCCTCATTGCAAATGCTATAAGTGTAAGCGTGTTGCCGTTTACAGCCGAAACGTAGCCGAGACCGTCGTGAACGTTAATTGCATCGTCACCCATACCGCTGATATCACAGCCCGAAACATTGAAGCAGCCGTTGGTGTTTACAATATGAATCGCATCGGCAGTCAACGAAACACATCTCTTATCTTTGTATTCGGGGTTAACGCCTATAAAGCTGTTGATAATCTGAAAATGCGAGCTGTTGCCCTCGCAGATATATGCCATTCCGGCACTGCCGTAGATACTGACATTGTCAAAAGTCACATTTTTGCAGTAATCTCTTATGCTGAAAATCGTTCCGTCATAAACGAAGTGTCTGAGAATATACGCTTCGCCGTTCTCAAAATTATCCATACAGCCGTTATGGGTAACACGCAAAGTGTTGTCTGTAATCTTCTGAACGGATTTTATATTTGTTTCATCCTGATAAAGATAAACCTCTTTTGAAGATTGCTTTGCACCAAAGGTATATGTTTCGGGGTCGCATTGGGTAATTGCCGTAAGCCTGTTACTTTCACTGCAATATTCAGCATCCTTAAAAATAAGGTCAAGCGTATGGGTATCGGGATTACTGTTTTGAACGGTAACAACCGAAGCCAGCGGACTTTCAGCCCAGTTCCAGTCGAAATTGAGGTTGCGTATTTCAACGCAGTCGCTGTTTCTGATAAAGAATTTATATCCCGTTGAGGAGAAAACAAAGGTTGCAGCGTTTCCTTCAATCAGCAAATCGGTACAGTTGTTTGCATCAAGACCGTTCGTGCTTTTGAAATAATATGTACCCTTATTGATAACAAGCTTCGTTTGAGGATTCTGTGAGCAATAATTGAGTGCACTCTGAAAAGCAGAAAAATTATCTTCGTTTTCTTCGGAAAGTCCGAAATCCGATGCGTTTACAACATTCATCTTTTCAGCTTTTGGCCGCTGAATATAGAATCTTGTTCCGTTTGCACCGTTAATCTCATCGGCAATTCTGTTTTCGCTTAAGTAACCAAGAGATTCCGCAAGCACAGCGGATTTGACGGGCGTTGTTGCAGACGAGGTAAACAGCAACAATATTGAAGCTATAAAAGAAACCAGTTTCAGAAGCATAGAATTTTCCTTTCAAAAGTCTTTTTTATCTGTTTGACAAATTGAAATATATCAACATACCGATATTCATTTGAAGAACTATTCGCTGACACGCATGAGCAAAACCATATCGGTTGCCTGCGGTCTGTCGCCGATATAATACGTGCCGAATCTCGTGGCGGTAAATTCGTATTCTTCGGAGTATTCACCGCTTATCGGGTCAAACCATTGATATGTATAGCTTTCGTTGGGAATAAGTCTACCGACCGTACCCGTCTTGATTCCGCCGTAATACTTTGTATTGGCCTTCTGTGCAACGGAATTATCGGTGAATGAATAGAAGTAAACAACAATTTCGGTGTTATCTTCGTTGCCGGCATATACATAGTAAACATTGCTTGCGGGAACGAAATATGCCTTGTTATCAAATCTCGGAATAAGATTATACCACTGCGTTTGTTCAAAGAATTCACGCATATATCCGACCTGATACGAGCTTTCATATTCGAGTGAATCCTGCCACGTTGCGTTGATTTTTTCTTCGCTTGTTATTGTGTCGACACCGTCGGAGCTGTCATTTTCTTCATCGTAAATATTCAAATAGCTCCACGTATCGTGACCGCCCCAGCCGTAGCCGTACATACCGTTGAGATACGCTGTCCAGCCCTGCATTCTTGAGCCGAAATTTTTAGTCCACAAATAGCAGTACTGTCCCTCGTAATTGATTGCAGGCTTGCCCTGAGAATTATACCAGCAGTCTTTTTCAATACGGAAATCGCTTTGCTCCGTTTTTGAAGTATGCCATTGAACGGCATAGAAATTATGCGACTTTATATCTCTGAAGGCAGAAGGCGCAGCATCTTTAAAATAAACCTTACATTCATCCGTTGCACCTTCGCCGTTGCCGTAAACAGATGTTGAGCCAACGTTTTCCATATGAGCTGAAAGAGGATGGTCATAAGCATCGTATTTTGCAATATATTCCGCAACGAGCTTGTAGGGGTTGTTATCCAATCCCCATTCGGGATGATTTGTTTCGCTCCAATAGAAATCGTTATCTACCTCTTGACCGAGTGTCCATACAACGGGATATGCGCCGTATCTTGCAACCCAGTAACGGCAGGCTTTTTCAAGGTAAGCTTTTGCTGAATCTGAAGGCTCGCTGCCGTTGAAACCGCCGTTGTTTGAAATCAGAGGCTCGATAAAATAGGAGAAGAAAAACTGTGCATTTGCATGAACAAGACCATTCTCAGCAATTATCGCAAACTTCTCGTCATAGTCTGCAAGACCCGCCATATCCTCTTGTGTTATGCCGTTTGTGAAATCAAACTTTGCACCGATAGGCTCGCTTTGATATACGGTAAAGCCCTGAGAAACACGCTTTTCGCATATTGTTTTAACCATATCAACCGTTTCATCACCGAGACTCCAATGAGTATCGCCGAGCCAGAAAAACGGTGTTCCGTCATCATAGGTAAAATATTTTTCACCTGCATTTGTTGTGATGAAACCGTGCTTATAAATATCGTGTTCGCCGCTGTATTCCGAGCAGATAACCTTACCCGTTCTGCCGTTAATTGATGTGTTTTCCCCATCTGTACAGACAGTTTTATAATACCACTCCCCTGCTGACGGACAAGCAAAACGGATTTTCCAAATATTATCACCGTCCCAGAAGCCGGGAATTTTATAAAGCCTGCCGTTACTCCAGAGAAGAAGTTCAACATCAACGTCACCAAACGGATTGGTATATGACTTTTCACTCTCAAATGTAATTTCATTTGCAACCCACGTTTGGGCATTCAACGTCTGTTCGGGATTTTCAATCGGATTGCCGTCATATTCAACCCACGAATGAGGATTGACGGTTGCAGACGGTATATCGGCTTCTGAATTGTTCTTGTTAAAAAGTCCCGCAATAACGCTGATAAACATTCCCGATATTTCTTCAAATTTATTTATAATAAACGGCACCCGAAGGCTTTCACCGTCAACAGCATACGACGCAATGCTCATACAGGAAATCATCATTGATATGCAAATAAGTACAGAAACTATTTTCGAAAACATATAAATTTCACCTTACGATTAAAAATTGTTGCATGAAAGCGTTTCTTCAAGCTGTCTGAACTGCGTATTTCTTTAATTGGATTAATTACTTCTTTCTTTGCTTAAGGCGGCAAACAATTGCATTTATACCCGACCCTATTAATAAACCGACACCTGAAACCACCAGATACCAAATCGAATGTATTAACGCTGATTCATTGTAGTAAATAAACACCGAGGGTATAAACACAACGGCTGTAACAATCGGGTACAGATATTTCAGCGCATTGTTTGACAGCACACCGATAATAAAAGATAAGAACAGGGTTGCTAATATAATCAATACCACCATTCCCATTGCATCGGTCGGCCCTGCAAACAAAGGGAAAACATAAAACATAAAAATCTGTAATAACGAAACGATAATTTCTTTAATGTAACGCTTCATAGAATAAAACTCCCTTGTCACGTTCAGGTTTTTCAAGATAATTATATCACACCTTATATAAGATTACAATCGGGTAAAAGCAATCCGTTTGCCCGAAAGACGACAACCAATGCCGAAGAACCTTCAACAAAAGTCTTCCTTGTTATGATAATTTCAACATATATAAAGCTAAAATCGGCGCTCAAATCGTTAGCTTCGTTATTGTTTTGAAAATGCGTATATGTTATACTGTTGGGCAGCGACTAAAGAAAGGTCAACAGTATGCAAAAGGATTTTAAAAAAGGATTTTCAGACGGTATACCTATTGGTTTAGGCTATTTTTCGGTTTCTTTCGGCTTTGGCATTTTAGCTATGAGTTCCAAAATATCTGCTTTCTTTGCATGGCTTATCTCCGCAACAAATCTGACCTCTGCCGGTCAGGTAGCAGGAGCTGAAATAATAGCCGCATCAGGTACGCTGGCGGAAATGATTCTGACACAGCTTGTTATAAACTTAAGATACTCTTTAATGGGCTTTTCTTTGACACAGAAGCTCGACAGCAGCTTTACCACGCCTAAAAGGCTTTTGTTGGCCTTCGGTATTACCGATGAGATTTATGCCGTAGCAATTTCACAGAAAGGCAAGATTACCGCATCATATATGGCGGGTCTGATAGTAATACCTTTCATCGGCTGGACTTCGGGTACAGTTGCAGGCGCACTTGCCAATCAGCTTCTGCCCGAAATAATAGCAAACAATATGGGAATTCTTCTTTACGGTATGTTTATTGCCATATTCATTCCTGCCGCAAAAAAGAGCAAAGCCGTTCTTGTTGCCGTAATCATTTCTGCAGCAGTGAGTGTAGTGTTAAAATACTTTTTCCCCTTTATCAGCAGCGGATTTTCGGTAATTATAAGCGCAGTCATTGCCGCTGTAATCTGCGCAGCTTTGTTCCCCGTTAAAGAGGAGGAAGAAGAATTATGAGCATAATAATTTATATTGCCGTAATGGCAGGCGTAACATACCTCATCAGAATGATACCTTTTGCGGCATTCCGAAAACAAATCAAGTCACGGTTTATTAAAAGCATCCTTTATTATTTGCCTTATGCCGTGCTTGCGGCAATGACAGTTCCTGCGATTTTTTATTCAACAGGAAATCTTAAAAGTGCAGTTGTCGGTACAGTTGTTGCAGTTGTCGTAGCTTTCTTTGAAAAGCCGCTGCTGATTGTCGCTTTGGCAGCCGCCGCTTCAGGACTTATTACAGATTTGATAATCTGAACAAGATAAAGATATTAAGTCTGCCCCATTCGGTAACAAGCATAATGCACTATATCACAACACTTATAAAATTACAATCAATTGAAAGTCAAGCCCTTTACCCGAGGGTCAACTTCGCTGTGCCATTAGGCAACCTCGTTTTGTTTTTACAACTTGATTTTGGCAAAAATTATAATTGAATTTTATAAGCATATTCTTGTAATTTGTTATTAATTTCTTCTTTGTTTTCATAATACAATAAGCCGACGGAGATTATCCGCCGGCTTTGTAGGTTTATTTTGTTTTATGCGATTGCCTGAATGCCAAAGAGGCCTGAGAAGACGTTGACTACGCTGTTCCATATCCAAAGAATGAGATCCCAGATAAAATAGAACAGACGGAGTGAGAAATATTCAACGGGTGTGTGGATAATCACGATGAGATTATCACATTCTGCCTTGTATTCATTAAGCTTTGCCTTTTCTGCTTCGCCCATGTTCTCGTCTGCAAGGATTTCGTCAATCTTTGTTTTGAGAGCTTCAATATCATCTTCCCAGAAGATTGTTACACGGTCAGCATCAAATGTTGCGAGCACCTCGCCTACCGCATCAACCTGAAGCGTAGCCGCTGAAATTCTGTCAAGGAGAGCTTCGAAGCCTGCCTTGATTTCTTCATATTCTTTCCTTTGCTCGTCGGTAAGATTGTCGGGATTTACAGCTTCGATTTCAGCAATAGCGTTTTCGATAGCTGACTTATCATCGCTTGTTACGGTTTCGGGGTTGTAGGCGTTTTCAATACCTGCGATTCTTTCAAGCTGTGTTTCGATTTCTTCAATCTTATCTTCAAGACCTTCGATGTCCTTAATCATTTCTTCGAGTGCGGTCTTTTCGTTTTCGGTGGTATTGTCGCTGTCGATAAGAGCCTGAATATCCTCTTTGAGCTGTGCAAGGTCTTCGCTGTCGGTTGACTTGACTGTTTCTTCATCATAGGACTTAACAGCTTCATCAGCCTTCTTGATTTCCTCTGCAACCTTTGCGAGCTTTTCAATGAGCTCGTCTATTGCCTTGTCGGTTTCTTCAAGAGCAGCCTTTTCATCTTCGGTAAGGTTATCGCCGTCGGTGAGAGCCTTAATGTCGTCGATGAGCTTGCTGAGTTCGGGAATATCAGCTGATGTTACTGTTTCCTTATCGTAGCCGTTTACAGCTTCATCAATTCTTTCGATTTCATTTGCGGTATCATTGATTTTTGAAAGAAGTTCATCGCACTTATCGGTGATTACCTTGTATTCGGCTTTCTTTTCATCGTCTGCAAGGTCTGTTACCGCATTTTCAATCTGCTGTGCAACAGCTTCTATTGCTTCTTTATCGCTTGATTTGACGTTATCAACAGTGAGAACATCAACCCCTGTTGTATCGGGAGCAATTTCATAAAGAGCGGTTGTTTCGCCTGCAAAGTTGCCGTTACCTGTGATTGTGAGTTCGTAAACACCGACGTTTATTGCTTTGTTGCCGCTTACGGTATATGTTACTTCAAGACCGTCAACGGTTACGGCTGCAACTGTCTGTGTCTGCTCTGCGCCATTGTAAACAAGAGCATCGCCGAGAGTAATTTCTGCGTTTGCAATATCTCTCGGAAGAACTCTGCCTGTTGCCTGAACGCCGTACTCGGGAGGCAAATATTCGCCGAATTCGGGGAACTGATAATTGCCTGAATCTGCCCCGTTCACATTGTAAACGACTTGAACGGGAGCATTATCTGTAACAGTATGCATATAATAAGTTGCATCGGTTACAACATAGCCTACGTCATCGCCTTCAACAATTCCGTCAAAGGTAATAACAACTTTTGTTGTATCACAATTTACGCTTTCACCGTAAATTCTGTCGGGAACGGTTGCGGAAACAGAAACGGCTTTCTTTGTAATGTCTGCCTTTGCCGCAACATAGCAGTTATCAGTTGAATATTCGGGATTCATGGGGAATTCATAGTTATCAATATTGTTACTTGCTACGGGAGCATAAATGATGTGAACAGTCTTGTCTATGCCTGCATCCGAAGTGTCATACCAAGCTTTTCCGACAGTGAAGCCGAGCATTTCGCCTTCAACAGCGCCGTCAATTTTTACAATAACTTTTGAATATTCAAGAATATCTGTTGTTCCGTCGTAAACCTTATCGGGTGCGGTTGCTGTAACGGTTACAGCTTTCTTTTCAATTGTGAAATCTGCTGTTACCTGTGCATAACTGATTTTATCTGTTTGTGCAACTGTGATTCTGACTGTATATTCACCTGCGTTTACGGGAGCTTCGGTTGTGTATGTGCTGTTGTCAGCACCCTTAACCTTAAACTCGACAGTTTCGTTATACTTGATATTGCTTACTGCAGGAGAAGAATCACTTGACTTGCTGATTTTGTATTCTGCAGTTACGGGCTTGCCATCATAAATCTTGCCGATATCGCTGATTTCGATTGTTACGTCAGCCTTCTTAACCGTGAGAGGAATTGTTACCTCTGCAGGAGCATCACCTTCAACATAAACCTGACCCATCGGATTAAAACCGACTGTGATTATGTACTCGCCTGCTTCAAGATTTTCAAGAACTTCGGCTGAAACTAAAACCATATTACCGAGAACTTCGTAATCCTCTGCACCGAGAACCGATTCGTCAATCTTAATGTAAGCAACTGTGTTACCATTGAGGTTAAGATTGAACGCCTGATCTGCATTTTTCGTCAGTACATATATTACTTCATCCTTATCTTCGACATTGAGCGTGCTGTCGGTATAAAGCACAATACCGTCGGAATTTATAATAATTGTTCTGCCTGCTTTATCGGTTGCCTTTGCGTAGATTATGTTTTTGCTGTTGGGTTCAATGTTGAATTTTTCGGTGTATTCAATCCATTCAATGTTTTCAAAATCGGTGATTTCTTCGGTTGCTATAAAGTACTCAATCTTTGCAAGACCGCTTGTTTTGTCTGAAGCCTCAATTGTGACCGACTGTGTCTTCTTGAAGAATTTACCAAAGGTAACAGTATTGAGGAAAGAATTCCACTTATTTTCGCCTACTGTAATTTCTGCAGTCGGATTTTCAAAATCAAACTTGATTTCGCCAAGCTCAACCTTTGCGATATAGCCGTTTTCAGTCTGCTTGAGATAATAAACAGCATTTTCTTCGTTTTCAACAAAGGTAATTGTGTTACCGTAGGTGCCGTCAACGAGTGTGTCTATCACATATCCGTCCGGTGCGGTTACAATAACAGGGCGGATGTACCAGCCGTTTTCGCCCTTTATTCCACCGATTTCTGCATCGGGTGCGCCGTCATACCACTTGATTTCGTAGGTGTGGTTGAGTGCTGCTTCGGTTGCAGAGTAGTTGTTGTCGGCAAAAATCGCCGTTGCAGTGTAAACACCAACATCTGTGTTAACGTAGTTTATAAGTTCAAATTCATTACTTTCGTTGCCGTCAATGTCAATATATTTTGCGGTTACTTTGTGGGGGTTGCCTGTGTAATAGAATTCGTCGCCTTCCCAGATAATATCAACCGTTGCGGGCTTGATAACAAATTCTTTTTCAACCTTACCGGTATAATCGCCCAAACCGTCAATAACTGAAGTATAAACACCTGCATCTACGTAATAGAACCACTGAACCGGAACACCGTTTTCCCATCTTCGAGCATTTACAACATAATCCACGTTTTCTGTGAGTGTCTTTCCGCCGATTGTTACGGTAACGGCAGGTGCTTGATGTTGACCGTTATAAACAAATTCTGTTTTATCAACGGTGATAACTGCATCTGAAAGGTCAGCGCCCTTGCTTACTTTTACATAGCCGTTAATAATTTTTGCATCTTCTGCAACATCAATAAGCTTACCGTCGGCATCTTTGTAGTAATAATCTTCTGCAAGGAATGCGTTTGCGGTTGTGTTAGCAACAACAAAGCCGTTCGGGAATTCGCCGCCCTTAAGGATGAGGGTTGCACCTTCGTTGATATCAACCGTCCATTCGCCGTAGGGTGTGCCGCTGAAATAACCGTCTGAAAAGTCTGTTCCCGTGAAGCTGCCGCCTGTTATCTCAACAGTACCGCCAAGCAGATTAAGTGCCACATAGTCGTCACGGTCTATTTTACCGCCGGAAATATAGGCGTCATTTGCGTTTAAGATGCTTTCAATCTCGCCACCGTAAACGTAAAGCGTACCGCCGTTTTCAACTGCGCCGGAGTTTTTACCACCTTTAAGAACACCGTCATAAACATAAACAGTGCTGTCATTATAATTGGCAATCGCCGGATAGTTGTCAGCTTCAACCGTTCCGTCATTAAAATACAAAACACCGTGGTTGCGAATACCGCCGTCGCCCTTGATTACACCTGATTCAACAGTGAGTTTACCGGAATTGTCAATACAATCCACATACATGCGTTTAGTTTCAACCGTACCGCCTTCACCGCTGTCCTTAATTGTTAAATCGACTTCTTCATATATATATAGAACTCCACCGGTTTCGTTAAGTAAGGTTTTTCCGTTAAGGTCAAGAGTGAACGTGCCGGAGCTAATAGCCTGACGTGTTGTAAGTGTAATATCATCAAGCAGAGTTACCGTGCTGCCTTCGCTGCCCTGTGCCGCTGTTATTGCATCTGCAAAGGTTTTGTAATAGCTTACTTCTTCTACGCCGCCATTATTAACGGTTACACTTGCAACAATATGTTCCTTAACCTTAACGTAGCCGTTGATTACGGTTGCATCATCGGCAACGGTCATCTTGTTGCCGTCGGCATCGTAAAATTTATAACCCTCTGCGAGGAATGAATTTAAAGTGTCCTCGGTATTCTCGGATTTAAGGACAAAACCGTTTGTGAACTCACCGCCTGCGAGCGATACGGTGCCTGCTAAAATCCTTATTTCATCAATATCAAACGTGCCGCCGTTTACTGTGAGAATACCGTCCTCATAATTAATGCTGATACGTGGTGCCGTGAAATCGCCGCCGTTTACGGTACAGGAAGCAAAGACACATACGATTCCGTTAAATTCGCCGTCTTCAATTACGGTTTCCCCTGATGAAATATAAAGTGAATATTCCGCTTCAAATTTACCGCCGTTTACGGTAAGCGTTCCTGAACTGTTAACCGCTTGTTTTTTGCCGATTATGTTTCCCGCGTCAACGGTGAGTGTGCCAAGGTTGGAAATTGCAGGTGTGTTTGTGCCGCCCGTTTTGACCGTGCCGCCCTCGCCGCTGTTCTTAACGGTTACGTTAGCCTCCTTATTTATCTGAAGTGTAACGCCGGTTTCATTGAGCAGGGTTTTGCCGTTGAGGTCAAGGGTGAACTTGCCGGAGTAGATAATCTGTGTAGAAGTAAGAGTGATGTTATCAAGCAGGGTAAGCGTGCTGCCCTCGTTGTCCTGTGCTGCTGTAATTGCATCTGCAAAGGTCTTGTAAGTACCGACAGCGTTGCCGTCTTTATCGGTTACCTTTGCGGCGTAGTTGAGCAGAGTGAACTCAACCGTTGCCGTTGCTCCGCCGACTGTTACGCTTGCGGTGTAATTGCCTGCATCTTTAGGGGGCAAGCCATAAGGGGCTGAATATGTAATATCACTGATTGCAACCGAAGTGTCAACAAGGTTGTTTTCAATGGTTGCTTCCTTTGCGGTTGTGCCGTCTGTATAAAGGTCAGCAGGTGCAAGAATTGTGAGTGTGCCCACTGAATCCGGGCAGTTGCCGTCTGTATTTTCGCAAACAGCGGTAATTGTATCACCCGAAGCGGTATATTCAAATGAGTGAGTATGAAGATTTATTCCGCAAAAATCGCAAGCGCTGTCGCTGTCTGTTTCGCTGTCGTAATGCCAGGGATAGTTGAGATTTATTGCAGAGTTTGTATAAACCTTCTCTGCATCGACATCGCAGGAAATATATCCGTAGTTAACCTTGTATGCACTTAAGATAACGGGCATGGGATCTGTGCCGAGCTTCTGTCCCCAACCGTTACCGAGAGCATAGGCGATTTCACCTGTTGAGAGCTTTGAAGCGGGCATTCCCTCGCTGTCATATATTTCAAAGTGTGATGCCAATGCATAATCCGAATCGTAAACGGCGCCGTTATATCTGTCGGTAATGTAAATTGTTTTCTGAATCAGTACGGGGTTGTCTTTGTCACCTGTACAGATAATGCCGCCGATATAATTTCTTACAGACAGACCCGAAACGGTAAAATCCGAGGGATCGTCAACCTTGAGAGCTACGTCTGCAAGACAGTTAAGAATTTCAGTTCTGCTGTGGCCGAATACTGCAGCACAAATACCTGCGGCAGCCGCACCGGCATCTTTGGCATAAATCGAGCCTTGTGCATAGCAGTTGGTAATGGTTGAGCCAGCAGCATATGAAGCAATACCTGCAACAAGACCGTATCTGCTTTCAAAATAGAAATTGGTTACCGCAACGTTGGCTATAATTGCTTTTACAGAGTGAGCCACAAGTGACAGATAGGGGCTGTCTTCAGGGTCCTTACAGTAAAGACCGCTTATGGTGTAGCCGTTACCGTTAAAGATACCTGTAAACGGATTATCGCGTGTTCCGACTGGAGTCCACACACGGGCACCCGTGGTAGAAGCCGACATAGTGCCGCTGTTATAAGTAATATTTTTAGTAAGCGAGGCATTGATTGCGGTGTTACCGCTGTTTACTTGAGCGGCAAACCAATCAAGGTCATCTGCCGAGTCAATCTCGTAATAGGTTTTACCGCCGATTTCAACTGTCGGCGGAGCTGCTGCCGCAAACGCCGAAATCGGCGCCATTGACAAAAGCATTGCAACAGCGATTAAAATGCTTATGAGTTTGTTTGTTTTTTTCATAGGGTTTCCTCCTTTGTATGTGAATACAAATTAATTATGTAAATAAAAGCCTTTCGGCACGATTGCCTTTCCGTTAACCTCCTTTGAAAAGGAGGTGGCAGACCGCAAGGTCTGACGGAGGATTGATTTACCGTTTTTTCTTTTCCAATCCTCAGTCTCGCTTTGCTCGACAGCTCCATTCAAAAGGAGCTTGTTTCCTTTCGGCTCGGTTGCCTACCAAAGGCTTCTCCTTGAGGAGAAGCTGTCACGGAGTGACTGATGAGGTGTAATATAAAGTATTGTATTTTCTTCCACCTCATCCACCGCAAGCGGTCCCCCTTCCCCTCAAGGGAAAGGCTATATCTGCGTTCGTCGTTCTGCGCTTAAAAAGCATTCGCCTTTTCAACATATTCCTTAAACTCGTTAAAAATGCGTTTGCCGATTGAACGGTAATCCATTGAAAGAACCTTATCAATCTTTATCTTTCGGATTTCTTCGGGCACGTTGTAAATAGTCATAATGGTATTCAACGCTCCCGAAATACGTGTTTCAAGCGGCACGGTTTTATCAATGGCATTCAGAGTTGCGTGTTCAATGCCTGCAACAAGAATTTCAGCTTCTCTGAACTGCTCGTCTGTCCAATCGGGACAATACTGAGCAAAAACCTCTTTTGCACGGGCGGTGTCGTTGTTGTGGATAATCTCAAGGCATTTCGGGCTTTGATAAGTCGAAATAAAAAAGTCCTTTGCAACCTCGCTTTCTTCGCAAGCCGCCGCCATTGTCATCAGCTCAAAGCAAAGAGCCAGCAGCGAACTGATTCCGTCATCCGCTTCTTCCTTTATCATCTTCCACTGATATTTGCACAGCAAATCCGTGAGCACCGCAAGAATGTCGTCCTTCGAGTGAAAATAAAATGTGTAGTTGCCCTTGCTTATTCCGAGTTCATCGCAGACCATTTTTACGCTTGATGCCGAATATCCGTAATCAAGAAACATTCGGGTTGAAACTCGGATTATTTTATCTTTTGTCGTTTCTTTCTTCGCCATAGAGCCTCCTCAAAAGCAATATTCGCACTCGTACTATACATAATTTAGCACGAGTACGAATAAATGTCAATATGTTTTTAAAAAATTTGCTGCATTGTTGATTAATATCCACAGATATTTAATATAGAACCCCGTATCTTTGACAAAAGCCTCGCAAGGCGACAGCCTTGCTGCGTTTTTGGCTTCGATACAAGAAATTTTATACCCTTACGAAACTGCAAAGCACTTTAAAATGAAATTTTAAAGTGCAAGAAAAGGAAAATCCCACAGATAATGCTGACGCATATCTGCGGGATTTGACGCATTATTGTGCTTAAAATTCACATTTTAAAGAAATACTGCCTTGTCGGGTGTGGGCGAAAGCGACATCCTTAATTTTATTGTGTTACTGATTAATCGTTGAACTCTTTATTGTAAGAAAGCACCTTGCCGTTTTCAGCGTTTACTTCGTATTCATACTCGTACTTACCGGCAACAAACTCTACGTCGTAGTGTACTACTCTATCATCTCTGTCAAGCTCTGCCTTTACGAACTTAACGTCTGCTGCCTTGACTTTAGCGTGGTTGAAAGCAGCTGTCTTTGCCTTTTCTGCGGATACGTAGTTATTAGCTGCGGCTGTTGTCTTGACGGGTTCTCTTTCTCTTTCGACATCCTTATCGAGAACGGCACCGTCAGAAGCTCTGACTTCGTATTCGTACTCATAACCGTTAGCGTGGAACTCTACGTCGTAGTGAGGAACACGGTCGTCATAATCGTACTCTGCTTTTACAAAAACCGCATCTTCAGCTTTTACGCCTGCATTTTCAAGTGCCTTCTGCTTGGCGACTTCAGCGCTGACCTTGCCGTTATTATCGGCTTTTTTCTTCGTTGTGTTTTCCTTTGTTGCAGGTGCTTCTGCCTTTTCAGGAGCTTTATTCTCTTCTGTGGCTTTTTCAGTCACGGGAGCTTCAACCTTTTCCGTTTCGGGAACTGCTGTAGAAGGCTCTTCTTTGTTTACTTCTGGTGCAGATGCCTGCGCCTGATTTACTGTTACGTTTTCTTCAACCTGCGGTTTATTGTCTGCGCAACCGACAAGCAGTGCCACCGACAAAACCAGACCTGCGGATACTAATGCTGTAAATAATCTTTTTTTCATTTTAGTCACCTCTTAAATTAATTTTATGTTTATTCTGTTAAGTCATCCTTGACTGTGGCTTAATCATAACCGCCAAAGATTAAAGGAACATTAGAAAAAACTAATTTTTCAAAAATTTTTTCTATGATGATAAAAAGCGAAAAAGGAGCCTGTACAAAATACAGACTCCCTTGCAGTTAATAAATGTAAATATCATTTATTTACAGAAGCAGATAATTAAAGCTATTGATGATTTAGATAAATATTCTGTAAAAAAGTAAAAGAAACCGATATTCAACTCAACAAATTGGAATTTGTTGTTCTGTACATAACAGGAATTTTACTGAATATACGCTCAAAGAACTGCCGGCACTGCATACAGAGGTGTTGAAAAAATGATAATATACGCTGCCCGAATACAGTCAGCGAGTCGCACATATCTTTTATAAAACGCTCAAACTCAGTAAGGCGGTTGCTCTCGTCATAACCGTTTTTATCTTTATAGACACGCACATAATCAATCAGCCATTCTATAGGATAATTATTTTCAGGCTCATCCCAACCGCTGAAATCAGAATTTATATACATAGACAAAATCATACACATTCTGTATTGCGGTGATTCCCTCGTCTGCGCCACTTCTTTTCCGTCAACATAAAATGTTATTCCTTCGGGTCTCCAGTCCATAGCATAGGTGTGAAATTCATTAACATAGTCGCTTGGGTCGCCATCCAATTCGACCCTGCTTGCCCATTCGTCAAGATTGGGATCATTCCAAGCATGAACTTTAGGCTCAAACACTCCTGGAGATTTAAAAAAGGTTTCCAAGACATCTATTTCGCCATTCTGAACAGAACCTGTTCCGTCAGGAGCTGCATCATCCTGAGTGCCTATAAGCCACCATGAAGCGTATCCGCCACCGCCGGTATCAGGCATTTTCATACGTATTTCAAAATAGCCATACTGTGTTGCATATCCTTCATAAGGCTCAACTTGGTTCTGTTGAGCACCGCCGGGATGAAGATTGTTCTTTTCCCAAGTCTGAATACCGTTAGCTATCCATAGAAGGTTATCAGGGTCTACAGAACCGGGCTGACCGCCGAAATAATCAGGTGAATCCTTTGTGATATACAAATTCAGATAACCGTTCTCGACTTTATACCTTGCAGAGGAGCCTTCTGTATTGGCACTACAGTGAGGCAGATACTGCGGTAACCAATACTCTGTATTTAAATTACCATCATTAAATTCGGTGCTGAAATCAAGCACATAACCTTCCTTTTCGGAAACACATTCTTCGGCATATGCGACTGACGGCAAGCCAAACAGCATAGTTAAAACAAGTAAAAAAACTATACTTTTTCTGAACATAGTTTGTCATCCTTCTAAGAAATTCTTATTTGTTCGGAACGTATTTTACATAAAGAGCCCTGAATTAATGGATAGTTCCTTAAAAAAGGACAATGAAAAACATCTCTATGGTAAAATTAAAGAAACTAAATTAAGGCTCAACTATATTGAAATTGGCGTTGCCTGCCGAATCAAACTGATTGAGGTTGTTGACGATGAGTTCAAGCTTTGAAGCATCGCCCTCCAGCTTCATTGAAGTTTTGATTTTATTCATATCTTTCTGTAGGATAAGCGCAACTGCCTTCTGAGGACAGGTTACGGTAAGCTCTGCGTCATCCGAATTCATGTTTGCGTACTGCAACAATGCTCCGTTGTTGAAATGAAGCATAATTTTTTCCTGCGTATCCGAAAGAACAATATTTATTTTAAAGTTTTCTTTTGAAATTGCTTCTTTATCCAACAGAATGGCGGCATAGTCAAATATCATTTCCGCAGTCATGTTTCTGATAAGACTACCGTCTGTTTTTGTATTTGCAGCCTTTTGTGCGGCATTTCCGCTTCGCAGTTCAAGTGCAGCGGAAAGATAAGCATTTCTCCACGTTCCTGATTCAGCCTGGTATCCGAGTTGTTCGAGTGCATCGGCACAGAGAAGTCTTGCCGCTTTGTTTTCGGGGTCGGCAAAAACAAGAACGTTCGTAACCTCCGCAACCCATTGGTATTCTCCCTTGTCAAAATCAGCCTTTGCTTTGCGGAGAACCTCATTCGTATCACCAAGATATTCGACCCATTTCTTTGCACTTTCAGAAGGCTCCAGAGGATTAAGATTGACAGGGTTTGCGTCGTACCAACCCATATATTTCTGGTAAACCGCTTTAGAATTGTGGGCAACCGTGCCGTAATACTGACGGGTATACCAATTCTTTGCAAGTTCATCGGGCAATTCAATCATATTTGAAATTTCATCAGAGGTGTAGCCCTGATTTATGTAAGTGAGAGTCATGTCGTTTATAAATTTGTAAACAGCTGCTGTATCCGCAAGGTAATCATTGACGAATTCATTGCCCCAATGCGGCCAGTTATGCGATTGGAAGGTAAGCTGCACGTCATTGCCGTAAAGAGCAATTGCTTCTGTTATATATTTTGCCCATGCATTTCCGTCACGAATCTGTGCGCCTCTTAACGTATAAAGATTATGAAGAGTTGCTGTGCAGTTTTCGGCAACCCAAAGCGCTTTCATTTCAGGAAACCAGATATTCATTTCTGCGGGAGCTTCAGTTCCGGGAGTCATTTGAAATTCCATTGTGACGCCATCAATTGTGTAAACTTCACCCGTGTTTCTGATTTCGTATGTCGGTCTGATAAAGCCGACCGTTCCCGTGGACTGACCCATTCCGATTCCCATTGCCATTTTACCTGTTTCCGACTGTTCAAGAAAAACGCCATACTGATAAGACGCTCTTCTTCCCATACCCTTACCTGCATAGAGATTTTCGCTCACTGCGTGTTCGGTAAAATGCTCGGGAACAATAACCGGGATAAAGCCGCTTGCAAGCTGTTCTTCGAGCGTAAGATTGCTGTCAGCAACCTGTTCATCATTAATAACGCCTTTGATTCCGCCATAATGGTCAACATGGGGGTGAGAAACAATAACGGCTTTAACGGGAAGCTTGCCAAGATTCTTTTCAACAAGCTGCATTGCCGCCTGAGTGCATTCAATGCTCATCAAAGGGTCAAAAATTATCCAGCCTGTATCACCTTTGACAAGAGTAAGGTTTGCCATATCATAACCTCTGACCTGATATATGTTTTCACAAACATTAAAAAGACCATAGGCGTGGTTGTTTTTAGTGTTTTCCCAGAGGCTTGGATTTACAGTATCGGGACATTCTTCATAATTGTCCACAAAGCTGTATGCCTTCTGGCTCCAGATAACTTTTCCGTCAGCATCCTTAAGTTCAAGTTCTTCGGGCGCATCTATAAGTCCCTTTACAGCAAATTCATATTCCGTTTTATCTTCAAAATCAAGCTCGGAATAAATTGCAGAATTAATCTTTACCGTCTGCTCCGTAGCCGCTTTTGTGTCTGCACTCAAACCAAGCTCGGCAACCATATCGACATCTTTTGTGTCGCAGGCGGCAAAAGCAAACAGCATTGACGCTGCGAGAATTAATGATAACGCTTTTTTCATACACTTACCTCACTTTTTATTTCTATGCCGCCTTTTTTGAAAAGCTTTCTGAAACCTTCAATCACAACGCAGACACCAAGAATTATAATCAGCGTTGCAAACACAAGCTGAAGTACATCGCCGAAAATGTCTGTGCTTGAAGACATAAGCAGTGCCGTTGCCTTGTTGTAAACCGTCATACCCAAAGCTGTGAAGGTTACGGCAAGCATTGCGCCGAGAGGAATATACATAAACCATCTTACCTTTTTACTCCTCTTGAGGAACACCGCACATGCAAGAAACGCAAATACAGACAAAAGCTGATTTGATGCGCCAAAAAGTGCCCAGATGTTTTTATAGCCCACAAGAGTAAGAGCGTATGCAAGCACAAGGGTAATAATTGTCGCAAAATACTTATTTGTAAGCACCTTTCTGACCTTACCCATGTTTTCATCGGTTATAGAATCGTCAAGAAAAAGCTCCTGGAACGACAGTCTGCCGACACGGGCAACAGAGTCAAGGGAAGTCAGCGCAAAGGCAGAAATTGAAAGAGTGATAAGAGTATAAACTATATCAGAGGGTAAACCGAGAGTTGTAAGGAATCCCGAAACTGCACCTGCAAAAACCTGTGCGGGAGTATTCCAGCCCTGTGCAGCCGCTTCACCGCTTGCAAAAGAAGCAACCGCAATGAGAGCGATTACGGCAAGCATACTTTCAAGAAGCATTGAGCCGAAAGATACGGGAAGCATATCTTTTTCGTTCTTAATCTGCTTTGATGCCGTACCCGAAGAAACCAATGAATGAAAGCCCGAAACAGCACCACAGGCAATAGTAACAAAAAGGATGGGAAAAAGATAGCTGCCGTCAACCTCAAATCCCACAAATGCAGGCAGATTAATCTGAGGATTTGCAACAAACACGCCAATAACTGCCGCAACTATCATTACAACAAGCAGATAGCTGTTGAGATAATCTCTCGGCTGCAAAAGAATCCATACAGGCACAACGGATGCAATAAAAATATAAACAAAAACAAAAATGTGCCATACATCAAGAGAAAGAAACATAGGAAATTTCAGACCGATGATTATTGATGCAACAAGCATTACAATTGCAACAGCGGTATTTGCGGCTGTCGGCAATTTGGCATATTTGAGAATAAGACCGAGAACAACCGCAAACATGATAAACATCACCGATGTAGTTGCTACGGAACCGTTTGCCGTTATGTTTGCACTCTGAATACCGTCGGTTACGGTAAAGCCCATAAAAGTGCCTGCCACTATATCGGCAAATGCTGCAACAACAAGGATGCAGAAAAGCCAGCAGAAAAGCAGGAACATCTTTTTTCCTGTTTTGCCGATATATTTTTCAATTATGTAGCCGATACTTCTGCCTTTGTTTCTGACAGAAGCATACATTGCTGCAAAATCCTGAACTGCTCCGAAAAAAACACCGCCGATAAGCACCCATAATAGCACAGGCACCCATCCGAATATCGCCGCCTGAATCGGACCGTTTATCGGACCTGCTCCTGCAATTGAAGCGAACTGATGACCGAAAACAACGCTCTTGGGCGCAGGCTCATAGTCAACGCCGTCACGTTGTTCATAAGCGGGAGTTTTTCTTTTTGGGTCTACTCCCCATTTTTTGGCAATCCACCTGCCGTACAAAATATATGCAAAAAGCAAAACGGCAAGAGAGATTATCATAATGGTAATGCCGTTCATAAAACCTCCATTTTTCAAATACAATTCAGTTAAATCAATAATGAGCCTCGCCGCATTCGCAAACGGGACTGATGCCCAGAAGGCTGTGAATAAAGTTGCCTATTGTCCAGATAAATCTCCAGAACCAATGGTCACTGTGGCATATATGTGAGCACATTTCTTCGTCATAGATATTTTCTTCACCGCAAAGGTCGCAGATTTCGTCATAGTCATCATCAATATGATAACCTTCATCGAGCGGCAATTCCTCGTGACCGTAAATAAATTCTTCACAATCGTTACAGAATAGTCCGTCAGTATATCCATGCTCCGTGCAATTCGAATATACGCCCTCAACGAATTCAATGCTATGCTCGCTGCCATCGTCAGTGGTATGAACTATGCGGTTAAGATTAACACTGAAAGCACCTGCGGTATAGCAGTTATGTAAATCGAAATAATAAGTTTCGCCTGCTTCAAAGTAATACACAAGGTCAAAATCCAAACCGTTGACATCATAACTGTCGGCAAGCCATTCGCCATCTGCATAATAAAGAGAACAATCAGGGTCAGCGTTTTCCGATACGGATTTGAAGGAATAATATCCGCTTACGTCAGGAGTAAATCTGAACCAGAAAATTTCATAAGCAGCTTCGTTTTCAAGCACATATTCATTGCCGATATTTATATCTTTTCCAAGGAAATTCTCGCCGCAGAAACAGTAACCGAGAAAACCTGTTTCTGTATGGTCACATCTCTCACCGCAGATAATGCAGCTGCCTTCCTCAAAATCATGACCGCATTCGATAATAAGCTCAAAGGTTTCTGTGCCTTCGGAATATGTAAATATGTTGAGATAATACTCTTCGCCTGCTTCAAACTCATATTCAAGCCTAAAATCAAAACCTTCTTCTGTATCGTCCTGATATTCACCGAAAAGCTCTTCACCGTTGGCATCATAAAGGCAAGCTCCGGTGTCAACCCCGTCGGATTCGGTTCTGAAAATATATTTACCTGTTTTTTCGGGTACAAACTTAACAAAAACGCCAGCGGCGGATTCTGTTTCAATTGTCAGAGTATCGCCGTATTCAATCTCATAATCACTTTCGGGAGCATCGGGATTCTTGTCGATAATTTTGATTCTGCCTTCACCGTCAGGGCTGCCGTATTTTTCGGCAGTTATTTTTCCTTCAAGGGTTTCGACGAAATATTCAATAAGCATTTCGGAATCGCAAGGCAGTCCTTCCTGCTGAAGAACTCTTGCACCGTCAAGCATTGTAAGTCCGTCACCGCCCTGAAGAAGCACATAAGTGCTGCCTGTGAGTGTATACTTCTTGTCAAGGTCAACAGGCTCGTCGCCGATGCAGACATTCTGAACGCGGCGTTCCATTGTTTCGTCAACCCCAACAAAATTACCAAGCTGATCGGTAATAACGGGAGTTTCTCTGTATGTGTGGATTTCGAATGACATACCCGAAACCTGGAAAAAGCTGCCGAGTTCTTCGGGGCACTTGCGTGCACCGTGCTCAAGTATGTCAATAATCTGCTGACCCGTAACCTCAAGAACGCACATATTGTTGTTGAATGCATTCACATCCATAAGGCTCTTTCTTGTTACGCTTCCGGCCTCAATCTCTGCACGGATACCGCCGCCGTTGGCTATTGCTACATCAGAGCCTGTTACCGCACGGTAAGCATCGGCAACAAAATCTCCTGCATTGGTTTCTCTCTTTCTTACAGCTCTGCTCGAATCGGAATCATAGATAATAAGATTTGCTTCAGATTTGCCTATTTCTTCAAAAAGATATGCTATATCTTCGTTGTAATCGTCAATCTTTTCCTTGACGGCAGTATAAGCCGATTTTGCGTCTGCCGACATCGTTTCAATATCAACATTATCGGGGTTTACAAGTTCAAAGCTTTTGTTATCACCGCTGATTGTGAGCACACCGAAGTTTGCAAACTTCGCACCCGTTGATGTAAGGAAAACATCTTCGTTATCTTTGTTTTTATAGACTGCTTTTTCCGTTATTTCATGGGAATGAGCATCAATGAAACAGTCTATGCCGTCGGTGTTTGCAATAATATCGCTCGATTTCCAACCATCATTTGAACCGATAATTCCCGCATGGCCTACCGCAACGACATAATCCGCACCGTCTTTTATCGCTTCGTCAACGCTTTCCTGAATGCTGTTATAAAGATCTTCATTTGTCAATCCCCCGGGATAAGAAGGAAATCCGTAAATAAAATTACCGCTTTCATCCTTGAAATATTCGGGAGTTGTTGAAGTGACCGTATCCGGAGTTGAAATACCCACAAATGCAATCTGATAAGCCCCGAAATCTTCAATAGCATAGGGTTTAAGCACAGGCGAATTGGATGTAAGATCATAGAAATTGGAGCTGATATAATCATATTCCGCCTTGTTTTGTGCAAGGTCAAGGAATACCTCCATGCCGTAGTCAAACTCGTGGTTACCGGGAACGGCGTAGTCATAGCCGACAGCGTTCATAATATCAACTATAGCTTCGCCTTCGGTTATTGAACCGATAACCTCTCCATGAATTGCATCGCCCGCATCAACGGTGATAACCGTATTGCCTTCCGCTTCAAGCTGAGCCTTATAAGCGGCAAGCACAGCATAATCATCAATTGCACAGTGAACATCGTTTGTGTAAAGAATAACCGTTTCTGCTTCTGCCGCAAAAGCTATTGGCATAACGGATAAAATCATAATAACGGCAAGAATAATTGACAATAATTTTTTCATTTGTATTCACCTTAAAAAATTTAATTAATATGTTTAATTGATATGATAGTCAAACATGAAATCTGCACTTTCGCCTGCAATGCGAAGTGAAATATATCCGTTAGGATTTTCAAGAACATAGGTTTGCATAAGCTCATTAAGAGTAAATTCATGGACGATTTTATCATCCTCAAGCAGAACGATTTTAAAATTGCCCGAGTCTACTCTTGCATGATTAACAGTAATTTCAAAACGGTTACCCCATATATTTTCACCGAAGATTTCCTCAACACCGGTAAACTTATTTGAAGAATAAGTTGTTGTGTTAAAAGCGGAATCTGTAGATTTTTCAAGACCCATTGCGCCGATATCACGGTTAATTATGTTTGAGTCTGTAATTGTCTGCAAGCTGAAATTATCAGCACCGTTAGTGTCTTCAATATGCTCAAGGTCGCTACTTAAAAACCAGACACCACACACAGCGATAAGAACAACCGCACCAATTCCGAAAATGATTTTCTTAATTTTCTCATTCATTTCAAAGCACCTCACTTTTCTGTTCAACATATTCTTTAAACTCGTTGAAAATGCGTTTGCCGATTGAACGGTAATCCATTGCAAGAACCTTATCAATCTTTATCCTGCGGATTTCTTCGGGTACGTTATAAATTGTCATAATAGCATTCAAGGCTCCCGAAATACGTGTTTCAAGCGGTATGGTTTTATCAATGGCATTCAGAGTTGCGTGTTCAATGCCTGCAACAAGAATTTCCGCTTCTCTGAACTGCTCGTCTGTCCAATCAGGACAATACTGAGCAAAAACCTCTTTTGCACGGGCGGTGTCGTTGTTGTGGATAATCTCAAGGCACTTCGGACTCTGATAAGTCGAAATAAAAAAGTCTTTCGCAACCTCGCTTTCTTCACAAGCTGCCGCCATTGTCATCAGCTCAAAGCAAAGAGCAAGCAGTGAACTTATGCCGTCATCTGCTTCTTCCTTTATCATCTTCCACTGATATTTGCACAGCAAATCCGTGAGCACCGCAAGAATGTCGTCCTTCGAGTGAAAATAAAATGTGTAGTTACCTTTGCTTATTCCAAGTTCATCGCAGACCATTTTTACGCTTGATGCCGAATATCCGTAATCAAGAAACATTCGGGTTGAAACTCGGATTATTTTATCTTTTGTTGTTTCTTTCTTCGCCATAGTGCCTCCTCAAAAGCAATATTCGCACTCGTACTATACATAATTTAGCACGAGTACGAATAAATGTCAATATGTTTTTTAAAAAATTCGCTGCATTGACAATTTAAAAACTGTTACAGATAAACTTACACCGTAACAGCTTTTCACATAAAAAGAGCCCTGAAATTTGAAGTGAACCCCAAAGATTAGACAAAAATAAATATTAAATTGTTAACGTATGAGTTCGGTATTGTACCGGACTCATTCCCAGACTGTCGAAAAACCGTGCATCTCGGATTTGGTTTAAGCGTTTGTAATATGTGTACCTCATACCGTGTTTTTCTTTGGCATCGGCAAACACTCATTCAATTGTCTGACTCCGCATCGAGTACGTTTTCTTACCAAATGGAGAATGTCGTATGTCTTCTGCTCGTTCTATGTATTCTTCCCATATATGTCTGTTTATGACCTTCTGTGTATTCTTACTTTTTGTACACTGTGCTCTGAACTCGCAGTTTTCACATTTTTATTGTACATTGATAAAACAACATAACTGACGATAAATAACTCAGCACCAAGGCTGTAAACCTTGGTGCTGAGTTTCTGATAAAACTATTTTACAATTTTCTTGGTTTTTACAAGCTTACTGTTTGCGTTGATATATGAAAACTTACGGCATTTAAAAAGCTCTTTTCTCCCCTGTTCACTTCTTGTGAAGACAAGGTCAAATTTACCGCCTGCAGATTTTAAATTTTTTGCAAGGATTTGAGCTGTTTCCTTATTAACTCCGATAATTGACGGGCAGGCATAGCTCTGAACATAATTTGTTGTCCGGAGCTTGGAGATGCCCTTTGTGCCGATTAAAACATATCTCGGGTCATCAATCGGAGAAAGAAGCTCGGATAGTGCATATTTTTTAAAAAAACGGCGGATCGCTCCGCCGTTTGAGTTATGAGATTTTAAATCTTACCAGAGATCGCCGAAAACATTGTGGTTCATTTGGCAGCCGCAAACCGTATTCATACCAAAAATCTTCTGGAAGAAGAGGACGAATTTAAAGAAGAATCCTTCAATTCCGCCTTTATGGCAATTGCATTCACAATCTTTGTAAACCGCTTCTGCAATAACATTGAAAACTCCCATTGTAAACGTTGTTTCGGAATCATAATAATCTTCGGGGGTTGCGCCTGTGATATTCCAGCAATAAAAAATCTTGCCGTCAATCTGATCTGCCGTGATTGTTACAACGTTGCCGATAACCGCATTTGAAGCAGAAGCCTTGCCGTTTATAACGCTGATATCAGTTCCGGGAGTTTCAAAATCACCGAGTTTGATTCTTATAATACACGTTGCTTTGCCGTTACCGCCATGTTTATAAAGATAATATGCACTGTCGCTGGGCAGATATGAATTGAAATTATAATAGGGAATTTCTTTGCCGTCATATACAACCTTGAATTCATCAGCTGCGGGAAGCTCATAGCCGCCGATATAGAATGTTGTGAGCACATAGTATT
>JAFQRF010000031.1 GCA_017410195.1 Clostridia bacterium | reverse complement strand
AGTTTACCGTTTTTAGCTTTCTTCCATTCATATTCGCTGTATTTCACCCAAACGGAACTTGCGTTTTCTATCAGCTTCTTCATAATCATTTCTCCAATTCTTTCACATAGTCTTTCATAAACTGTTTTTCAAGTAATGTCAGACTGTCTTTCTTTTTATCCTCTTTTTTCAGAAGTGCCGCATACATTTCTTTCCTTATCTTTCGGAGCATTGTTGCACGGACTTTGCGTATATTTCTGTCTGTTTGTCCTCTTATTGCGGCAATTCTTACCGAACTGAATAACCTTACCGCACAAAGGAACAGCAGTTCTTTCTGTTCTTCTTTCAAGCCGTAAAATATTTTAGATAAGTATTCTTCCGTAACAAGCTCATGTATGTCATACGGACAGTAAAATATATCGTCAATAAAATCACCCTTGCGAAGCTGCTTTTCCAAAACATTGTTCAGAGTATCAGGAAAGAACAATTCATTTATTGAAACACCATAGTCAAAAGGAATGTCATCACCGCTTCTGCTTAATTCGTGATACCGTTCCCTGCGTTCACGGTTAGCATCAAGTCTGTCCCACCAAGCGATAACGTTTTCAAAATCGCTGACCGTTCTTGCTGCCGATTCAAGTCGGGCAAGTGCTTCTGCCTGTATTTCCCGTTTCAGCTTCTTCCGTTCGGATTCTTCGCTTTCTTCCTCATCTTCCTCAAACGGGTTTTCTTCCGCATCCGCTTCAAGCTCTTCCACCAAGGTCTGTTCTTCGACAAGCCTTCGGCGTATCTGTTCGTCTGAATCACCGGATTCATCTTCGGTTATACGGCTTTCGTCATATTCGTAATCTTCCGAAATCATCGCTTGTCGCCTCCTTAACAGAAAGTTAAAATAAAATTCAAAGTAAATTCACGAAAACAGTTCCGTAAAGTATACCGATTTTCTCCTATAAGTGAGGGGGTAATATATTTTGCCGTTTTGTATATTACTCTCAATACTGAAGAAAGGAGAAGTGATGCCATTGTATCAATCAATCGTAAGACACATTAATTTAAGACAACACAACGAATCAGCCTTTGATTAGCCTTGCTTTTCGGAGGCTGAATTCTTTTAAATAAGACATTGAATAATAACCGCTGATATATCTGACAGCAGATTACAGCAAACGGAACTAACCGCATTATACTCTATATCAATAAAAATCGCAATAGGAGGTAAATTTAATTTGGATAAAACCAAAGTAGACAATAATTATTCATATATAACCCGCCGTATCGGTGCAACAACATTCAAAGTGAAGGTTGTGTATAACGATACGGGTAACGAAACTATGGAAGATAAAATTTTACGAATTGTTCGCAATGAAGTACTGGAAAACGGTGAAAAGTGTGGTATAATGGAATTACCGCAAATGAGCCGACAGTCTGAAAGGAGTGCCTGACTATGGCATTGAAACAGACTGAAGGAAAAATCACGGCGTTGTACGAAAGACTTTCCCGTGATGATGAGTTGACCGGTGACAGCAACTCGATTGTGAATCAAAAAAAGTACCTCGAAGGCTATGCACAGCAGCAAGGGTACGATAATTGCATCCATTATACGGATGACGGATATTCGGGCGGTAATTTTGAGCGACCTGCTTGGAAAAGGCTGATTGCCGATGTTGAAGCAGGAAAGATTGCTCACATTATCGTTAAGGATATGTCACGAATAGGCAGAGATTATCTGCAAACGGGTTTTTACACCGAAGTTATGTTCAGACAGTACGGAGTTCACTTTGTTGCAGTTGCAAACAATGTTGACAGCGATGACCTTAACAGTAACGAGTTTGCCCCGTTCCTCAATATTATGAACGAATGGTATCTGAGGGATTTGAGCAAAAAGCAACGGGCAGCAATAAAGGTCAAGGGTGAATCGGGTAAACCGACATCAAACAGTGCGATATACGGATACAAGAAAGACCCGAACGATAAAAATCATTGGCTGATTGACGAAGAAGCGGCGGAAGTTGTCCGCAGAATTTTCAGATTAACCATTGACGGGTTCGGACCTTATGAAATCGCCCGTATTCTGTTTGACGATAAAGTTGAAACCCCTGCCGTGTATTTTGCCAAGAGAAAAACAGGTGTGTGGAAGAGTAAAGAGGAATTTCCGAACCCATATAACTGGAGCGGCTTTATTGTCGGTCAAATAATTTCAAAGCCCGAATATATGGGACATACGGTAAATTTCCGTTACCATAAGCTTTCATACAAAGATAAACACACCGTCAAAAACCCGGAAGAAAATTGGCTGATATTTGAAAACACACACGAGGCTATTGTTGATAAAGAAACTTGGGAACTTGCACAGAAGTTAAGAAAAACGCCAAGACGCATTGATACTTTCGGAGAAGCAAATCCTCTTACGGGACTTGTGTTCTGTGCCGACTGCGGTGAAAAGATGTATAACCACCGTTCCCGAGGCGGTAAAGAAAACAACTTCTACCCTTCAGATTTCTTTGACTGCTCAACATATACACTTTCCCGACAAAAGAGATACAAAGCCTGTACGGGACACTATATAACTACCAAAAACTTACGCACCCTTATTCTCGACACCATACGAACCATAAGCACGCTTGCAATCAGTAATCAGGATGAATTTATTGAAAAGGTACGAAATGCTTCTCAGCTTCGTCAGGCAGAAGCGGCAAAGGAAATCAAAAGAAAACTTAACAAGGAACGCAAGCGGATTGCAGAGCTTGATAATATCATCAAAAAACTTTATGAATCCTTTGCAACGGACAAAATATCTGAAGAACGCTTTGACAGTCTGATGTCAGAATATGAAGCCGAGCAGAAATCACTCCAAATCTCTGTTGATGAAGCGGATAAACTGCTTTCCTCTTTCAATGAAGATACTGACAGGGCCGAGAAGTTTATTGCATTGGCAAAGAAATACACAGACTTTTCCGAACTTACAACAATGATGATAAACGAGTTTGTTGACAAAATCATTGTCCACGCACCCGAAAGAGTTGACGGAGAACGAACTCAGGAAGTTGAGATTTATTTGAATTTTATCGGACATTTTGATTTGCCCGAACCCGAACTTACACCCGAAGAAATAAAGCGGCAGGAAACACTACGCAGACACCGTATTAAAAACCGTGAAAGATACAAGCAACTCAAAGAAGGAACCCGTGTTAAGGGACAGCTTTTTGAAATAACTTGTAAATGCTGTGGAGAAACCTTTGAAACTACACGCTCAAATGCTTTGTATTGTAATCCGAATTGCAGAGCAAAGTTCTATCTTCGTCAAGCGGCAGAGGAAAGACGGCGTGATTGTATTTGTGAAATCTGCGGAACAGCTTTCAGCACAACAAGAGCTGATGTAAAATATTGCAGTTTGCCTTGCAGAGAAGAAGCGAATCGCAGAGGCAGAAAAGAACGGTATGAAGCCAAGAAAAAATTGAATAACGAATAATAATTATCACAGCGAGCCGAAATCATATCGGCTCGCTTTTTTATGTCAAAATTTTAATTAAGGAAGGAAATTTAAATTATGAATTTATTAAGAAATGAAATTACAGTAATAGGAATCGACCACGGATACGGAAACATCAAAACGGCACACAGTTGTTTCAAAACGGGAGTTGCGGT
>JAFQRF010000005.1 GCA_017410195.1 Clostridia bacterium | reverse complement strand
CTGCGGCGCATGTGCAGCAGAATGCCCCGTTGAAGCTATCTCAGAAGGCGACGGCAAGTATGTTATCGATGCTGATGCTTGCATCGAGTGCGGTGCTTGCGCTGATGCTTGCCCCGTTGAAGCTCCCAAGGCTGAATAATAGCATATCACAAAAACAAACCGCTCCCAATCAAGGGAGCGGTTTTGACTGTCGATAAAGTCGCTGAAACATAAAAGAAATAAAGTGTAGGGATCGGCGACCCGACGACCCGCATTAACACCCCTATAAAAGTAGGGCGGGATGCCCTCATCCCGCCGTATATCTTTTCGTTTTATTTGATGTTTTTTCTCCCATCGGAGTACCTTTGTACGCCTTCGGTCGAAGAAAACATCATTCAGCTTCCTTTCTCAACAGTCACCACCTTGCCGAAAAACAAGTTTTTCGACAAGCTGAACCGCTCCCAAATCGGGAGCGGTTTTAATTTTATCCGAACATTCTTACAAGAGTGTCAATCTTAGTGTAAATAAATCCGACAAATTCAACAACCTTATAAAGAAGTCGCTTGAGCTGATTTCCGATACTGTTTTCATTGCGTTCATCGGTTGTTCTTTCAATTGTTATGGTGTCAATAAGCTCGCTGTTATCGCTTCTTCTTGTTTCGAGAATCATTTTATTGCCGACGAACTCAAGAGTTGAATAAGCAGGAGTTGTTTCGTTAAAAGAATACGCAAGGTGGTCTGCATCGGTATCAAGCACAAGAGTGCTTGTTGCACAGCTTGCGTTAAGATAAAGAACACCCTTAGGGTCTGTGTAAGTCTTGCCGCCTTCAGCGGTCTCAACAACTTTGCGGTCCTCCATAAAGTGAGAACGTCCCTGGGAATGGGTATGACCCGTTATAACCAGGTCAAGGTCATAGGTTTCGAAAATGGGTGCAAAAATTGTTGTCAGAAGAAGCTCCGTTTCTAGATCGCCGATTGCATCGCCTGCCCCGTAGATTCCGTGATGAACAACACCTATTCTCCACTTTGCATCGGGATTCTTTTCAACGGCTTCTTTAGCCATCGCCATATGATCGGGTGCATCGCCCGAGGTTGAGTCAAAGAAAAGATAAAGCACATCACCGTAGCGGAACCAAAAGTCACGGTCAAGACCTCTGAAATGCTTGCCGTAATATTCGTTGGGCATATTGGTGTAATAATTATATGTCATGCCCTTTTTATCGTGGTTGCCGATTGCCATTGCCATGGGAAGACTTCTGAGTACCTTAGGCATGAGAAGGGTCTGCCACTCGGCATCCGTACGGCCTGATGATGTGTTATCACCCGGTGTTACAAAATAGCTGACATCAGGATTCTTTTCGAGTGCCTCGGCAAGAAGATTGTTCCACGCAAGACCTTCTCTGATCTGTGCGCTGTCATCGCCGTCCTCATAAATTTCGGTAATCTGAATATCACCGGCAACAAGCACCTTATGGTCACCGAAGGATTTGGTTTCGTATTCGCAAATCTCGCTCCAGTCCTTGCCGTCAAACCATTGATAATAATATTCGGTATTTTCTTCAAGACCGGTTACCGTAACACGGCAGACAAGCTGACTTTCACTCTCTGCAGGAGTTGTTTCGCCCTTAAAAAGCTTTGAATCGCTCATATCGGCATTCTTTGAAAGACGAACCTCTGCTTTAGCTTCTGCCTTATCAGCATGCCAGCAAAGGCTGACCTGAGTTTCATCCGCACCGACATTGAGGGTCGGGAGACAGTTTTCATCTCGAAGGGACATATAATATTCCGCCCATTCTTCGTTTGTAAGTCTCGGCGCCGTGAAATCCGCAAAGGAAACAACGCCCATGCTCATTACCATAGCAACGCTGAGAATTGCCGCAATAATCTTTTTCATTATTTACCTCCAAAAAAATCAAACGGAAACCTCAGCGGCCTTCCGTTTGAGTGATTAAATATAATTTAGTATTATAACAAAAGTTTTCCAAAAAGTAAAGTATATTTGGACAATTTGTATGAATAAATTTTAAAAGAGGTGAGTTTTATGAAAGAGAACGCAAAAAACTACATTGTATCAATCGTAATCGCACTGGCTGTCGGAGGTCTTTCTGCATTGCTCACGATGGGCAATATGGATCTTTATTCCGAAATAACAAGACCGCCGCTTTCGCCGCCATCGATACTCTTCCCGATTGTTTGGACCGCACTTTACACCCTCATGGGTATCAGTACGGCAATAATTTACGGTGAGAGAAACGCAAAGCCTGCAGAGGTCAACCGTGCGTTGATTGTTTACGGACTCAATCTGTTTCTGAATTTCTTCTGGAGCATTATTTTCTTCAATATGAGAGCATACCTTTTCGCATTCGTATGGCTTGTCGCTCTCTGGGCAGTAATTCTGATTATGATTATAAAATTTTATCGTATCAAGCCGATTGCAGGGATTCTTCAGATTCCTTACCTTCTGTGGATCACCTTCGCAGGATATCTTAATCTTGCAATATACATATTAAATTAAAAAACTTCGTGGCAAATCAATCTTTTGCCACGAAGCTTTTTCTTTTATTTAAACAAGGATTTGAATTTTCCCATAACAGTTGTTTCCTCATACGGAAGAATTACACCCGCATTCTCTGACGTCAACGGTACAAGCTTTTCACCGTCAAGGTTAATCATAAACTGAGGAAATTCTTCATAATCCCATACGGTAATCTGTCTGTCACTATAGACAATCAGGTTAACAAGGTCTGCCAAATAATTGTCGGCACAGGTATGCTTAAGATATTTGCCAAACCAAGTTATGTCGGGAAATCTGCACGTTGATGCATCAATCTGATTATCAACGGAAACATGATTTTTACCGCAGTCACATTCCTTTGCCTGCTTATAATTTTCGCCGAGTGTACCGTCAACCTGAGCGCAGGTTGCACCGAAGCTTTCACGGTCGGTCGCAATCGTACCGTCGGTCATTCTGTCGTTATCGGATGTAAGCGGCATAAATGAATAGCCGTATTCGGCAATAATCGCCGTATTTATTCCGTCATCGAGAAGCGACTGAATAATATTTGCGCCGTTTGCCTGAACATTATCGTGATAATAGTCGCCTTTTCTGATTATCTCGGCGTACTTTGCCTTTTTTTCGGGAGTGTTGAAGATAAACTCAACAGTTTCCTCGTAGCGTTCAGCGGACATCAATGCGTAGAATCCGGGAATCGTTGCGATTGAATCGGTCATTGCTTCATTGAAGCCGTGAGCAAGAAGCTCTTGGGTAAGGTTATCCGCAAACTCAACAAGGCAGTCGAGTGCGCCGATTTCATAAAGGCACTCAAGCATATAATAAATTGCTTCCGTACCCGAATTTCCCTTCATTATCTCCGAAAGGAAACGCATGAGCGAAACGGTATCAATATTGATATTACCCGAAAACGGATCTTCGCAGCAGCCGACTCCGTTCATCGCTCCCGCAATAAAAACGGCAGAATCGATATGGTTACGCCTTGAATAATTTTCATCTGCGTAATAATATTCGTGGAGATAAGTCATCATTACGGCAGTTCCCATGCTCATTGAAACAAGCGCAACCTTATCCGAACCCGTAAGCGACATAACATATTCAATGTATTCATCAAGCTGTGCAGCAATTGTAACCGTGTCATAACGCCAATCATAGACAAAACGGTAGCAGTTTTCATAGCCGTTTCCGTCTTCAAGCTCAGAATCACTCACTTCTTTTTTTCCCGTATCGGGGTTTGGAATACCCTTTTCGTCGCAGACAAAATCGCCGAAAATCGGGTCAACAAGACCTCCGAGAACGGATGCAAGCTCATCATAATCCTTCGTAAAAAGATTCCACAAAATGCCGCCGAGATTTTTAAACACAGCCTCAACAATCGGGCCTGCCTGAGGCCCCCATATGCGCACGTCATCCTCTTCGGTTTTCGTTGAAAGACCCTTGTAATATTCACCTTCAAGACCCGTTACAAACACAACGGGAACATCAGAATCAAGATTCGCAAGGTCATTTTTGCATGAAACCGTATTTATCTCCACAGCTTTTTCATCGGCAAAGCCGACTGCCGAAGCCGAGAAAATCATGCACACGCAAAGAAAAAGACTAATGATTTTTTGAGCAGCTCTTTTCATTTCCGCTTCCTCCCGATAATTCAATGTATATAAATTATTATATATTTCTTTCGACTTGTCAACACTTATTTATAGCTGAACAGCTCTGTTTTACCGTTGTGCGGTTCATAGTATCTTTTAAGATAATTTGCAATATCTGATAAATCTCTGTGCTGTGCATAGAGCAGGTTCAATTCCCTCTTAATCTCATACGCCTCTGTTGAACATATACTATCACGCAGTCCTCTTAACTCCTTACGTTTCTTTGCGATTATTTCTTTAATACGTTCTGCTGCAATCTCATATTCAACTCCAAGCTCATGCAATGTTTTCTTTACCTTCATCCTTTTCTCCTTTCAAAATAAAATCGGCAGACACCGAAAAAAATTCGCTGAGTGCGATAACCTCATCACTCTCGGGCTGTACACCGTGCTCAATTTTTAAAAGCCTCGACGGTTTAATACCCGTTGCAACCCCCAACGCTTCGAGCGGAAGACATTGACTCTGCCTCAAACGAGCTATTCTGTCTCCGCATCTGCCGCCGGTTGCATTTCTTGCCGCCGCAATAACTCTTGCTCTGCCGAGTACAACAGGTATAATAGTTTCCGAGATTATATTCTGCTGATAGCAGACGGCATAGCTCAAAACACGTTCAAGCTTTTCCTGCGCCCTTGCAAGAGTCTTTTTGACCGCTGCAGGCGAAATGTTTTTTATCTGCGAAATTCGGGTAAGAGATTCGCCGTCAAACCAATGCAGCAATACAACAGAACGCTCAACATTGGTAAGCTCCTTCTGAATTGCCTTTTCCAATAGCAGCGACATGTCCACCTCACGTTTTCTCCACGCATACTCTGCCGGCGATTCGCATGCGCTGCAATGTCGCCCACAGCATGCAAGCTGAGCAGCCTTTATCTCGTCCTTATCGGGATAAAACTGCTGCTCCGTTTTGTTTGATAATTTCATTCTGCACCTCCAATAATAATAGTTACGCTATTAATTATAGCGAACATTCGTTCTTATGTCAAGCATTATTTAGAATTTTTGTATTTAGGCTTGACATTTTTAATAGTTTTGCTAATAATTAACCTATAAGAACCATTAACACATAGAGGTGCATTTCGATGAGTATAATAAGAGAATTGAGAAAGAAAAAAGGTATGTCACAAAAGGAGCTTGCAGACGCATGCTGCGTGCATCAAACAGCAGTCAGTCAATGGGAGAAGGGCAGAACAACGCCTGATTTGAACAGTCTGAAAATGCTTTCAGAGGTTTTGGGTGTTTCAGTTGAAGCACTTATCGGAACTGAAAAAAATAATGATGAAAACCGAATTCGCGGATTCGAACAAATCAATGCCGAGAACATTTCCCAAAGGCTTGGCAGAAGTGAACACTTTGCATTGGTCATAGCCGATGAAAGCATGATGCCGACTCTGAAGCCCGGCGATACGGTTATAATCAACCGCAATATGCCTGCTTCAAACGGTGACATTGTTGCAGTTACTGTCGGTAACGGAAATGCAATAATAAAAAGGATAATAAAAAAAGACACAAGCATATTGCTTGTGTCTGATAATTCAGAATATGAACCTATGGTCTTCAGCTACGGAGAATTTTACAATCTCCCCGTTTCCGTTCTTGGCAGAGTTATTGAAATGAGAAGAAGATTTTAAGCCGCAAGCATGTCGAGTGCGGTTGAAAGCTGATTATCTTCTTCAACGGTCAGCAACGAAAGATTTGCGGTATATCCTGCCGTAAGAGGAACCTCGCTGTTTGGAATTATTCCGGTTCCGTTATAAACCGATGCCTCACCGTTCTTCGGCTCAACAAGAGCCACGGTAAGAAGAACAGCGCCGCCGTCTTCAAGAGCAAAAAGCTCCTGCATGGTTCCTACCCCTGCTGTTTTTGTTCCGACAATCTGCGCCTGGCTGATATCACGCAAATCGCATGCAAAAAGCTCTGCAGGACCCGCAGTTGAGCCGTTGACAAGAACAATAAACGGCATCGTAATACTGTAGTTTTCGGCTGAGAAAACCTTCTTTACTTCGCCTTTTTTATCCTTTATAACCGCTATATTACCCTCAATTGCGGGAACAATAACATCCACTGTCTGAGCTGCATACTCAATCGTACCGCTGTAAGTGTTGCGGACATCAAAAACCATGCTTTCCGCACCCTGCTCAATAAGCTTTTCTGCCGTCTCCTTGAATTCGGAGGCGGTATTTTTATAGAATCCGTTAATTTTTATATAACCGACGTTGCTTTCAAGCCTGCCGCTGACGCTCGGAATTGAAAAGCCTCTCATCGGTTCAACGACCTTTGTTTCTCCGTCTCGCATATATTCAACCTGAACAGCCGAAAGCATCGAGCCATAAAGCTTTTCGCTGAGCTGATTATAATTTGACATAGTTACGGTTGAATTGTCAATTGCGGTTATTACATCAAGGGCTTTAAGCCCTGCCTTCTCCGCAGGAGATCCCTCATAAACATGAGTTATAACATAACTGCTCTTCTGATAGTCATAAGCAGTTTCTACTCCGATACCGGTCAGACCTCCATCAAGCATTGCGGTATACTCGGCATAATCGGAAGCATTAAGATAAATGCTGTTGGAATCACCCAAGCCCTCAACGTATCCGTTAACAAGCGATGCATTGAGTCTGTTTCTGTCTTCATCAGAGCCGTAATAATATGAATTGACCAACACGCTTATTTCTTCAAGCGAATCATAAGTCTGCGAACGCTGAGATATGTTGCTTATTATTCCGTTATAAATTTGTTTTGAAACCACCATAGTTACCGCAAATGTGGCAGTTACAGAAATAATTATAAGTGAAATACACAGACCGAGTGAAATTTTTTTATTCATAAACGGCCGTCCTTTCTTTGCAAAAAAAGGCGACATCGAGCCGCCTTTTAAAATTTACTTTTTATGGTTTTGAAACGTAGTTAAGCGGATTTACTCTGCTGACCGAACCGTCCGCCTTTTTGATTCTGACCTCGAAGTGAAGGTGCGGACCGGTTGTATTGCCTGTATCGCCGATAAGACCTATTTCCTCGCCCTTCTGCACAACATCGCCCTCGCTGACATAAAGTCTTTGAGCATGCGCATAAAGTGTATGTTTACCGTCACCGTGGTCAATAATGCAATAATTGCCGAAGCCCGAATTCCAGTTTCCGTCATTCTTTGCAAGTATGACCTCGCCACCCTGAGCGGCACGGAAGGGAGAACCTTTGGTTGTTACATCGGTTCTGACAATATCAATACCCCAGTGAGGGCTGCCGTCGCTGTAGGAAGGGTAGGTTGCGGTAAGCCTTGTTGAACCGGGAACAGGCCATATCATATTGCCGTCATTGTTGAATTCTTCATCGGGTACATCATTTTCGGTTGAACCCTGGCTTTTAATTGCATTTTCAATTTCGGCTTCAAGTGCCGCACGCTCAGCCTCCTGACGCTTGATTGCAGCCTTATATGCATCGCTGTCCTTATCAAGATCCTCAAGAAGATACTTAACCTCATCTTTCTTGCCGGTTGCGTTGCTCTTCTTTTTCTCTTGAGCACTCATGCTGTTTTCAAGGTTGGTCTGCTTATCCGTCAGAGAATTCATCTGAGTATCAAGCTCTGTTCTTTTGTTTTCAAGTGCTTCTTTCTGAGCTTCGCTTTCTGCCTGAAGCTCAGAAAGCTCAACAAGCTTATCGGAAAGCTCGGCAATAAGCTCATTATCTCTCTCGGATACACGGGTCACAAGCTCTTTTCTTGCAAAGAAAGATGAGATGTCACCGCTCGTCAGAAGCAGCTCAAGGGTTGAACCGTTGCCGCCCGACATATAGTTTTCGCGAATTCTTGCAAGAAGAAGCTCCTTGGTTTCTTCCATAAGAGTTTCGGTTGAAGCCATCTGCGCCTCAATATCCGAAATCTGAGCATTGATTTTATTGATATCATCAGTTGTCAGGTCAATATCGCTCTGTAAATCATCGATATCGCCGTTGAGAATTTCGATACTCTCATCAAGCAGATTAATCTGCTCTTCGATACTGTCAATCTGATTGTTTAATTCATCAAGCTTCTGCTCGTTGGTTTTTATATCATGCTGAACTTCATCAAGCTTTTCCTGATTTTCCTGAATATCCTTTTCAATTTCTTCATATCTGTTCTGAAGCTCTTCGAGCGACTTTTCGTCTTCCGCAAATGCAAAGGTCAGACACGAGGAAAAAATGCAGACAAGAGCCATCACAAAACACAGTATTCTTTTCTTTTTGCTTATTCTCTCAGTCTTCAAGCTCAACAAACTTCCTTTCCTTAAGATATTTTCTTATTGATGTTGCGCTGCCGAAAACAGCCGTAAATACACCGATACCAACAAAAGCCGCAACAAGATAAGGCGCATAATCAAGGAAATTAATCTGAAGCTCTCCCGAACCGAAGCCCGAAAGAACAGCGGTAAACGAACCGAGCGCAAACTCATATATTCCCCAGACTGCAGCAAATGCAAGCAAGCCAGCAATCAGCCCTATGATAATTCCTTCAATCATAAACGGCCAGCGGATGAATGAGTTCGTTGCACCGACACTCTTCATAATGCTGATTTCAAGTCGGCGGCTGAACATTGTTACTTTAATAGTATTTGAAATAATGAAGAGCGAAACAACAAGAAGCAGCGCAATCATACCGAGACTGATATATGTTACGGAATTTCTGATGCCCTCAAGCTGTCTTGCAAGAGTACTGTTTTCGTAAACACGCTCAATCCCGCTGAGCTGCTTGATTTGATTAACAACATCTTCAAAGCCTTCCATGTTGCTTATCGTTACTCTGTAAGCATCGGGGAGCGGATTTTCGTCAAGACCGCTGAGATAAGTTCTGAGTCCTTCGTCAAGCTCCGAAAGAATTTCTTCATAAGCCGGCTCTTTGTCGATATTTTCAACAAACGCAACGTTTTCAATGGCTCTCAGATCGTTGCCGAGTTTTATATATTCGTAATCCGATGCTTCGGTATCAACATAAACCATAATTACATTTTCGGATTCTATTCCCGAAATAAATGCTTCGATGTTGACAAGGAGCATAAACGCTATGCCGATGAGCATAAGGCAACTGAAAAGAACGGTTATTGACGCAACTGACATAAGCTTGTTGACCTTAAGGTTACGGAAGCCTTCTTTGGTTAAATATCCTAAATTACCCATCAATCCTCGCCTCCCGTCACATTAAAATCTTCCTGAACCTCAACAGGCTCGCTGTTTTCCTGCAAATCGGGCGACTGCTGATCCTGCGCATAGGCAGAATAATCCTCCTCCGGAGGAACAACATATTCGTTTGAAATTTCGCTGACCGCATTGATATGAGAGGTTGCGGCTTCTCTTATCAGCGCACCGCCGTCGGATACAACAGTACCCTTATCGAGAATGATAACTCTCTTATCGAAGCAGCGGACAAGGCTGTGTTCATGCGTAACCATGATGACTGTTGTTCCGGCCTCGTTAAGACGCATAAGCAAATCAACGATTTCGTAGCTCATCTGAGGGTCAACATTACCCGTAGGCTCGTCCGCAATAATGATTTCGGCATTATTGGCAAGTGCTCTTGCAAGGGCAACTCTCTGCTGCTCACCGCCCGAAAGCTCCTGCGGATAGTTTCTTGCTTTCTCGTTAAGACCCATAAGGCTGAGAACATAAGGAACTCTTCTACGGATTTTCTTTTCTTTTGTTCCGATAACACGCATTGCAAATGCAACATTATCGAAAACAGTCATATTCGGAATGAGTCTGAAATCCTGAAAAACGATGCCGAGTCTACGGCGGAATTTGGGGATTTCTCTCTTTTTTATTTTCGTTAAATCTGTATCGTCAACAACGATGCTTCCCGACGAAGGAACTTCTTCCCTCATCATAAGCTTAAGGAAAGTACTCTTACCTGCGCCGGAAGAACCGACAACAAAAACAAATTCGCCCTTGTCAATGGTAAGATTTATATCTTTCAAAGCATGGGTACCATTGTCATACTTTTTAGATACATTGGTAAATTGAATCACAGTATCATATCCTTAAAAAGTTTTTGTTCAGATATCGAAACCTGATTGACCCGGATTAATATTTGACGGGCTTTGCATCAAGATACTTCTTAACCATGAGAGCTACTTTAAACACTATTGCATCGTCGAATTCTCTCAGGTCAAGACCTGTAAGCTTCTTGATTTTTTCAAGTCTGTAAACAAGAGTGTTTCTGTGAACGAAAAGCTTTCTCGATGTTTCGGAAACATTGAGGTTGTTTTCAAAGAAACGCTGAATGGTAAAAAGTGTTTCGTGGTCAAGGCTGTCAATCGAGCCTCTCTTGAAAATTTCTCTGAGGAACATATCGCAAAGAGTTGTGGGCAGCTGATAAATAAGGCGTGCGATGCCGAGATTATCGTAGCTGACAATTGTTTTTTCGGTATCAAACACCTTGCCGACTTCAAGTGCAATCTGAGCTTCCTTGAATGAACATGCCAAATCCTTGATGCCTTCAATAGTTGTACCGATGCCGACAAGGACATGGGTATAAAGCTCGGTACTCAGTGAATCGGAAATCGAGCGTGCAAGCTTTTCGAGGTCTTTTGTTTCGATATTATTTTTGACTTCCTTAACAATTGCGATATCATGCTCATTGATGTTAATAACAAAATCTTTATTCTTATCAGGGAAAAGATTCTGAACCGCATCAAAAACAGCCGCATCATTATGGTCGGTTATTCTGATAAGGAGAACAACTCTCGTTGCTTCGGAATTGAATCTGAGTTCTCTTGACTTGAGATAAATGTCGCCGGGAAGTATGTTATCGAGAATTACGTTTTTGATGAAATTGCCTCTGTCAAACTTCTCTTCATAATACTGCTTGAGATTTTCAAGAGAAACACAGCAAACAGCCGCAAATCTGCCTGCCAATTCATCGGTTCCTTCAACAAAAACAGCGTACTCCGTCTGGATATGAGAGCCGAAATTGCAGAAGGTGTTTCCGTTGATATAATGAAGCTCATTATCCGCAAACACGTCGCTTGCCGTTGAGATAACCTCACCGATTTTGCTCAGCTCGCTGCACGCAATAATTGTTCCTGTTTCGTCAATTACGCCCAGGGTTCTACCTACAGCTTCTCTCATCTGATGGACTAAACCCTGAAAAATTCTGTTTGACATAATTATTACCCCTCATCTGATTTGTTTTAACATCATTATCAATTTATACAAAATGACCATTGGGACATCTACATTTTACACAATAAAGAGTTTTTTTGCAATAGAAATATTCGGTTTTTTTCAATTATTTTTTGAATTTATTGTAAATTTTGCTTTGTTTTTATGCTTTTTAGACAAATTTTTCAAAATCTACGTCTGTCAAAACTGTTTGTGTAACATTTTTTATTCCAAAACATTTTTTGGAACAATGTCACATTTTATTATCATCAGTTTTGTTGATAATTGCCAAAACAGAACATCAGCCTTAGTTTTTGTTCAAAAATTCAAATTGGATTTTGTTCAAAAAGCCAATGTTATTTCATAACAAAAAAGCACAGTAATATTTGTGCATTTTAACCCATACGCAAATAAAATTTTACTGTATATATACTTCAAAAAACATGACATACTATATCTGCACCTGAACATGCAATTAAATTTTTTGCCGAAATAACGAAAAAACCACGAAAAAATTACGGATTTTCAACAAAATTATGACATATTTTTTTAACAAAAGACTTTTCAAATACAAAAAAAGATGATATAATCATTATATCTGTGAGTTTAATTTCTTTTTTCGATATATCAACAAACACGAAAGAGGGAGAATCTTTGGAAAAATTTATTATCAACGGCGGCACTCCTCTGCACGGTGAAATAGAAATCAGCGGTGCAAAGAATGCTGCTCTTGCGATTATCCCCGCAGCGATTCTTTCGCAGGATGTTTGCGTAATTGAAAATCTTCCCTGCTCTATCAGTGATATCGGCTACATGATGAAGATTCTCAAGCAAATCGGTGCACAAATTAAAGTTATCAACAAAAACACAATCGAAATAGATTCACGCCATGTCAATTCATATGTCATTTCGCACGATATGACCAAGCATCTGCGTGCATCTTATTATTTCATCGGCGCTCTTCTCGGAAGATTTTCGAGAGCAAAGGTGTCAATGCCCGGCGGCTGTTATCTCGGCCCCAGACCCATCGACCAGCATATCAAGGGTTTTGAGCTTCTCGGTGCAACGGTTTCCGTTGACGATAACGCAATCGTTAATGCGAAAGCAGAAAGCCTTACCGGCAGCCCGATTTACCTTGACATGGTATCGGTCGGCGCAACGGTCAATATTCTTCTTGCCGCAGTAAAGGCAAAAGGACTGACCGTTATCGAAAATGCTGCAAAAGAACCTCATATTGTTGATCTTGCAAACTTTCTCAACTCCATGGGTGCGGATATCAGAGGTGCCGGTACAGACGTTATCAAAATCAGAGGCGTTGACCATCTTCACGGTTGCACCTATTCAATCATTCCCGACCAAATTGAGGCAGGCACATACATGGTTGCCGCTGCTGCAACCTACGGCGATGTCCTGATTAAAAATGTTATCCCCAAACATCTTGAATCAATTTCAAAAAAGCTTATCGAATGCGGTGCTGAGGTTGAAGAATTCGATGATGCAGTCAGAGTTTCGCTCAACAGACGCCCTGATAAATGCACAATCAAAACCATGCCTCATCCCGGTTTCCCGACCGATATGCAGCCTCAGATAGCTGTCCTTCTTGCACTTGCGGACGGCACAAGCATCATTTCCGAGAGCGTATGGTCAAACCGATTCCGTTACACAGAGCAGCTTAACAGGATGGGTGCAAACATTAAAGCCGACGGTCAGCTTGCCGTTGTTCAGGGCGTTGAACAGCTTAAGGGCGCACCTGTCAAGGCAGATGACCTCAGAGCAGGTGCAGCAATGATTATTGCAGGACTTGCTGCAAGCGGTACAACCGAGATTGAGGATATTCTTCATATCGACAGAGGATATGAGGACGTCGTTGAAAAGCTTAAGGGTATCGGCGCAGACATCAAGCGTGTCTACTGTCCAGACCCCAACTCGCTTACAAATGTAGGTTAATTTCACAATATATAATGTATATAAATTATGGGCTGTATTATCAAACAGCCCATTTTTGTTGAAGGATATTTACTTATGGCAAAGTTTTGTTCTCTTTTTTCATCAAGCGACGGCAACTGCACCTACATCGGATGTTCGCAAGGCGGCATTCTTATCGATGTCGGTGTAAGCGCAAAAAGAACCGAGCAGGCACTTGCGGATATCAACATTTCACCGTCTGCGATTGAAGCGATTTTTGTGACACACGAGCATTCCGACCATATTAAAGGCATAAGAGTTTTTGCAGAGCGATACGGAATAAAAGTCTATTCCTCGGCCGGCACCCTTGCAGGAATGGAAGAGCTTAACGCTGTTACTGCAAAAACCAAAACAGATGTTATTCCCGAATGCGGAATTGAAGCGGGCGGCATGTTTATCCGTGCATTCAGAACTCCGCACGACAGCCGCGAAAGCACGGGCTACAGCATCGTGACGCCCGATGGGAAAAGGCTTGCCGTTGCAACGGATATCGGAACGGTGACGGAAGAAATCATGAACTCAGTCTATGGAAGTGACTTGATTCTTCTCGAGTCAAACCATGATATCGGCATGCTTCAAAACGGACCTTATCCATATTTTCTCAAGCAGAGAATTCTCTCAAATCACGGTCATCTGTCTAACGAAAACTGTGCAAAAACAGCTGTAAAGCTTATGGAATCGGGAACAACGCGCTTCATTCTCGGGCATCTGAGCAAAGAGAACAACATTCCTTCTCTCGCTTACGAAACAACTCACGCCGCCATGACCATGGCAGGTGCAAAAGAAAACATAGATTATCTGCTTACCGTTGCGGGCAACAACAATCCCGTTATTGCTCTGTAAATTCAGAAGTGTCAACGGTTGTGAGATGCCTCATTTTCTCAGGATAAGACTCATCAAAAACATCGTAAACCCTTTTATATTCACCTGTTTTGACATCCTTGACAACCGTAGATTTATTCTTATTAAGCAATTCAACAAGAGAATACATATCAATCCATATCTGATTTGTTCCTTCCTTCTGAACCTCGTTGAATATGAGCTGCATTCCGAGATGAAGATGCGGAACATTCATTCCGTTAACATTTTCTTCTTCGGAATAGCCCGTCATTCCCAGATATCCGATAACCTCACCCGCCTTGACGGCTGAACCGATTTCAAGACCCTCCTTGTAGGGTCTGTTTCTTCTTAAATGCGCATAATAATATGAACGTTTTCCGTCAAAACTGCGGATTGCAATGCGCCATCCTCCGTAACGGTTCCAGCCCATCGCCTCAACCGTTCCGCCCTCAACGGCAATAATCGGAGTGCCGATTGAACCCATCAGGTCGTTCCCGAGATGCCTTCTTTTATATCCGTATGAACGGGATACACCATAATCATCATAGTGGCTGAACCAAAAGCCCTCCGCAATCGGAGAATACGCTTTTAATCCGTAGCCCTCGATAACCTTGATTCCGCCATTTCCGTCGGGAGCCGCTTTCGTATATTCTCCGAGCAATCCGCCGAGAACGGCGCTGTAGGCTTCTTTATAAAACGCATAATATTTATTGGTTGCCATAAGGTCATCAACCGTCATATTCTCTCCGAGTGCCTCAACAAGCTTATCAAGCTGCGAACGCTTATATTTGCTCCAGTTTCCGCCGTTTTTGCATGAAAGAAACGAAAGAGTATCAACCCACGAAAGATGTCTTTTGCTTCCGTAGGTTGAAATATCAAGCTCCATTGCATCGTTCAAAGCTTGATACGTAACGGAAAAATCCACCCATTTAATATATTTATCGGTTGTAGTTTCTTCTGCTTCGGCAATAACTGTATCAGCGGAAATTTCCGAAAGCTTCATGGCAAAAACACTGCATGCTATCACAAAAAGGCAAGCCACAAGAACCATAAAACGGTTTTTCAAAAGATTCAAAATTATCAACTCCATTAAAAATTATGTAATAACGGAGGAAAACATGATTAATATAAACATTATCTGCATCGGCAAGCTCAAAGAAGATTATCTTCGCTCTGCCTGCGCCGAATACGAAAAAAGACTCGGTGCATTCTGCAAGCTGAAAATAACTGAGCTTTCTCCCGCAAGACTTCCCGAAAATCCGAACGATGCACAGATCGAAGCCGCCCTCGCCGATGAAAGTGAAAGGATTCTCTCAAAAATTTCAACCGGCGATGCGGTGTTTGCTCTTTGCATTGAAGGCAAAGAAATCTCCTCCGAAAATTTTTCAAAGGAAATTGAAAAATGCGCTGTTTCGGGCTTCGGCTCATTGTGTTTTATCATCGGCGGCTCTCACGGACTCGCTCCTTCCGTAAAGAACAAAGCAAAATTCAGACTGTCCATGAGCCCGATGACCTTCCCGCATCAGCTTGCAAGAGTCATGCTCCTTGAGCAGATTTACCGTGCATTTATGATTTCGAGCGGCGGTAAATACCATAAATAGTCAAAAAATATTCGGCAGATTTACACCCTTTTCGCCCAAGTTTTTTATAATTTTGTTCACATTACCAAATCTTTCAAAAAACTGAAAAATTAATCAAAAAACTGTTGCATATTTCCTTGAAAATGTATAAAATAAATACGGTCAAAAATTAAAAATTATTTTTGGAGGTAATTCACCATGGCAGTTAAAGTTGCAATTAACGGTTTCGGCCGTATCGGACGTCTTGCTTTCCGTCAGATGTTCGGCGCAGAGGGCTACGAAATCGTTGCTATCAATGACCTTACAAACCCCGCAATGCTCGCTCACCTTCTCAAGTACGATACAGCTCAGGGCAGATACGCTCTTGCTGATACCGTAGTTGCAGGCGAAGACAGCATCACAGTTGACGGCAAAGAAATCAAGATCTATGCAAAGGCTAACGCTGCTGAACTCCCCTGGGGCGAAATCGGTGTTGACGTTGTCCTTGAATGCACAGGTTTCTACACCTCAAAGGCAAAGAGCCAGGCTCACATCGATGCAGGCGCAAAGAAAGTTGTTATTTCTGCTCCCGCAGGCAACGACCTTCCCACAGTTGTTTACAGCGTAAACGAAGGCACTCTCACAGCTGATGACACAATCATCTCAGCTGCATCATGCACAACAAACTGCCTTGCTCCCATGGCTAAGGCT
>JAFQRF010000030.1 GCA_017410195.1 Clostridia bacterium | reverse complement strand
GTCGCCTTCTGAGATAGCTTCAACGGGGCATTCTGCTGCACATGCGCCGCAGGAAATGCAATCGTCATTGATAATGTATGCCATTGTGTTCGTCCTCCTTATTGTTTTTTCTACACCATTGTATCATATTATTTAAAAAATGCAAGAGGTTTTTGCAGTAAATTATCCTTCCATATCCTTTAAGGCTTCAATTTCTTCTTTTGCGACTCTGATTTTTGCATCTCTTACAAGTTTTACTTCTTTTCTGTTAAAGGTTTTGGGCGGCGCATCGGGATTGTTATGGAGCTGAATTTTAAGCATTCCGGTCAGCAGACTGAAATCCGTAACTGTTCCCGCGCCTTCTTTTGTTTCAACAATTGCACCGGGCTTAGGCGTGATTTTAAGAAGATGCTCATACGCATTTTGCTCGTATTTGAGGCAGCACATGAGTCTTCCGCATGCACCGCTGATTTTTGTGGGATTAAGTGAAAGCCCTTGCTCCTTTGCCATTTTGATGGAAACGGGCTGGAATTCACCGAGAAAGCTGCTGCAGCAGAACGGTCTTCCGCATATGCCGAGACCGCCGAGCATCTTTGATTCGTCACGAACGCCTATCTGGCGCAGTTCAATTCGGGTCTTGAATACACCTGCAAGGTCCTTGACAAGCTCTCTGAAATCAACTCTGCCGTCAGCGGTAAAGTAAAATAAAATCTTACCCCCGTCAAATGTATATTCAACGTCAACGAGTTTCATGTCAAGTCCGTGATTTGCAATTTTTTTCTGGCAAATTTCAAAGGCTTCCTTTTCTTTTTCTTTGTTAGCCTTGAACTGTGCAATATCCTTTTCGGTTGCGATTCGGATAAGCTTTTTGAGGGGCTTTACGATTTCTTCTTCATTTATTTCTCTGTTATCCATTGCAACCTCGCCGCATTCGATGCCGCGAACGGTTTCAACGATAACCTTATCGCCTTTTTTGAGCTGCTGTCCGTCAGGGTCAAAGTAGTAGACCTTGCCTACCTCTTTAAAACGGACACCTATAACTTCTGCCATAATTATCTCCTTTTTAGTTAAATTGCTTTGCGCAGCCTTGTGCAAAGCGCAGTAACCGTTAAATTGTGGTTCGCATTGAGCTTGATTGAATTCATAAGCAAATCCGTTGCTTCAATCAGTTCAAGCAGTGAGCGTCGGCTGAGCTTCTGAGCAAGCACCGACGGCAACGTGCCGAATTCGGAATTTTCGTCTTCAGCATTATATTTTATTCTCAGCGATGCGGCAAATATTTCCTGAATAACCGGTAAGGATTCACGCAGAAGCTTTGCATCCTTCTCGAAAACAGCCGCCGCCTTTACCGTTTCAAAATCATTCAGTTCGGTAACCGAAAGAGCAACGCCCTTTGCGGCATCGAGTATTTTTTCTCTCGGGAGAGAATCATCCTCGGAGGAAGAAGTCTGACCGAGATTATAGACAACCGAACGTGAAAGAACGGTCGGAAGAAATCCCGATTTTGATGAGCAAAGCAGGATGAAGTTGACATATGCAGGCGGCTCTTCAAGGATTTTCAGAATTGCATTCTGTCCTTCAACGCCCATGGTGTGAGAATTTTCAAGTATAAATACTTTTCGTTCCGCTTCGTTAGGAACAATATATGCCTTGCTTCGGATTTCTCTTACGATGTCAACCTTGAACGCCTTGGGCTTGTCCTCAACGGAATACAGAAGTATATCCGCATGAGAATCTGCTGACGCTTTTTTACAGTTGGGGCATACTCCGCACGGTGCATCGGCGTTTGTGCAGACCAAAGCCGCAGCAATATTTTTTGCGAGAGACATTCTTTCTTCGGGCGATGCACCCTCAAGAATTACTGCGTGCGGAAATCTTCGGGAATAAAGCGCACCGGCTATTGATTTTTCAACGGGATTTTCCGTGTTAAAGGGTCTTATTGCCATTTTGTTTTACCGTTAAAGCTTGATGAATTTGTCAACGTCAACAACAAAAACCGTTGCTCCGCCGACGGTGACTTCAACTGCTCTTGAGATGAAGCCTTCGGTCATAAATGAGGGTGAGGGCGAAACCATCTGAGTGCGCTTGCGTGAGAATTCGCTGATAACCTCGATAACCTCATCAACCTTATCGTCTTCGGTACCGATAATAAGAGTTGAGTTGCCCGCTCTGAGAAAACCGCCCGAGGTTGATAGTCTTGTTGCACCGAAACCTTTGTGGGTAAGCTCGCTGAGTACGCTGGGGCAGTCGTCGTTGTTGATAATTGCAAGGATAAGCTTCATAATAAAAAACTCCTTTTGCTTTATTCTGAACAAATATTGATGTTTCTTTCGATAACCTTTCTTCCGCGCCATTCATATGCACGTCCGTCAAGCTCGCATCCGGGTAAAACACGGGCGGCAGGGGAGGAAAGGAATTCTTTTATTTCTGTTTTTGCGGCATTCTTATTCATCGGACAGACATCCTGGCAGATGTCGCATCCCCATACGCAGCCGCATTCCTTCATCAGTTTTTTTTCTTCGTCTGAAAGCTCGCCTTTTTTTTGTGTTATTGCGGACAGGCAGGCTTTTTCGTTAAAAGCTGAATCTGAAATTGCCTTTGAAGGGCAGGAGCTAATGCATTCTTTGCATCCGATGCAGGTTTTATATTCATTTTCTTTTGTTTTGATTTTAAGGTCAGTAACGATTTCACCTATAAAAACATAGGAGCCGTATTTTTCTGTTATAAGCAGAGTATTCATGCCTCTGACTCCGAGTCCTGCGGCACACGCCGCTCTGACTTCGGGTATCGGAGAGTTATCTGCAAATGCGGAAAAATGATTGTCGGGATAAACTCTGCGGAGCATTTCAGCCGCTTTTTCAAGTCTTGCGAGTGCAACATCGTGATAGTCCGTTACAACCGCGTATTTTGAGATGTTGCGGTTTTCATATTCCGAAACGTCAAGCAGATACGGGAAGCACGCAACGATAACAGTTACGGGATTTTCGGGCAGACGGCTTTTGGCTCTGCATTCAATGAGATTGGTGCTTAACTTTTCAAACGGGCATATTCCCCAGAGAGGGGAGATGCCGTCCATTATTTTATTCAGGGTCAGAATATCACCCCACAGCCTGCGCAAGAGCTATCATAACAGGCAGAGTAATTATTGAAATAAAGCTCACAACGGCAACAGTCTGCGATGCAAGACCGGTATTGCGGTCATATTTTGCGGAGAACATGACTGTGTTGTTAGCTGTCGGCGCACCTGCGGAAATCGAAAGTGCGACTAAAAGAGAGCCGGTTATGCCCACGAGTCTGAATGACGCAATCAGAAGAAGCGGCAGGATTATGAGTTTAACGAGGGCAACGGCAAAAATACGCCAATTTTTGAAAATGCTTTTGAAGTCGGTGTTTGCAATGTATGTGCCGAAAATCAGCATTGCAACGGGAGTGTTGAGGCTTGCAATGTAGTTAATAGGAGATGAAATGATTTCGGGCAGCTTCAGAGAAAGAAGAAAAATCGGCAGACCGATTATAACCGAGATAACACCGGGGTTAAGAAGGAGTTTCTTAACGTCAAACTTAACCTTTTCGCCTTGCTTGCCTTTGGTTATTGTATGAATTCCGTGGGTAAAGCTGAAAATCTGAAACGAAATTATAACCGCAGAGCAGTAGAATACGCCTTCATCGCCGAGTACGGCATTTGCAAGGGGAAGAGCCATGTAGCCGCAGTTGCCGTATGCGCAGGAATATTTATAGATGCAGCCCTGCTCAATATCAATCTTGTTGAACACAAGCGACGAAATGCATGCGGATACAACGTGAAGCACAAAGCCGCAGCCCATTGCGATAAAAAGACTTTTTGCGGTTTCGGGGTTATATTCAAGACTGTAAAAACTCTCGATTATAACTGCAGGTGTGATGATATAAAACAGCAAATCCGTGCAGCTTTTTGCAACCTTTTCGGTATAAATTCCGATTTTATCCGAAATTGCACCGACGGCAACAAGCACATAGAGAATAGCAACCTGCTCGGCAGCTGTCATAACATTTTGTAAAAACATCGGTAACATCGGTTATTTATCCTTCCGTGCTGTCAGTGTTTTCGGGGAGCTTATCGGTTACTCTTGTGAGAACCGTTCCGATTATGAAAAGTGCAACGCCGAGGTCGCAGAATTCAACCGTTGATTCCGAATAGAAAAGCTCCGTATGCCCGCTGAGCATAACAACAAGTCTGGGAACAAAGCAGATAAGAGCAAGAAGAGCTGCGGGAAGACCGTAAGATGCTATTTTCCATTCGACCTTTTCTGCTGCGATGCCGGTGTTTGCCTGAGCGAGAGCCATGAAGAAAAGAATAAGAAATGCAATCATTATCATTTCAAACAGAAGCTCCGAAACTCTTATATAACTGATTGTGCGCATGAATCTGATAACTATTCTCAGAATATTCCAGATGACGGGTGAGAGTGCAAGCAGCCTGATTTTTGAACCGTTGGAGGTACCTTTGATATAAGTCAGGAAGAGCAGTATAAAGTAAATTGCCGAAAGAAGGGCAAAAATGCCTTCGAGCATAAAAATGAGCTTTGAAGCATCAACGGGAGAATCCGGAGCGGTAACAACGGTTTCTTCCGACATGATTTTCATAAAACAGTTGTATGCGTCAAGACCTGTGCCGCATGCCGCAATAAGCGAGAGCGAAGAAAGACCGGGTCTTTTAACCGTTTCGAGAGAGTAATCGAGCGTTTTTCTTTTTGCGAAACCGAAAATAAGGATTGCAACGATTGAAACGGCAAGAACAGCGTAGAGAAGGTAAACGCTCCAATCGGTTTCAGAGTAGAATCCCGTTCCTCCCTCAATGACCGTGAAAAATTGAAGAATTCTTACTGGAATTGCGATTATTGCGGCAACGGCGAAAATTATGCATCCGATGCCGAAACCGCTTTTAACGGATTTATTGTTCATTTTTCTTAACCTCTTATCTGTTATCAATGGGAATGTAGGGATGTCTTGTAATATTGCTCTTGTATGCGGGGCGGATAATCTTTCCGCCGGTAATGATTTCTTCGATTCGGTGTGCCGACCAGCCGGCAATTCTTGCGATAGTGAAAATCGGGGTGAAAAGGTCAGGCGGAATGTCGAGCATTTTATAAACAAGACCCGAATAGAGGTCAACGTTTGCGCACATTGCTTTGTTTGTACCCTTGTGACTGTTGAAAAGCTCGGGAGTGAGCTGTTCGATGAGGCTGAGAAGCCTGAATTCGTCTTCAAATTCGGTGTTAACCGCAAATTCCTCAGCTTTCTGTCTGAGAATTTTTGCTCTCGGGTCCGAAAGAGTGTAAATTGCGTGACCCATGCCGTATATAAGACCCGAGCCGTCACCGGCCTCTTTTCTCATTATTTTACGAATAAAATCGGCAACTTCGCCTTCGTTCGTAATATCGTTTACTCCTGCCTTGATATGTTCTACCATTTCGGAAACCTTGATGTTCGCGCCGCCGTGTTTGGGACCTTTAAGAGAGCCGATGCTTGCCGCCATGGTTGCGTATGTATCGGTTCCGCTTGAGGAAAGAACTCGGGTTGTGAAGGTTGAGTTGTTACCGCCGCCGTGTTCTGCGTGAAGCATAAGGCATACATCGAGCAGCTTTGCTTCTCTGTCGGTGAAATTTTTGTCCGCTCTGATTGAACGCAGAACGGTTTGGGCTGTTCTGTGCTCGGGCTTCATGGGATGAATATACATGCTCTTTTTATAGTAGTGTCTGCGCTTAACCTGATAGGCATAGACCATGATTGCGGGAATCTGAGCGATGAGATGAATGCACTGGCGAAGAACATTCTCAATTGATGTGTCGTCGGGGTTGTTGTCGTATGAATAAAGAGCAAGAACAGAACGTGAAAGCTTGTTCATTATGTTCTGCGAAGGGGCTTTCATAATCATATCCTCGATGAAATCATCGGGAAGCTCACGGCAAGCGGAAAGAATGTTGCAGAAATTATCAAGCTGTTCTTTAGTAGGAAGAGTTCCGAAAAGAAGAAGATAAACAACCTCCTCAAAGCCGAAACGGTCATCCGCAATGCATGCATTGACAATATCTTCCATGTTGATTCCTCTGAAATAGAGGTGACCTTCTCTCGGAAGCTTTTCACCGTCATCAATAAAGTAGCCTTCAACCGTACAAACGCTTGTTATGCCCGCCATAACACCCGTTCCGTCTGAATTTCTCAGACCTCTTTTGACATTGAAACGGTCAAAATCCGCAGGGTCAATGTAGTTATATTTACTGATTTGATCGCATAATTTTTCTATGTAGCTGCGGTCAACCTTTGATTCAATTGTGGACATTTTTCTCTACCTCCGTCCGTATAGTCAATAATCATCCATTCTATAATTAATTTATTATATATCATACATTATATAAAAGTCAAGTGAACAATTTGTTACATGAAAGGAAGAACGAAATGCGAATGAATCTGATAATATGCATCATCCTTGCGCTTGCACTGATTATCTGCCCTGTTGCCGCACTCGGGAGCGATGCTCCGCAAGAAGAATACGATCGCACCGAAACATCGGTAAAATCCGCAGAGCTTGCAGAAAACGGGGATTATATTTCTGTTATGTCGGCTTCAACGGGTAAGATTGAACGGGTCGGGATGCGTGAATATGTTATCGGCTGCGTTGCGGCGGAAATGTCTGCACTTTATCATACGGAAGCATTGAAGGCTCAGGCAGCTGCATGCTATACATATGCAAAAAAGACCCGTGAACAGAACGAAAAGCACAAAGATTCTTCTCTTGGTGCTGCGGATATAACCGACAGCCCCGACTTGCATCAGGGTTACCTTAGCGAAAATCAGCGTAAAGAAAAATGGGGAGAAAAATTTAAAGAATACGAGGATAAAATTTCTGCGGCGGTTGATGAGGTTTTCGGGCATTATCTGGCATATAACGGCGAAACGGCGCTTGCGGTTTATCATGCGATAAGTGCAGGCTCGACGCAGAGCGCAAAAAGCTTGTGGGGGTCGGAGTTCCCTTATCTGATAAGCGTTGAAAGTCCCGGCGACAGACTTTCTCCGGATTACACAAGCACGGTTGAATTCAGCGAATCAGAGTTCAAAAAACATGCAAAAAAATGCGGCGCAAGCCTTGACGGCAATGCCGAAAAATGGCTCGGGAAAACAGAAAAATCCGACAGCGGTTATGTGACAAGCATGATTTTGGGAGATGACAAAATAAGTGCATCAAAAATAAGGGATGAATTCGGGCTGCGCAGTCTTTGCTTTGATGCGGAATATTCGGAAGGGAAATTTATTTTTACATGTTACGGATACGGTCATGGGGTCGGAATGAGTCAGTACGGTGCCGATTATATGGCACGTCAGGGATTTTCATGGCAGGAAATACTCATGCATTATTATCCGGGTGCGGAGATTGTATAATTTTACTTTTAAAGGAAAAAATACAGAAAAATACGAGAGAAAACGGAGATGCACATGAAACAGGTTGTAATTACGGCAGACAGCGCGGCTGATATTCCGAATGAAGTTGCAGAAAAATACGATATTAAAATCATGCCGATGCATGTTATCATAAACGGAAAAGAGAAAAATGACGGAATTGACATAAGCGCTTTCGAAATTTTTGACTGTGTTGAAAAAACGGGCGAAATACCGAAAACCTCTGCGGTTTCTCCCGGTGAATATCTTGATTTTTTCGGCAGAATCACCTCGGAGGGCAAGGCGGTTGTTCATCTTTCGTTCTGTTCCGAATTATCGTCCACCTTCCGTAACGCAAGGATTGCATCTGCAAGGCTCGGCGATGTTTATCCGCTCGATACACGCTCGCTTGCAGGAGGAATGTCTTTGCTTGCCCTTAAAGGCTGTGAATTGCGTGACAGCGGCATGAGCGCAGAGGAGATTTATTCCCGTCTTTCGTCGCTCGTTCCGAAAACAAATGTGAGTTATATTCTTGATGATATTAATTATCTGAAACGTTCGGGAAGGTGTTCGGCTGCCTCTGCATTCGGGGCAAATCTGCTCTCAATAAAGCCTTGCGCCGCAATGGTTGACGGCAAAATTGATGTAATAAAAAAGTATAGAGGTAAAACACAAGCTGTCCGCCTGCAATACGCAAGCGAACAGCTTAAGTCACATAAAAAAATCGATTTTTTTGCAGCATTTGTTTATCATTCGGGAGCGGATTTATCTGAACTTGCCGTTATTGCCGAAATGCTTGAAAAAGCAGGCTTTGAGCAGGTTATAACCGCTTTTACCGGCTGTATGATAGGTCTTCACAGCGGAAGAAATGCTTTGGGAATCCATTTTCTTGAAAAATGATTACTTTTCGATGAAATCAAGGGTAACGCTGCAGATTTCTTCGGCTCTGTTTTCGATGCATTGATGTCCGCCGCCTTCAACGATATAAGTTTCTGCATCGGGAAAGGCGTTATGCATCTGCTCTTTCATGGCTGAGTTAATGATGATATCCTTGCTTGCATTGACAAGAAGAACGGGACATTCAATCTTTGATGCATTCTCAAGGTCGGTTGCCTTGACGTTGAACATCATTTCGCAAAGACCGCCGCCGAAACCGTTATATTGCGTTGCATCCGTAACGCCTGTCACATCGTAGTTCTTTGCAAATTCCCAATCCATTGTTGCGGCATAGATTATCATTTTAACAAGCGGTTCGACTCTTGTGCCGTAATTGAAAAATACATTCATAAACCACTTCATTACGCCTGAAGTCATAAGCCCTTCCATGGTATCGGGAAATTCACTCTGCGGAGCAGGACAGTAGAGAAGAAGGTTCTTGACGGGATTATTGATTGCAATATTTACTGCAACGCCGCCGCCCATCGAATGACCTGCGATTATCCACTCGTCCATAGGAGCGATGCTTTTCATCAGCTCTGTGATGATGATTTCGCGGTCAACGATTTCAATATCGTCAGATTCTCTTGTGCTGAATCCGAAATTCGGGAGGTCTGCCATAACGCATTCATAGCCTTCTTTTGCAAGAATCGGAGCCATGTTGCGCCATGCATATGTAGAACAGAGGAAGCCGTGAAGCATCATTATTCTGCCCTTGCGCTCGCCTTCGGCAGGAACAATTCTGTAGTGAATGTCGTAATCGCCGTATTCAAAAAACAGGCTGTCCTCATAAGGCATGAATTCTTCTTCGGCTGCAAACGAAAAGACCGTAAATGCGGAAAATGCAAAAGTGATAACACAAAGAATACTTATTATTTTTTTCATATGTACCTCTTAAAAAACGGGCGAACCCATGAATGTCATATTTTTTATTACCATGACCAGTACCGCAATCCATGCAAGGTTAATCGCATAGGTAAAAAACAGCAGAGGAAGAGAGAATTTTTTCTTCATTATCAGCATGACGACCGATGCGACCGTAAAAACAAGAACCGTGATTATTGCGATAAGATAGAATATAACAAAGACGGCGGCAATCGGGTCTGCATACGGTGTTTCCGCCGTGAGCCTTGCAACAATAAATGATATCAGCCATAAAGCAAGCACCGATAAATCGGTAATTGCAAAAATATTGAGAATTTTTTTCATATCATCACACCTTGCCCGTGCTGCCGAAACCGCCTGCACCTCTTTCGGTATCGTCAAGCTCTTCGGCTTCAACGGGAGCTATAAGCGAAACGGGCATGATAACAAGCTGTGCTATGCGTTCATCGGGGTTAATTGTATATGCTTCTTTGAGCTGATTGATAACGCCGACACAGATTTCGCCTCTGTAGTCGCTGTCAATAACTCCGACGGAATTGAGCAGACCGATGCCGTGCTTAATCGCAAGACCGCTTCTTGCGAAAACAAATGCACCAAGCTCAGCTGACGGAAGTTCAATTGCAATTCCTGTGGGAATGACTGCCTTTTCGCCGCCGCCGAGAGTTATCGGTTCGTCAATGCAGGCGTAAAGATCCATTCCTGCGCTGCCGGGAGTTGCTCTGAAAGGGATTTTTGCGTTTTTACGCAGCTTTTTTATTTTGAATGTATCCATTATTTTGTCAGGCTCTCCTTGTATCTTTCTTCGGGGGGAGTCTTTTTGTGGGGGCAGGGGATGGGTTCAAATATTTTTACTGCCGGCTCTGCCCAGCGTACAGCGTTGATGATGATTCTCTGAACATATTCATTGTGGAAGGTGGGATTGCTTTCGTGACCCGGCTGGAAATAGAAAATTTTGCCGAGACCTCTGTTCCAGCAGCATCCGGAGCGGAAAACCTCACCGCCCGAGAACCAGCCGAGAAATACTATTTCATCGGGCTTGGGAATATCGAATTGCTCGCCGTACATTTCTTCAACAGCAAGGCTGAAATGTGCGGGAATGCCTTTTGCAATGGGATGAGTGGGATTGATATTCCAGATTCTTTCTCTGTCGCCGTCACGCCAGCGGAGATTGCAGGTTGTACCCATAAGAGATCTGAAAATTTTCGAATGGTGACCCGAATGGAGAACGACAAGTCCCATTCCGGCAAGCACGCGCTTATGTATTTTTTCAACGAGCTTATCGGGAACCTTATCGTGAGCCATATGACCCCACCAGATAAGAACATCGGTGGATTCAAGAACTTCATCGGAAAGACCGCAGCGGCGCTGTGCGAGAGTTGCTGTACGCACGTTGAAATCCTCCTGAGAAGAGAGAAAATTCTTGATGCAGCCATGGATACCTGCGGGGTATACGCCTGCAACTTCGTTGCTGGTTTTTTCGTGAACGCCTTCGTTCCAAACTGTAACATTTATCATTGAGAGATCTCCTTTATCTTAGTTTTTTCATTATTTCCTGTGATGCGGCAACGATTTTTGCCGCTGTCGGCTTGATTATTAAATCCATTTCACCCATGAATTCGATATAATCGCCGTCAAAGCGGTGCTTGAAACGATAAAGTCCGAAAAGCGGATTGCTTTCGTCAATAACGCCTGCAACACCTCTGAAATCATAGATTCTGCAGCCTTCTTCTATCGCCCATTTTATCATCTCCCACTGCATGAGATAGTTCGGCATAACCTTGCGGTTGGAGTTTGAAGATGCGCCGTAGAAATACCACACCTTATCACCCCAGAAAACGGAAATCGCGCCTGCAATCGGCTCACCTTGATAGTATGCAAGATAAAGCCTTGCTTTGTTGCCGAAGCAGTCGAGAATTTTTGCGAAGTACTCAGCAGAACGAAGCTCAAAGCCGTCTCTTTCGCAGGTTTCTTTCATAAGCGAATAGAAAACATCGGCTTTTTCGCTGCCGTGAATTTTAACTTCAACCTCATTTTTTAGAGCAATTCTGATTTTTCTGCGGTGGTCTGAATGAAACGCAGCAAAAACCTCGTCCTCGGTTCTGCCGTTAATGTTAATTCTTATAACATAGCGGCACTGAAAATCCTCAAAGTTTATTGTGCGTTCCTTGAATTTGAATCCATTCGAGAGTGCAATTGCTCTGTATTCTACGTTGTCAATGGGAACATCCTTGTCAATTTTCAGTTCATATGCATTGTATTTTTTTCCTTCCTCTTTTGCGGCTTCAATGAGCGCGGAGAAGGTTTCTTTGTCATCAAAGTTGCATACGGGACCTCTCGGGGCATACATCATATGATAAGGCAGTTTTGAGATTTTTCTTAAAAGCACACCCATTGTACCGGTGATTTTGCCGCCCTCATCCTTGCAGATAACGCCGAACCATTTCCAGTCATCCTTGACCTTGCCCCAGAGCGAGGTCTGGAGAAAATGACCGTTTTCGTGCGACTCAACAAACGCATCGAATTCGGCGGCACTTTTTATATCAACAATCTGTGTTTTCACATTATATCCTCTCAGTCTGTATAGATATCAATTATTATACCCCAAGATTTCCCGAATTGCAATAGCTGTTACATAGTTTCCCTGATACTTCTTGCTGCCTTTTTGAGCTGTTCAACCGAGGTTATTTCAACTCCGGATTCGATAATTGCATTTTTGACTGCAATCGGAAGTTTTTCGAATTCCGAGCGGATTTCCGCATTGTCGTTAAAAAACGTTGCCATTATATCACCTCATTTCACTTCTATTTTGCTCAGAACAAAGCATATTTTTTAAATAAAACAAAAAAACTTTGATTTAGGACTTGAAATTTTCGGTGATAAAAGCGATAATATATAAAATACATAGTGAAAGGACGATGTTTTTGGAATCCATACTTAATTTTGACCTTGCCATTTTCGAATTCTTCAGAGATTTCGTCAGAATGGATTGGCTTACCCCTATTATGAAGATTATAACAACCCTCGGTGATGAAGGTATTCTTTTTATTGCCCTCGGTCTTGTTATGCTCTGCTTTAAGAAAACAAGAAAGGCAGGTCTTGTCTGCCTCGGTTCGCTGCTTGTTATGACTCTTCTCAACAACGAGCTTATCAAGCCCATTATGGAAAGACCCAGACCCTACAATCTCACAATCCTTCCCGAAGCAGCTCAGAAAGCATTTACCGAATACGGCAGAGAATATGACTGGATCGGCTTCTTCGGCAAGATTGACTGGACTATCGACAGATTCCCCGGCTTTGCGGAAAAATGGAATGCAGGTTATGAGTGGCCCGCAATCGTTGACTATATGTCATCAAAATCGCTCTCATTCCCCTCGGGACATACCTCATCGGCATTTACATTTGCAATGGCGCTTACTCTTGTCCTTAAGAATAAGTGGGCATCAATCTCCGCATTCATCTTTGCATTTCTTATGGGTATGTCAAGAATTTACGTTGGCGTTCATTATCCCACAGACGTTATCGTCGGCGCATTTGTCGGCATTATCTATGCAGTTATCGGTTACTTTATTTTCGCAAAGCTCTATGATGTTGTTTATCCCAAAATCGAAGAAGCAATTGCAAAAATGAAGGCAAAGAAAGCAAAATAAAAAATTTTTCAAAAAAATTTGCTTTAGCTATTGATTTTTTTGAAAAGATATGATAATATACTTTGGCAATCGGAACTCAAGCCGACTGCCAAAGTGAATATGCGCTGTTAGCTCAGCCGGATAGAGTGTTTGGCTACGAACCAAAAGGTCAGGGGTTCGAATCCCTTACAGCGCGCCAATTAAAGAGTATAGCATCAGCTATACTCTTTATTTTATTGTATTTGAACCCCCTGGCACAGCCATGGGTTTTCAAATACAACAAAAATAATCCGAAGACTTCACCAATCGGTAAAAGTTTCGGATTATTTGTTCTTTGTTATAACGAAATATTAAATTTTCGTATGCTCATTCGGTAAAATACGGTATTATGCGGAAAATTTTTCAACAAACTCTATGATAGGTGTATTGTCATCCAGCCCGTGGGGATGGTGCGCACAGTTTGTTTTGCCGATGGAAACAATTATTCCGCCGTTTTCCCGATAATACTTTTCAAGAACAGCTCCGTTTTCTTCGTAAGGAACAATGTTATCGGAATCTCCGTACACCAGTATAATGGGAATCCTGTTCTCCAGAAGCAATTGCAATTTATCAATGGGATGCTCTCTGTAGCAGATAAGCTGCGACAAATCCATGCCGGTCGCTTCTGTAAATTCCGGCAGCATTTCATTATTTGCTTTTCCAAAGCCGGCAGGACACGAAAGGAGATTCATTACCGGCGCATCAAGATAAAGAGC
>JAFQRF010000029.1 GCA_017410195.1 Clostridia bacterium | reverse complement strand
TTTCGGTTTCGGTTCTTTGCTTGTGGATTTCATCCTTGGCTTCAAGGATGGCTTCTTTTTTCTTTGCTTCCGCAGCTGCAATGGCATCGCTGACAATTTTGTTTGCTTCCTGCTCAGCCGAGCCGATAGCCGCTTCCGCAACCTTCTTCCTATGTAAACCGCCGAGCACGAAACCGAGAGCAATGCCCACAGCGAGTGCAACAACAGCGGCAATAAGAATTATAATCCAATTATCCAATTGCTTAGGGTCCTCCTTCTTGAAAATTTTGTGACTTTTCTTAAAAAAGCCGATATAGAAATTTTACCGAAAAATCAACTAATGGTGTATCAGAGCATCAAAAATGCTCATCTTGGCACAAAATAACACCATTGTATTAATAGTATACTTTTAAAAGGATATTGTCAAGTTTTTTATTAATATTTCATTAAATTTTCTATTGACTTTGCCGATTGGGAGTGATAATATAATTGTAATATCATAAAATCGTTGAAGCAGAAGGCTGTTTGCAACAGAATTTTTTCAGAGAACCGCTTCGTCGGCTGAAAGGGCGGTAAAATTCAGCAATCGGTTACCGCCTGCCGAGTGCCGCCGTATTCAAGGTGTGCCGTATAAGCTGCGTTAAAGCTTTCGAGAGCCGATTTATCGGAATTACGGGTGGAACCGTGGAGTGTTTATTATGCTTCATCCTGTTTTTGCAGGATGAAGCTTTTATTTTTGTAATTAATAGAAAGGATGGATATATATGATTAATGTTACTCTCAAAGGCGGCGTTGTCAAAGAATTTGAAAACGGAATAACCGCTATGGAAATCACAAAGAGCCTCGGCATGGGACTCTACAAGGCAGCTTGCGTTTGCAAAATTGACGGCGTTGTTTGCGACCTGAGAACAGCCATTGACAAGGACTGCGAGCTTGAAATTCTCACATTTGATGATGCAGACGGCAAGTGGGCGCTCCGCCACACCGCATCACACATTCTTGCACAGGCGGTAAAACGACTTTTCCCGAATGCAAAGCTTGCAATCGGTCCTGCTATCGATAACGGATTTTACTACGATTTTGATGTTGACGTACCCTTTACTCCCGAAGTTCTCGAAAAAATCGAGGCAGAGATGAAGAAAATCGTCAAGGAAGGTCTTGCTCTCGAAAAGTATGAGCTTGACCCCGAAGACGCAATCAAAATGATGGAAGAGAGAGGCGAAACCTTCAAGGTTGAGCTTATCAAAGAGCATTCCGACAAGGGCGAAAAGATTTCGTTCTACAAGCAGGGCGAATTTGACGAGCTTTGCGCAGGTCCTCATATCCCCGATACAAGTAGAGTCAAGGCTTTCAAGCTCACTTCCTGCACGGGCGCATACTGGAGAGGTGACTCCAACAACAAGATGCTTCAGCGTGTTTACGGCACCGCTTTCACAAAGAAAGAGGACCTTGAGGCTCATCTTGAAGCAATCGAAGAAGCAAAGAAGCGTGACCACAACAAGATCGGCAGAGAACTCGGATATTTCACAACAGTTGAATCAATCGGTCAGGGTCTGCCCATTCTCATGCCCAAGGGCGCAAGAGTTGTTCAGCTCCTTCAGCGCTGGGTTGAAGATGTTGAGCAGGCTAACGGTTATCTTCTCACAAAGACTCCTCTTATGGCTAAGAGAGACCTTTACAGAATTTCAGGTCACTGGGATCACTACCGTGACGGCATGTTCATTCTCGGCGACCCCGACGACGAAGAGAAGGAATGCCTTGCACTCCGTCCGATGACTTGCCCGTTCCAGTATCAGGTTTATCTCAACGCCGCAAGAAGCTACCGTGACCTTCCCATGCGTTTGGGCGAAACATCGACTCTTTTCAGAAACGAGGATTCGGGCGAAATGCACGGTCTTATCCGTGTGCGTCAGTTCACAATTTCAGAGGGTCACCTTGTTCTCCGCCCCGATCAGCTCGAAGAAGAATTCAAGGGCTGTCTGAGCCTTTGCAAGTATTTCCTCGGCACGGTCGGTATGCTCGACAACTGCACTTTCCGTTTCTCGCAGTGGGATCCTGCCAACACTGCCAAGTACGAAGGTACTCCCGAGCAGTGGAATGCCGCTCAGGAAACAATGGGCAAAATTCTCGATAACCTCGGCGTAGAATACGAAATCGGCATCGACGAAGCCGCATTCTACGGACCGAAGCTCGACATTCAGTATAAGAATGTTTTCGGCAAAGAGGACACAATCGTTACAATCCAGATCGATATGCTTCTTGCAGAGAAGTTCGGCATGTACTATGTTGACTCCGACGGACAGAAGAAGCTTCCCTATATTATCCACAGAACGAGCCTCGGCTGCTACGAAAGAACACTTGCTTATATCCTTGAGACCTTTGCGGGCGCACTTCCCCTCTGGCTCTCACCCGAGCAGGTCAGACTTCTTCCCATCGCAGACCGTCACCACGCATATGCAAAGGAAGTTGCCGCAAAGCTCGAATCAATGGGTGTAAGAGTTTCTGTTGATGACAGAAGCGAAAAAATCGGCTACAAAATCCGTGAAGCACAGCTTGAAAAGCTTCCCTATATGCTCCTTGTCGGCGATAAGGAAATCGAAGACGGCGCAGTTTCGGTCCGTAAGAGAGGCGAAGGCGATATCGGCGCAATGAATGTTGACGAATTTATCGCATCCGCACTTGCAGACATCGCAAGTAAAAAGATTTGGTAAAAATTTCAACGGTTCGGGTGCATGCATTGCGTGTACCCGAATTTTTTTGTAAAAATATATGGATTTTATCATTGCATCGTGATATAATGTGTTATCAACATATTGTGTGGTATTATTATGAATTTGCCGAAAAGAAAGCATCCGAGATTAAAAGGATATGACTACAGTCAAAACGGTTGTTATTTTGTGACGGTTTGTGTAAAAGACAAAAGACAGTTGTTGGGCAGTGTTCATGTAGGGCGGGATGCCCACATCCCGCCGACGGTAGAATTATCCGAAACTGGCAAAGTGGCAGAAAAATACATTCAGAATATAAATTTCGTGTATGATAATATTTCGGTTGAAAATTATGTTATCATGCCAAACCATATTCATTTTTTGTTTTTATTTTATGAAGAGCCGAGTGTTATCGGCGGGATGAAGGCATCCCGCCCTACACTGTTTACCGTAATCAGATCTTTTAAGACGATGGTTACAAAAGAAATCGGATATTCCGTATGGCAGGATTCTTATTTTGATGAGATAATTGACAGTGAAAACGGCTATCTTGAAGCGTGGAGATACATTGATGAAAACCCTTTGAAATGGACTTTGAAAAAGGGTGAAGATTATTGAAAAAGGAGCTCATCTTATGATACTTTCCGATAAAACCTTAATGAAAATGCTTGACGAGGGCAATCTTGTTGCTTCGCCCATTGAGCCTGAACAGATTCAGCCTGCAAGCATCGACATAAGACTTGGCAACACCTTCAGTATTGTTAAGGATTCTTCAACGGGAATCATAAATCTTGAGGATAAAATCGAATACGAAACAATCGAAACCGATACATACGTTCTGCTCCCCGGTCAGTTTGTCCTTGCAACAACTATGGAATATTTTGAGCTTCCCGATGATTTGACTGCATTCGTTGAGGGCAGAAGCTCACTCGGCAGAATGGGACTTTTTATTCAGAATGCAGGTTGGGTTGATCCCGGCTTCAAGGGCGAAATCACGCTTGAATTATTCAATGCAAACCGCTGTGCAATCGAACTTAAAGCAGGAAGAAGAGTCGGTCAGCTTGTTTTTGCAAAAATGGATCAGAAAGCGCTCAATCCCTATAACGGCAAATATCAGGGTCAGAGGGGCGCAACCGGTTCGAGAGTTTTTATGGATAAAGAAATGAAATAAACCTACGGAAGGATGATATATATGAAATACGCAGTAGTACTGTATGACGGTATGGCTGATTACCCCGTACCTGCACTTGACGGCAAAACTCCCATGGAGCTTGCAAAAAAGCCGAATTTTGATGCTCTCGCAAAGAAGGGCAGAGTCGGTCTTGTAAAGACTGTTGCAGACGGTCTCAAACCCGGCAGCGATGTTGCCAACTTAAGCGTTCTCGGCTATGACCCCAAGGTCTGCTACACAGGCCGTTCACCGCTTGAAGCGGTCAGCATCGGCGTTAAGATGAAGGATACCGACGTTGCGCTCAGATGCAACGTTGTTACGCTCAGTGACGAAGAAAACTATGACGATAAAACAATGATTGATTATTCTGCAGGAGACATTTCAAGCGAGGATGCGGCTGAAATTATCAAAACCGTTCAGGAGCATTTTGGTAACGACGAATTCAGATATTATAACGGTGTAAGCTACCGCCATTGTCTTATCTGGAATAACGGTACAACCGATCTCGGCAAGATGACACCTCCCCACGATATTTCGGGCAGGGTAGTGGGTGAATACCTTTCAACTTCTCCCAATGCCGAAAAGCTTGTTGCGATGATGAAGGAGAGCTATGAGCTTCTCAAGGATCATCCCGTCAACAAGAGAAGAATTGCGGAGGGTAAGGCTCCCGCAAACTCAATCTGGCTCTGGGGTGAGGGCAGTAAGCCTGCTCTTTCGGATTTTGAAGAAACCTACGGAGTAAAGGGAAGCATCGTTTCCGCTGTTGACCTTCTCAAGGGCATCGCAATCTGTGCAGGTATGGGTGTTCCCGAGGTTGAGGGCGCAACAGGCTACATAGACACCAACTTTGAAGGCAAGGCCCAGGCGGCTGTTGAAGAATGGAAAAACGGCAAAGACCTTGTTTATATCCATATCGAAGCTCCCGACGAATGCGGCCACAGAAACGAACCCGAAAATAAAATCCGCGCAATCGAGCTTATTGATGAGCGTGTTCTGCCGATAATCCTTGATTATCTCAACAGTTGCGGCGAGGACTATAAGATTATGATTCTTCCCGATCATCCCACACCGATTGTTACCAAAACTCACGCATCAGACCCAGTTCCGTTTATGATTTACCATAAGAACGGCGAGGTTGACGGCGTTGAAACCATAAACGAAAAAACAGCCGAAGCAACGGGCGATTTCGTTGAAGTCGGCTGCGGACTTATGAAAGAATTCTTGGAGGCATAAAAATGAGCTACAAAATTAACACAAAATGTATTTTAAGCGGTTATTCACCCAAAAACGGTGAACCCAGACAGGTTCCCGTTTATCAGAGTACAACATATAAATACGATTCGAGCGTTGAAATGGGAAAGCTTTTCGACCTTGAAGCTTCGGGATATTTCTATACCCGTCTTGCAAATCCCACCAACGATGCCGTTGCCGCAAAGATTGCAGACCTTGAAGGCGGCGTAGGTGCAATGCTCACATCATCGGGTCAGGCGGCTTCGTTCTATTCAATCTTCAATATCGCAGGCGCAGGCGACCACGTTGTAAGCGCATCGACCATTTACGGCGGCACATTCAACCTTTTCAACGTCACTATGAGAAAGCTCGGCATTGAATTCACTTTTGTCAGCCCTCAGGCAACCGAAGAAGAGCTTAACGCAGCTATCAGACCCAACACAAAGGCACTTTTTGCCGAGTCACTCTCAAATCCCGCCCTTGAAGTGCTTGATTTTGAAAAATTCGCAAATGCCGCTCATTCACACGGCATTCCTCTAATTATCGACAACACTTTCCCCACACCCGTTAACTGCCGTCCTTTTGAGCTTGGTGCGGATATCGTTATCCACTCAACAACAAAATATATGGACGGTCACGCAACGAGCGTTGGCGGTGTAATCGTTGACGGCGGCAAGTTTGACTGGACTCAGAATGACAAATTCCCCGGTCTCACCACTCCCGACGATTCATACCACGGCATCACATACACAGAGCGTTTCGGCAATGCGGCTTACATCACAAAGTGCATGGCTCAGCTTATGCGTGACCTCGGCTCAATCCCCTCACCCTTCAACGCATTCCTTCTCAACCTCGGTCTTGAAACACTTCCCCTGAGAGTTGAAAGACATTGCTCAAATGCTCTTGCAGTTGCAGAGTTTATCCGTGACAGCGGATGCGCTATCGAAGTAACATATCCCGGAATGAAGGGCAGCCAGGGCTACGAGCTTGCTCAGAAGTATATGCCCGACGGCACAAGCGGCGTTATTTCGTTCAGAATCAAGGGCGGCAGAGATGCAGCTACAAAGTTTATGGACAGCCTCAAAATTGCCGAAATCGCAACCCACGTTGCCGATGCAAGAACCTGCTGTCTCCACCCCGCAAGCACTACTCACCGTCAGCTCACAGCTCAGGAGCTTATCAACTGCGGTATTTCGGATGACCTTATCCGCCTTTCAGTCGGTATTGAGCATGTTGACGACATCATCGATGATGTAAAGCAGGCTCTTGAAGCTTCGCAGAAGTGAAGTAAAAAGGGGACTGAAAAACAGTCTGAAAAAATCCGGAACTCACTTTTTCTGAGAGTCCCGGATAATTTTCTAAAAACTTTTGAGGGCTTGATGTTATTTATAAAGATTAAAATCTCAAAACAAAGAATGGTCAATAATCACAATTTTAATATAATGTCAGTAAGGGCGAAGCCGCATCCTTTTGGATGCGGCTTCTTTTGAGGAGTTGTATATAAGAGGGTGAGAAGAAATCTGAAAAATTATTCATCTATTCCGAGAAGCTCGTTTACGGTCATGCCGAGTACTTCGGAGAGAGCCTTAAGCTCAAAATCCGTAACATAACGGAGCTGACCCTCAAGCTTTGAAAGACCCGATGCATTAAGATCGATGCCTTTAATCTGGAGCTGAGTGAGGAGATCCTTCTGCTTCATATTAATTGCTTTACGTCTTGCTTCAATTTTGGCGCCAACGATGTTTCTGTCACCGAGTGCCTGTTTTCTGATTCTCATTTGGTGCATCCTCCTAAAAATTATCAACGGGCTGTCTTGCCTCAGCGATTATACATTTTGTATAATCCACTTTCTATTCACTGCCCGAAACGACACTATTCATGTCTACGGCAGACATTTTAACATACAAAAAGCAAAATTGCAACCATTTTTTTAAAATAAAAACAGACAGACATAAAAAATTAACAAATTTGCAATCTTCTGTATATTTTCGAATACAGAATTTTTAAGGCAGTTTTCAGCATTAGTAAACTGCTCGTAAAATATTTCCCCCAAAAAACAAATTTAATATTGTAAATTTCTGAAAAATACGTCATAATATCTTTTAACGGCGGTGCCGAATATTACCAAAAAAGAGGCGGACTCCATGGAATACACAAAACCTCAGAGAAATCTGACAATGCTGACCGACTTTTATGAAATTACCATGGCAAACGGTTATTTCAAAAACAATTTTAAGGATACAATTGCATATTTTGATATGTTTTACCGAAAAGTACCCGACGGAGGAGGTTTCGTTATTGCGGCAGGACTTGAACAGCTTGTTGACTATCTTGCCAAACTGACTTTTGATAATGACGACATCGAATATCTCCGCAGCAAGGGTTTCGGAGAGGATTTTCTGGATTACCTTGCAAACTTTAAATTTGTTTGCGACGTATGGGCTGTTCCCGAAGGAACACCCGTATTCCCGGGCGAACCGATTGTCAAAGTAAAGGGTCCCGTTATTCAGGCTCAATTTATAGAAACAATGGTTCTTCTCTGCATAAATCATCAAAGTCTTATCGCAACAAAGGCTAACCGAATCTGCCGTGCCGCAGGCGACAAAACGGTTATGGAATTCGGTTCAAGGCGTGCGCAGGGTGCTGACGGTGCAATCTACGGTGCAAGGGCGGCATACATCGGCGGATGCACAGGCACAGCATGCACCATAGCCGATGAGATGTTCGGCGTTCCCACGCTCGGAACAATGGCGCACAGTTGGATTCAGCTTTTCGACAGCGAATACGAGGCATTTAAAGCGTATGCCAAGGAATATCCCGACAGCTGCACCCTTCTTGTCGATACCTATAACACTCTCAAATCGGGCATCCCCAATGCCATAAAGGTTTTCAATGAGGTTCTTGCTCCTATGGGCAAACGTCCCAAGGGAATCAGAATTGACAGTGGTGATATTGCCTATCTTTCACGGAAGGCAAGAAAAATGCTCGACGATGCAGGATATTCCGACTGTCAGATTGTTGCATCAAATTCACTCGATGAATACATTATCAGAGATATGCTCATGCAGGGCGCAAAGGTTGACTCCTTCGGTGTAGGCGAAAGACTGATAACATCGTCATCAAGCCCGATGCTCGGCGGTGTTTATAAGCTCTGCGGCATTCAGAAGGACGGAAGAGTCATCCCCAAAATCAAGCTTAGCGAAAATGTTGCAAAAATCACGACTCCCGGCAACAAGAGAGTTTACCGTCTTTATGACAACGAAACGGGAAAGGCGGCGGCAGACCTGATTACCCTTGCAGACGAGGTTGTTGACGATGCACAGCCATACGAGCTTTTCGATCCCGATTTCACATGGAAACGCAAAACGATTACGGACTACACCGCAAGAGAGCTTCTTGAACCTATATTTGATAAAGGAAAATGTGTTTTCAACAGAAAAACAGCAAAGGAAATCCGTGAATACTGTAAGCAGCAGGTTGATACTCTCTGGGACGAGGTCACAAGATTTGAAAATCCCCATAATTACTACGTTGATCTTTCTCAGCCGCTTTGGGATCTTAAGCATGAACTTCTCAGAAAAAACGGCAAATAACCGACTGTTAATAAATATATTTTTGTTCATTGGTTTCTTCCATCTGCGAACCTTTGTTTAAAACATCAAATAAAAAATGACTTGCAAGGGACAAAATCCGATGCAAGTCATTTTTTCAGTTTCTTTTGTTATATCTTAATATCATTTTTTAAGTCTTATAACATTCCAGCTGAAGGGCTTGAGTTCAACTTCAAGCGTTGTGCCGTCAACGGCAGGCACGGGATTGTTATGGGGCTTTACTTTTACGTTGTCAAAGAAGTTTTCGTCCTTTTTATGGTAACCGTCCATAGAGATGAATTCGCAAGGCTTGAATCCGTCAAAATCCATAAGGTTAACGTTAAGCAGAATGCTTTCGTCCTGACTCTTGTTGACGCAGAAAATCGCCATTTCCTCATTTTCTTCGTCATAGGTTGCGATTGTTTCAATGTACGGAACATCGGTGAATGCCTTGCAGTCATATTTCGGGCAGTCAACGAGAGGGAGAAGTGCGCTGCCTCTGCCGTAATTTGAAAGATGCATGAAGGGGAAATATGTAGTCTGTTCAAAAACACCGCCGCCCGTCTTGGTAAAGATCGGTGCGATAACATTAACAAGCTGTGCAAGGCAGGCAATCTTGACTCTGTCGCAGTGACGGAGCAGAGTTATCAGAAGCGAGCCGACAAGGAGCGCGTCCTCAAAATTATAGATATCCTCAAGAAGTGCGGGTGCCATGCTCCACTTTTCAAAGGGTGCATTGTTGGAGTGATACCATACATTCCACTCGTCAAACGAAAGATTGATTGTTTTCTTCGAACGTTTTTTTGCCTTTACATAGTCGCAGGTGCAGATGATTGAATAGATGAAATCGTCAACCTCGAGGCTTCTTGCAAGAAAGCTCATAACGTCATCATCGTGGTTGCCGTAATACTGGTGAAGCGAAACATAGTCGATGCTGTCATAAGCAATTTCAAGGCTTTCGGATTCCCATGTAGCAAAGGTCTTTGAATTTCTGCTCGATGAGCCGCAAAGCACGGTTTCGATTCCGGGGCTTGTCCACTTCATAAGCTTGGATGCTTCAAGAGCTGCTCTGCCGTATTCAACGGCGGTTTTTGCACCCATCTGCCAGCCGCCGTCCATTTCATTGCCGAGGCACCAGAGCTTTATGTTGTGGGGTTCTTCAACTCCGTGTGAACGTCTGAGGTCGGACCAATATGAGCCGCTCTTATGGTTGCAGTATTCAACAAGGTTTCTTGCTTCGTCAGCACCTCTTGTGCCGAGATTGACAGCCATCATGCACTCTGTGTTTGCTTTTTTGCACCATTCCATGAATTCATTGGTGCCGAAAGTGTTGGGTTCGGTTGTACCCCATGCGAGGTCAAGGCGTTTGGGTCGGTTTTCGACCGGACCTACGCCATCTTCCCAGTTGTAGCCGGAAACAAAGTTGCCGCCGGGGTAACGCACAACGGGAACATTGAGCTTTTTTACAAGATCGATAACATCCTGACGGAAGCCGTTTTCATCTGCCGTGGGATGACCCGGCTCGTAGATGCCTCCGTAGACGGCTCTGCCGAGATGCTCAATGAATGAGCCATAGATTCTTTTATCAATTTCGCCTATTCTGAATTCTTTTGCGAGAGTAATTTTAGCTTTCATAATTTTCACCTGTTCTGCAATTACTGATTATATTGTTTTGGCTGTCGAGAAAGGAAGCTGAATGTTTTTTTAAAATGATTACTTGAATTAAAAAAGATTATTCATCCCCGTCAGACAGCCTGTTTGCCGTTATTCGCTTAAATCTTTAACTGTCGGCAGGTTCCAGTGAAATATCGTTGCAAGGATTCTGATAATTAATACCGAGCCTGCACCGATAACAATTGCCGCCGTCGAGGAGCAAACGCTGTAATATATAAGTAAATAATATATAATTGCACCGACTATCGCCGCAAGGGCATAAACTCTTTTGCGCAGAATTTTCGGTACTCTGCCCGCCATTATGTCACGCATGATACCGCCGCCGACACCCGTTAAGGTTGCAACGAAAATTGAGAGGAACATATTTTCCTCAAAGCCGCATTCAATTGCGCTGTTGACACCTCCGACAACAAAAACCGAAAGTCCGATTGAGTCAAAAATATTAATGACCTGCGAATAGATATCGAAATGCTTTTTTATCCTTTTGCCAAAGAAATATGCAATAAAAAATACCGCAAGCGAAGTCACAACTGCAGTTATGGCATAGACCGATTTGCGGAACGCCATGGGTGGAGTATAGCCGAGAATGAGGTCACGGAGAATACCGCCGCCAACTGCTGTCACCGTTCCGAGAACAAGCGCACCGAAAATATCAAGTTTCTTTTCAAGTGCAGTGATGACACCCGTTATCGCAAATGCTATCGTACCGATTATTTCAATTGCGAAAAATATTTTTTCAATATTCATCGGAATTCACCTTTTTCCTTTTTCTCAGATTCGCAAAAAAATCCGAAAGCATAGCGGAACATTCCTCAGCCATGAAGCCGGACACTATCTCCGGCTTGTGGTTATACGGGAGATCAAAGAGATTCACAACCGAGCCGCATGAGCCGGCTTTCAGATCCGATGCGCCGTAAACAAGGCGACGGATTCTCGAATTGATTATCGCACCCGTACACATCGGGCAGGGTTCGAGAGTAACATACATCTCACATTCCCACAACCGCCAGCCTCCGAGCTTTTTGCACGCAAGGTCAATTGCCTCGATTTCGGCATGGGCAAGAGCGTTTTTGCCGTATTCCCGTCGGTTTCTGCCGACCGAAACAACCTCACCGTTACGTACGATAACTGCACCGACGGGAACTTCAAGCCCGTCAGCGGCAATTTTTGCCTGTTCAATTGCAATGTTCATAAAATCACGGTCGGTCATAAAAGCTCCTGATATCAAGGCGGTTTCATATTGAAACCGCCTTGATATCAAATATAATTATTTTTTCTTGCTTCTGAGATCGATTTTTTCGACATTCCAAATATCTCTTGCGTAGTCGTTGATTGAGCGGTCAGCTGCAAAAACGCCTGCACCGGCGATGTTCATAAGCGACATCTTTGTCCATCTGTCCTTATCGGCCCAGATTTCCTCTGCCTGCTTCTGAATGTTTCTGTAATCTGCAAAATCTGCAAGCACCATATAGGGGTCATGATGAGTGATTGAACCGCCGATTTCGCCGAACATTTTGCCGCCAATTCCTTTATTGATGAAATTGATAAGGTTGTTAAGCTCGGCATTGTTGTTATAGTAATTCTGCGGATTGTAGCCGCTTCTCTTAAGCTCGTTGACCTCGGGTGTACTCATGCCGAAAATAAGAATATTTTCGGGGCCTACGGCATCATAAATTTCAACATTTGCGCCGTCCATCGTACCGATTGTAACTGCACCGTTAATCATAAGCTTCATGTTGCCCGTGCCGCTTGCTTCGGTACCAGCAAGTGAAATTTGCTCGCTGATATCAGCCGCAGGCATAAGAGCCTCTGCCATGGTTACGTTATAATCCTCCATGTAAACAACCTTAAGAAGGTCTTTCACATCGGGGTCATTGTTGATAAGGTCTGCAAGTGCGTAGATGAATTCGATAATTTTCTTTGCCATGAAGTAGCCCGAAGCTGCCTTTGCGCCGAAAATATAGGTGTGCGGAGTGTAATTCCCGTTGGGGTTTGCTTTGATTTCAAGATACTTTGCAAGAATCTGGAAAGCATTGAGGTGTTGGCGCTTGTACTCGTGAAGTCGCTTTACCTGAACATCAAAAATTGAAGTCGGGTCAAGGCTGATGCCTGTCTTGCTCTTAACGATTTCTGCGAAATTCTCTTTGTTTTCAAGCTTAATCTTGCGAAGGTCTTCGAGCACAGCGGCATCGTCGGCATACTTTGAAAGCTTGCTGAGTTTGGATGCATCATAAACGAAATCCTTACCGATAAGACCGGTCAGCATATTTGTAAGACCGGGGTTTGCCTGGCAGAGCCAACGTCTGTGAGCGATACCGTTGGTAACGTTTGTGAATTTATCGGGTTCAAGAGTATAGAACTCGTTGAAAATTGTGTCTTTGAGAATCTGACTGTGGAGAGCAGAAACGCCGTTGACCTTGTGGCATACGGCAACGCAGAGGTTAGCCATTCTGACTGCACCGTTTGAGATAACAGCCATTCTTTCAACCCTGCCGGCATCGCCTGTTGCATCCCAGATTTTCTTTCTGAAGCGGTTGTCAATCTCCTTGACAATCTGATAAATTCTCGGAAGAAGGCGCTTGAAGAGGTCCTCGCCCCAGCATTCGAGAGCTTCTGCCATAACGGTGTGGTTAGTGTATGCACAGCATTCTTCAACAATTCTGTAAGCATCGTCCCAGCCGTAGCCGCATTCATCAAGCATAATTCTCATAAGCTCGGGAATAGCCATTGTGGGGTGAGTGTCGTTGATATGAATTGCGTTTTTTTCTGCAAAATTTTCAAGTGAGCCGTAATCTCTCAGGTGTCTCTGAACGATATCCTGAACGGATGCCGAAACAAGGAAATACTGCTGACGAAGACGAAGGCTCTTTCCTTCGGGATGATTATCGGCGGGATAAAGCACCTTGCTGATAACCTCAGCCATAGCTTTTTCTTCCATGGCTCTCATGTAGTCGCCCTGATTGAACATCGCCATATCAAGTCCGTCAACCTTTGCCGACCAAAGGCGGAGCACTGCTGCACCCTTACCGTCTTTGCCTGCAACCATCATGTCATAGGGAACAGCTTTGACGGTTTTGCAGTTGACAAGCTCAACCTGATGGAAGGGTCCTTCCCAGCTTTCAACAACTTCGCCTTCAAACTTGACCTCAACGGTCTTATCCTCTCTGGGAACAAGCCATACTTCGCCGCCGGGAAGCCAGAAATCGGGCATCTCGGTCTGCCAGCCGTCAATTATCTTCTGCTTGAAGATACCGTATTCGTAAAGAATTGAATAGCCCATACCTCTGTAGCCCTGATTTGCAAGAGCATCAAGATAGCATGCCGCAAGTCTGCCGAGACCGCCGTTACCCAGACCTGCATCGGGTTCGCAGTCATAGAGTTTCTCAAGATTTACGCCGAAGCTCGCAAGAGCCTTTTCCGCAGTTGACGTAAGATTAAGATTATAGAGTGTGTTCTTAAGGGTTCTGCCCATAAGGAACTCCATGCAAAGGTAATAAACCTTCTTCTGTCCCTTTTCGAGTGACACCTTATCAAATTCTCTTCTTGAATCTCTGACCATATCTCTTACAATCATGGAAAGAGCTCTGTAGAACTGGTCGTCACTCGCATCGTTGGGAGTGACGCCGAAGAAATGAGAAAGCTTTGACGAAATCATTTCTTCGAGCTGTTTTTTGGTAATTGCCATATATATAATCCTCCTATAATAACCAAAAGAAAAATGTTTCTTTATATTTTACACTAAAATTTAAAATAATACAACAAATTTTTATCAGTTGATTAAATTTAAATGCTTGTAAGAGATAGAAATTTGAGGTATAATAATTAAAAATTTTGGTTGAAATGCAAAAAAATAATAAAGACGGTGATAATTTGTATAATTTCTATGATCCCGAAAACTCGTTATATATCCGCCGTGAAAACGAAAAAGAGTCCATAAAGCAAATCGGCATAGCGGCGGGTCTGAGCATTATTGCTTATGTTCTGATTCAGAACATTCTGTCAATCCTTGTTTATCTTTCACCTCTCGGTGAAATATATGAAAAAGATCTGACGATGCAAAGCGTTGTTTCGATTTTTCTTTCTGTTTTCGGAATTCTTGTTCCGTTTGCAGCGGCGGGATATTACATCAACAAAGGCAAAGGCACACCTGTTGTCGATTTCAGCCGACCCGTAAGCATTCCGCTCATGCTTTCTGCAACTGCTCTCGGATTTTTCGTCTGCCTTGCAGGCAATTACGCAACGAGCGTTTTTGTCAATTTCATGGATGCGCTCGGAATATCACTCTCTGCACCGGATTATTCTCCGCCATCGGATTTCGCAGGCAGAATAATTTATACTGTTTCAATTGCGGTTGTTCCTGCGCTGGTTGAAGAATTTGCCGTCAGAGGCGTTATACTTCAGCCGCTGAGAAAATACGGCGACCGTTTCGCAATCCTCGCCTCTGCCCTTATTTTTGCAGTCATGCACGGTAACCTCATTCAAGCTCCTTTTGCCATGATTGCAGGTGTAGGAATCGGTTATGCCGTATGCATCACCAACAGCATATGGACAGGTGTTCTCATCCATTTCGTCAATAATCTTTATTCGGTTATTATTGAATTCCTTGCGGAGGATATTGTTGGCGTTGAAGAATTTAATACAATATATATTATCCTTACAATAGCCCTCTATGCTGTTTCTGTTATCGGTTCCGTTGCATTTGTAATAATAAAAAAGCAGAGAAAGCTTATGCCGTCATTTACGGCACTCAGCGAAAGTCAGAAAATGAAAGCGCTTATTTTTACCATTCCCATGATAATCGCGCTTATTATGATGTTGAAAATAACATCAAATTTTATATCTGCAAACTAATAGTTACACTTAAAAACAAGGCAGTTCAGAAATGAACTGCCTTGTTTGTTTATCAAAATCCGAACTGATTGAAATATTCAAACGGGTCAATATAATATGCCTGGGTTGTTGTTATCGGCTCTGAGCCGCCCTTATCCTCAACAAGAGTGACCTCAACTTCAAATTCATCAATTGAATAGTTGCTGTTGACTCTGCAAAGCGTGAGGGTCATTTTGTCGCCGACCTTGCCGTTATCAATTCTTTCAAGAAGAACATCTGCAGTTGTGAGCGGTTTGCCGTCAACTGCGATAATCATGTCGTACTGCCTTGCTTCGGTATTTGCAAGCGAGCCGTCGCTGCTGATTTCATTGATAATAAGCGTGCCTGCAGGAAGACCCTTAATCTGAGCTATCATGCTGTACTGAGCGCTTGCACTGACGGGATAATAGGTAATGCCGAGCTTGGGTCTGTCGGGAACATAGCCGTAGCTGATAAGGTTTTCGATAATTTCTTTTGCCGATGTGATGGGAATTGCAAAGCCGATGCCTTCATAATCGGTTGCGGCGATTTTCTGAGAGTTAATGCCGATAACCTGACCGTAAGCATTGACGAGCATACCGCCCGAGTTGCCGGGGCTGATGGCTGCGCTGTGCTGAATACTCTTCATTGTATATCCGATTTCGCTGTTAACGGGTCTGTCGATTGATGAAACATAGCCGCTTGTGAATGAGCCGAAAAGCTCAACACCGCCGGGATTTCCGATTGCATAAACGGGGTCGCCGACGACAAGTGCGCTTGAATCGCCGAATTCCGCAGCGGGAAGTCCCTTTGCTTTAACTTTAAGAACGCCGATATCGGTTCTTGTGTCAAAGCCTGCGATTTCGGCATCATAGGTTGTTCCGTCCTCAGTCTGAACTCTGACGCTGACACCCGCATCACTGATAACATGAGCGCAGGTAATAATGTAGGTATAGGTGCCTGTAGAATCCTCACCCATAACAATTCCTGAGCCTTCACCCGCCGACGAGTTGGAATTTCTTGTGTAAACAACTATGCCGACGTTGCTCGGTCTGAGCTTTGCGGCTATCTGTGCTGTAGTAAGAACTCCGCCGGTCGAAACCTTGGTGGGTGTTACGGGAGATTCGTTGATATTAAGAGCGGGACCGTCATTCTTTTTCTTTTCCCCGTCCGAAACAGAGATTCCGCCGTTATCATCCGAATGCTTCTTTATTGAAGCGGCGCCGAATCCGAGCGCAAAAACAAGAATAAGCGCAATTGCGGAAACAAATATCTTAAGCCCTTTTTTCTCTTTTTTACTGTTTGAAGAATTGACGGGCTGAGTTTGCGGATAAGCGTAATAGTTCGGCTGCGAGTTGTTCTGCTGATATGAGCCGTACTGCTGATTGCTGCCCTGAGTGTAGCCGTAATAAGTCTGATTGCCGCTCTGTGTCTGAGAAGCATATGCCGAAGGTGAAGCTTCCGGTTCTGCCTCAACCTTCTCCGCCTCAACCTTGGGAACATCATCGTTCGTTATCTCTGCTGCAGGTTCATCTTCGGGAACAATCTCAACCGCATCTTCATTTTCTGCCGAAGCATCGGCTTCGGGTTCAGGGATGTTTTCATTATTAAAGTTTTTTTCAAATTCTTCGTTCATTTTTTGCCTCCGATGTAGTTTATGCACTTATTTTAAATGTCTATTGTTACAGCAGTTTGAACAAGGATTTAATAAAAATCAAAATTATTGAAGCGGAAGCTGGAAGATGAATTCCGTATATTCATCAATTTCACTTCTTGCTGTTATCTGACCGCCGTGAAGCTCAATAATCATTTTGCAAAGATAAAGACCCATGCCGGCGCCCTTAACATCAAAGCTGCGTGATTTATCGATTTTATAGAATCTTTCAAATATTTTGTCGATTTCTTCGCTCGGTATACCTTTTCCGCTGTTGCGTATTTTTACAATAATCTTTTCGGCATCCGCTTTTGAGCTTACCTCAATGTATCCTCCCTCGGGAGTGAATTTGACAGCATTATCGACAAGATTATATACAACCTGATTTATCATGTCCTTATCCGCCGTCAGGCTGTTAGCCGTCATGCTTTCAAGGCCGCGGATTTCGATATGCTTCTTATCGATAACCTGCTCAAAGCTGAGTAACGTGCGGAAAAGCATTTCCGAAATATCGAACTTAACGGGCTTGAGGTCAAGCTCACCCGCCTCGAATTTGCTCATGTTGAGCATTCCCGTAACAAGCCTTGAAAGACGCTTGACTTCATCCGAAACAACCTTGAGATACTGCATCTCTTTTTCTTTTTCGATTGTTCCGTCAAGAATGCCGTCGATAAAGCCGCCGATAGTGGTCATCGGAGTCTTAAGCTCGTGCGAAACATTGGCAACAAAGCTTCTTCTTGAAGATTCGAGTGTTGCAAGCGCCTGAGCCATGCTGTTGAATGCCTGAACAAGCTCGTCTGTTTCATCCTGCCCGAAAATACGTACCTTCGAGCGTTTAATTGCAATTCTCTTTGAGAAATCACCCGTCGCGTACTGCTTTGCGGCAGCGGACATTTCACGCAGAGGTCTTGTCAGACTGTAAGAAACAAGATATACAATAATAAATGTCATCGCAAGTGCAAAAAGCACCGCAAAAAAGAACATTCTGAATATACCGTAGATATAGGGAGCAAGGCCGTCAACAATCGGCTGAGTTGTGAAAACAACCGCAACGGTCTGCCCCTCAACAACAACGGGAGAGCTGACTATGAAATGTATATCGCTCAGCGAGCCGCCGAGGTCACCCGTTGCACGGTACATTCCGTTAACTGCGGTTTCCATTATATTTTTCGGGACTTTGTACTGATTATGCACCATGCAGTTACCCGTATAAAGTGCCATATTTGACTGCAGTATTTCCTTGCAATATACAACGTCGCCGTCGAGGTCGGTAATAAAAACATCCGCTTCGATAGCATTTGATATCTGCAAAAGCGTGTTGCAGATAACGATAACCGAGCCTCTGCCGCTGTTGACAAGATAATCCGATTCAAGAACATCGCTCGTATTCTGAGCGACGCTGACACAGTTTTCAACAAGCAGAGCGTTTTTTTCATCCATCCACAGCTTTGATACCAAAAGCAAGAGAGCTCCGCCTATAAAGACGAAGCTTGCGAGAATGATTGAAATTGTAACAAGGAAATACTTCCGGAAAAGACCGGAGCTTCTTCTCTTTGCCACCTTAATACACTCCATTAATCCTTGGTTTCGAACTTATAACCAACGCTCCAAACAGTTTTAAGCTCCCATTTTTCCGAAACGCCTTCAAGCTTTTCGCGCAGACGCTTGACATGAACGTCAACGGTTCTTGAATCGCCGTAATAATCGAAGCCCCAAACCTCGTCAAGAAGCTGATCTCTTGTGAAAACTCTGTTGGGATTGCTTGCAAGGTGATAGATAAGCTCAAGCTCTTTGGGCGGAGTGTCAACCTTTTTGTTGTCAACTCTGAGTTCGTAGTTGGTGAGGTTAATCGAAAGCTTGTCGTAGCGCACTTCCTTGATATCCGCCTGAGGTGCCGAACCGCTTCTGCGGAGAACCGCCTTGACCCTCGCCATAACCTCTTTTGCATCAAAGGGCTTTACAACGTAGTCGTCTGCACCGAGTTCAAAGCCGAGAACCTTATCGAAGGTTTCTCCCTTTGCGGTGAGCATGATGATGGGCTTGTCCGAGAACTTTCTGACCTCTCGGCACACCTGCCAGCCGTCAAGAACGGGAAGCATGATGTCAAGAAGCATAAGGCTCGGTGAAATTTCCTGAAAAGCTTTAACGGCATCTGCGCCGTTGTTTGCGATAGCAACCTCATAACCCTCTTTTTCAAGATAGAGTCTGAGAAGCTCGCAAATGTTAGTATCGTCATCAACAACAAGAATTCTTTCTGCTGCCATGATAATATCCCCCTCCTGATAATTTTTGTCTACAATACTAATTATACTCTGCTTTTTAACAAATTTATGAATTTGTGAATAATAATTTGTTACATTTAAGCCGCAATAATGAACAAACAATTAATTATCTAACAGAAAATTTGAACACGGTGCAGGACTTGAACTTTTCACCTGCATCAAAGGTACACTGCGGGAAGTCGGGCATATTGGGTGTGTTGGGGTAATACTGCGTTTCAAGGCAGAAGCCTGCATGCTGAACGAGGGGCTTTCCCTCTTTACCGATTATTGTTCCGTCAAGGAAATTGCCCGTGTAAAGCTGAACGCCGCAGAGGTCGGTGAATACTTCGAGCATTCTGCCGCTTTCGGGGTCATAAGCAACCGCCGCAGGTCCGTCACCTTCGTTAAGACAGAAGTTGTGGTCATAGCCTCTGCCGATTTTGATTTGTTCATCCTCTGCGCCGATATCCCTGCCGATTGTTTTTGAGGTTCTGAAATCAAACGGTGTTCCTTCAACAGGTCTGATTTCACCCGTAGGAATGCTGTTTTCGTCAATCGGTGTATACGCATCTGCGTTAATCATAAGCTCGTGACCGAGAACGTCACCCTTGCCGGCGAGATTGAAATATGCATGATTTGTCATGTTGATAACAGTCTTTTTATCGCTGACTGCGTAATACTCAATTTTCAGTGCATTATCCTCATGGAGAGTGAAGGTCACCTTGAAATCAACCTTGCCCGGGAAGCCCATTGCGCCGTCGGGGCTTGTGTAGCTCATTTCAAGCGAATTATCGTCAATGATAATCGCTTTCCATACTGCAGTTGAAAGTTCTGCGCCACCGTGAAGGCAGGTGATGCCCTTTTCGTTCTTCTCAACTTCATATTCAACGCCATCGATGCTGAAATTGCCGTCTGCAATGCGGTTTGCATATCTGCCAACGGTCATTCCTTCATAGTCGGAGTGGTTTTCGTGGCCGTCAATGCCGTCAAATCCGACAAGAACATCGGCGAAAACGCCGTTTTTATCTTCAGCATAGATGCTGTTGATTGTTGCGCCGTAGGTGATGATGTCAACAGCCATTCCCGATGCGTTTTTGAGTGTGTAGCAATCGACCGCTCTGCCGTCTGCGGTTGTACCGAAAATATTTTTAACTATCATTGCTTAACCTCCGTATACTTTAGTAAATGTGGTTCCTGCGTACAATACCTTTATTTAAAAATCCTTGTTTTTTTCAATGCATAATAAAGCGGAATTCCGCCTGCAAGGCAAACCGCAAGCTCACCCGCGCCAACCTCGAGTGCAGCAACGGCAAATGCCGCAAAATTTGCTTCGCCTGTCGGCATAAGAATTGTTATCTCCGCACCGACTATCAATGCATTAAATATCACAGGCATAACAATCGAAAGCAGAGGTAAGCCTTTGAATGTGATGTTTCTCAGCATTCGTGCGGTAACCGCAGCAAGAAGTGTTGCAAGCGAACCGAAGGCAATGTCCCATACACCGAACGGACTTGAAAGATTGCCGAGGATACAGCCGATTGTCAGCCCCGGTATCGCAGCAGGGGTGAACACCGAAAGAACCGTCAACGCTTCGGAAAAGCGAAACTGAATCGGTCCGTAGGCGATTCCGAGAAGTGCGCTCACATAAGTTGCGGCGGCATAACCTGCCGCAATTATTGCGCCGTAAACAAGGTGGATAATTTTTTTGTTATTCATTTTTAACGCTCCTTTTGCTGCCTTGCAGCGCCTTTAGTTTTGTTTGATGCCGAGCAGGCATCTGTCAGGAAGGTTTCGAACTGACATTTTATTTATATTAAAGATACTCCGCAAGCGCTTTGAGATTTTCAACGGCAACGCTTGCTTTTATATCCGAATTTGCATATTCCTCGGGAGTAGTGACTCCGCTGTAAACAAGAGCGCAGGGGATTCCGTGATTCATTCCGATTGCGATATCCGTTGCAAGTCTGTCGCCGACAAACGCAAGCTCCTCACGCTCGCAGCCGAGCATTTCGGTGATGTAATCGACCGTTGCGGTCATGGGCTTGCCGAGAACCGTGGGTCTTTTGCCCGTTGAAGCGGCAAAAAGCTCAATCATGGAACCCGTATCGGGCATATAGCCGTCTGCCGTCGGGCAATTGAGGTCGGGATGAGTTGCAAGATAAATCGCACCCTTATCAATATATTTAACCGCATCCCACATTTTCTGATAGGTGAGAGTTGTGTCGAAGCCGAGAACAACAATATCGGGGTCGGAATCAACAAGATTGATTCCCGCAGCTCTGAAATCGCCCGTCAGTCTTTCGTTGCCGAGAAGGAATACCTTTTTGCCTGCATAATTTCTGTTGAGATAGTCTGCCGCAACATGAGAAGAAATGATAACTCTCTTTTCGTCAACGGGGAAGCCCATTTTTTCGAGCTTTGCTCTGCAGACCTCAACGTTATTCGACGAATTGTTGGTAAAGAAATAAAAATCTCTTCCGCTTTCTCTTACCTTCTCTATAAATTCCTTGGAACCGTCAATAATATTACCGTCAAGGTAAAATGTGCCGTCCATATCAATAATAAAATACTTTGTTTTTTCAAACACCGTGCTTTTCATAAAGATTACTCCTTTATCTCTCAAAAAAACGTGACTATTTGGAACGTTTGCTGAAAATCAGCTTAAATGTGTTGTATAATATGCAATATTACATAAAAAGGGGTGACATGATGAGCGATTACTTTGATACCAACCGCGAACCTTTGGGCATGATTCTTCGTAAGCACCGAAAAGAGAATGGCTATACTCAGCAACGCATTGCCGATTATCTCGGGCTTGACCGTTCCACTTATGCCAAATACGAATCATCCAGAAAGCCTGAGCTTGATATTATCATTCAGCTTTCCGCCCTTTACGGAATTTCCGTTGACGATTTGCTTGGTGATTACAGCGAAGAAGCTGTCAAGGGAAAAAGCGTAAAACCCTTTGCAAAAGCATCATCACCCGAAAACAGCGACGGCTCACGCCTGACCCGAGATGAGATGAAGCTGCTTGCACTTTTCAGAAAAAGCATCCGCAAGAACGATATCCTCGGATATGCACATCGAATTGCATCGGAGGATACCAAGGCATCCGAAAAAAACGAAGATAACTGAATTTAACCCTCTGCCGGCTGACAGAGGGCTTTTTTGTTATTCTGAAATTGCCGGAGCTTCTGCAGGTACTTCAATTTTGCCGGTTACGTTTCTGATGTTGCTTCTTGCAGTCTGAATTTCCGCAAGGCTGTTTGCGATTGCATCGTCTGCGGTCTTCATTATGTCTTCAATAAAGTCACCTGCTGCAATTCTGATTTCGGCCGACCACTTGTTAGCCTTATCAATCGCTTCGTCGGAGCGGCGTCTTGCATCCTCAATTGTTCTTTCAGCTTGCTCTGTTGCGGCGGAAACAATATTTTCTGCCTGAGCTTTTGCGCCTGCAATTGTTGAAGCGGCTTCTTCCTGAGCGGTTGCAGTTATGGCTTCTGCAGTTGCCTTCGACTGGATTACGATTTCGCTGCTGTCAACCATTGCGGCTGCTTCAAGCTGAGCGTTCGCACGGATGATTTTTGCGTCCTCATTTGCAGCATTGACAATCTGCTTTGCCTGTGCTTCCGCTTCGGCAACCTTATTCTTTGAATAGTCCTCTGTTTTAAGAACAAGCGCTCTTACCTTATCTTCCGCTGTGGAAATAAGAGCTCTGGACTTTTCCTGCGCACCGGTTACTGCGTTGACAGCCTCGTCCTTAGCCTTGATGAGGATGTTATTTCTGTCCGCAACGATAGCTCTTGCCTGGGTGATTTCGTTGGGAAGATTGAGTCTTATATCCTCGATAGCTGTTCTGATAGCGGCGGCATCAACGCCGATTTTGCTTGAAAGCGGTACTTTTGTACCTGCCTCAAGTATATCTTCAATCTGGTCAAGTAAATTCTCAATATTCATTTCGAAAAACCGTTCCTTTCTTTAATTCGTCTGATTATATCTTCACATACCTCGGCAGGGATAAACTCGCTTATATCTCCGCCGAACTCGCAAACCTGCTTAACTACGCTTGAAGAGAGATACATGTTTTCCGCATTTGCGGTCAAAAACACCGTTTCAAGCTCGGGATTGAGCTTTTTATTGGTAAGTGCCTGCTGAAATTCGTATTCGAAGTCCGAAACGGCACGCAAGCCCTTTACAACGGCACACGCACCTTTTTCTTTTGCGTATTCCGCAAGCAGACCGCAATGCATTTCGACCTCAACATTTTCGATATCCGTCAGGCTGCGTTTGAGCAGCTCGACTCTCTCTTCAACAGTAAAATATCCGTTGGTCTTGCTGCGGTTTATCATAACGCAGACAATAACCTTATCAAAAAGCTTTGCCGCACGGTGAATAATATCAATATGACCGATGGTTACGGGGTCAAAGCTTCCGGGACAGATAGCCGTTTTCATTCAATCAGTCCTTCCGATAAACGGTTACGGCCGTTTTGCTGTATTTATATTCTCTGTATTTTTTCAGTCCGCCGATTTCATCTTCAAGCTCTTCCTTGAAAGGATGCTCGCAGATAACAACGCCGCCCTCTGCGATATGCTCATCGATTTTGGACATCGCCTTCTGAAGCAAGCCTGTTTCATAAGGCGGGTCAACAAATGCAATGTCAAAAATCTTATCCGTCATCGTCAGAAATGCGATTGAATCCGTCTGAGCAACGGTCGCAAGAGAATCAAGCTTTGTTTTTGCGAGATTTTCTTTGACGATTTTGACTGCATTTTTATCCGCATCAACGAAAACCGCACTTTTTGCTCCTCTGCTGAGGGCTTCGATTCCGAGCTGACCCGAGCCTGCGAACAAATCAAGAATTCTGCGTCCCTCAATCTCAAACTGAATTGCGCTGAACACTGCTTCTTTGACCTTATCGGTCGTGGGTCTTACATTATCGCCTTCAAGAGTTCTGAGTGTCATCCCTCTTGCGCTGCCTGTTATTACTCTCATTTACAAACCTCCGCAGATAATGTATCAATCTATTATCGCACTAAATAGGATTAAATGTCAAGATAAATTACAAATATATGGTAAATTTTTTGCTAAATTCAAGTCTTACTGTCTGTATTTTTACCGTGAAACGCCTCAAAAACCGCTTTTGCCGCATTTTTATTCATGCCCTTAACCGATGCAAGTTCTTCTTCGGATGCTTCTGAAACGGCTTTTACCGTTTTGAAATGCTTGAGAAGCGCCTTGCACCTGCTTTCGCCTATGCCCTCAATTGAAGTGAGCGTTGATGAAAGGGTCGATTTTTTCCGTCTGCTTCGGTGGTATTCAATTGCATAGCGGTGAACCTCTTCCTGAATGGTTGAAACAAGAGTAAACGCCGCACGCTTTGAAGTCAGCGAAAGCTCATCGCCCGAGAGTGCAATTGCTCTTGTGCGGTGGTGCGAATCCTTGACCATTCCGAAAAGAGGAATGTTAGATTATATTTTTCAAGCACGGGTTTTACTGCATTCACCTGACCGCTGCCGCCGTCAAGCAGAATGAGGTCGGGCAGTCTGCCGAAGCCTTCGCCGCTGTCTTTTTCTTCAAAATAACGCAATATTCTGCGCTCGATGACCTCTGCCATCGATGCATAGTCGTCCTGACCCGAAAAGCCTTTTATAGCAAATCGGCGGTAGGATTTTTTGTAGGGCACTCCGCCTTTAAACACAACCATACCCGCAACATTTTCGCTGCCGGCGGTATGAGATATATCGTAGGATTCAATAAATTCGGGCGGCGATTTGAGGCCTAAAAGTGTACCGAGTTCGTCGAGCGCCGCGGTTGCTTTTCCCGTTTTGCCGAGATAAATTCCGAGCTTCTGCGCAGCATTTGAGCGGCACATTTCCATAAGTGAATGCTGTTCACCCCTCTGCGGAGTAACTATTGAAACCTTCCTTTTTGCAAGCGAAGAAAGCCATTCACAAAGCACCTCGCTGTCCGCAACCTCACCGTCAACCGCTATTCTTCTCGGAACAAAATCTCTTATCGAATAATAGCTTCTTATCAGCTCGTGACGCGCTTCGGGCATATCTTCGGGCAGGTCAATTATGAAATGCTCGGTGTCATAAAGACGTGCATCTTTAAAACGAATAACCGAAAGGCAAGCCTTGGCATCTGCGCATACAACAGCAAAAACATCCTGCTCCTCAACCGATGCCGCAACAACCTTCTGCTTTTCGGTAACTTTTTTGATTGCATTGATTTTATCCCTGATTTTTGCTGCCTTTTCAAATTCTAAATTTTCGGATGCTTCAAGCATTTTTGCAGTCAAATCATCAATCGCTTTGCCCGAGCCGTTTATGATGAAATCTATCGCTCTGTCAACTGCTTCGGAATGCTCCGCTTCGGTCATTTTGCCCGCACACGGAGCCGCACACTGACCGATGAAATGATTAAGACAGGGTCGGCTTTTTTTGAAATCCCTCGGAAAAACCTTTGAGCATTGCGGCAGAAGAAAAATCTTTTTTGCCGTATCGATTGCATTCGTAATACCGTAAGAATTCGTGTAAGGTCCGATATATTCAGCACCGTCATCAAGCCTTTGCTTGACCGCCGAAAAATTCTTCCAGCCGTTTTTTGTGATTTTTATATAGTGATAGCCCTTGTCATCCTTGAGAAGGATGTTATATTTCGGGCTGTGCTGCTTTATAAGTGAGCATTCGAGAATAAGAGCCTCGAATTCGCTGTCACAAAGTATATAGTCGAAATCCTCAACGTTTTCAACCATTCTGCGTACCTTTATCCACATTCCGTTCTGCGAGCCGAAATAAGAGCTGACACGGTTTTTGAGTGCCTTCGCCTTGCCGACATAGATGATTTCGCCTTTCTTATTTTTCATAAGATAAACGCCGGGCGTAAGCGGCAGGCTCATTGATTTTTTTCGAAGATAAGGCAGTCTTTCGTTCATTCTTTTCACCTCGTTCTTCATATATTATATACTTTTCTGATTTTTTTCGCAATACCCGAAAAATTACTCTTGACAATTAATTATTCTTCTGTTAAAATTATAAACCGCTGCGAAAAGCAGCAGGATTAATCGAATTTTATCCTTGTCACGGATGCACCGTGACCAAAGACCAGAAGGAGGTGCTTTAAGAATGTCAGCAAACATCAGCTATGAGACAATGATGGTTTTTTCAGTTGCCAACGGCGAAGAAGCTGTTCAGCCTCTCATGGAGAAATTCAAGGCTATGATCGAAGCTAACGGCAC
>JAFQRF010000028.1 GCA_017410195.1 Clostridia bacterium | reverse complement strand
CTTGACCTTGCTTCACTTGATGCAGGTGAGATTAACATTCTCACAATGATTGCAACAAGGCTTTTGTGTGCAGTTTCCGAACCCTTCTACTATTTCCTCGAAAAAGCATTTATCCGTTGCGGAGATACGGAATTCACCTTTACTTACCGTAATGTCGAAAGCTACGGATGGAAAACTTTTATTGAAGAAGAAAGCGAAGATTCCGAAGAACCCGAAATGCAGTTTGACATTGAGGAAGGTGACGTTTTTGAAATCAACAATATTGATTTGAAAGAGAACTTCACAAAATCCAAGCCGAATTACACCGAAGATACTTTGCTTTCAGCTATGGAAAACGCAGGAGCAAAAGAAACTCCCGAAGATGCTGAAAGAAAAGGTCTCGGAACTCCCGCAACAAGAGCTGCAATGATTGAAAAACTCATTGCTACGGGATTTGTTCAGCGAAAGAATAACAAAAAGACCGTTTCTCTTGTTCCCACATTTACGGGCAAGTCGCTCATCACGGTTCTTCCCGAACAAATCCAATCTCCGCTTCTTATGGCAGGAATGGGAAGTGCAAATATAATCAGAACCCGAAAAATAACAAATAAATTTTATTTATGCGGCGATGAAATCAGCGACGTGAACGACGGAATGGGGCTTGTCGCTTCAAGAGTCATGCTTTGTGCGGCACATCAGGCACATACCGTTCTGCGTATTCTTGCAGGTAAACTTGAAACATAAATAAAGAAAGAAGGACAACAAAATGAATAATGATAAACTCATAATCGGCGGTCGCGAATTCAACTCCCGTTTTATTCTCGGCTCGGGGAAATATTCACTTAATCTTATTGAGTCGGCAGTCAGGGATGCAGGAGCGGAAATTATCACTCTTGCCGTTCGCCGTGCAAACACAAAAGAGCAAGAAAACATTCTTGATTTTATCCCCGAAGGAGTAACGCTTCTGCCAAACACAAGCGGTGCAAGAAACGCAGAAGAGGCTGTAAGAATTGCAAGGCTCGCCCGTGAACTCGGCTGCAGTAATTTTGTTAAAGTTGAAATAATGCGTGATTCAAAATATCTGCTGCCCGATAATCAGGAAACAATAAAAGCAACCGAAATTCTTGCAAATGAAGGCTTTGTTGTTATGCCGTATATGTACCCCGACCTGAACGTTGCCCGTGACCTTGTTAACGCAGGTGCGGCAAGCGTCATGCCACTTGCTTCACCTATCGGTTCAAACAAGGGACTTGCGACAAAAGAATTCATTCAGATTCTTATTGATGAAATTGACCTGCCGATTATCGTTGATGCAGGTATCGGCAGACCGTCGCAGGCTTGCAAGGCAATGGAAATGGGTGCGGCGGCCATTATGGCTAACACAGCACTTGCAACCGCAGGAAATCTTCCGTTGATGGCATCGGCTTTTAAAAATGCCATTGAAGCAGGCAGAAAAGCGTATCTTGCAGGCTTGGGCAGAGTTCTTACGAGAGGTGCATCGGCATCCGACCCGCTGACGGGCTTTCTTCGTGATTAAGGAGTGATAAAATGGAAAATCATTTTTTTGTGGATTCGGAGCATCTTTCGCCAGAAGCACTTGAGAGAAAACACAGGCTTGAAACCGACCCGTCATCACGCAAAAATCACATGGAATATCTGCCCGGAATGGAGAAAATTGACTCCGATGTTTGTAAGAATGTAATTGAGCAGATGAATGCATTTGATTATTCAAAATACACCGCCAAGGACGTTAAAGCCGCATTGGAGCATGAAACCTGCTCTGTTGAGGATTTTAAAGCGTTGCTTTCGCCTGCTGCAGAGCCGTTTCTTGAGCAGATGGCACAGAAAGCAAGGCTCGAAACAAGCAAGCACTTCGGCAACACGGTTTATCTTTTTACTCCGCTTTATATAGCAAACTATTGTGAAAACTACTGCGTTTACTGCGGCTTCAATTGCTATAACCATATCAACCGCATGAAGCTGACTATGGAGCAGATTGAAAAGGAAATGAAGGTTATTGCCGACAGCGGTATGGAAGAAATTCTCATTCTTACAGGTGAAAGCCGAAGCCGCAGCGATGTGAAATATATAGGCGAAGCATGTAAGCTTGCAAGAAAATATTTCCGCATGGTCGGGCTTGAGATTTATCCCGTCAATACTGATGAATACCGTTATCTTCACGAATGCGGTGCAGATTATGTAACCGTTTTTCAGGAAACATATGATGCGGATAAATATGAGCAGCTTCATCTGCTCGGTCATAAGCGTATTTATCCATATCGCTTTGATGCACAGGAAAGAGCACTTATGGGCGGAATGAGAGGCGTTGCGTTTTCTGCTCTTCTCGGACTTTCGGATTTCCGCAAGGATGCCCTCGCAAGTGCGTTGCACGTTTACTATCTGCAGAGAAAATATCCTCACGCTGAAATGTCGCTTTCCTGCCCAAGACTCAGACCCATTATCAACAACGATAAAATCAATCCGTTGGATGTTCACGAAAAGCAGCTTTGTCAGATTATCTGCGCTTACCGCATTTTCCTGCCGTTTGTGGGTGTTACCGTATCATCCCGTGAAAGTGCGGAATTCAGAAACGGTATTGTTAAAATTGCCGCAACAAAGGTTTCCGCAGGCGTATCAACGGGAATCGGCGACCACGAAAGCAAATACAGCGGCAAAGAGTCAGACGAAGTTCAGGGCGATGAGCAGTTTGAAATTGATGATAACCGCAGCCTTGATAAGATGTATAGTGACATTGCGGAAGAAGGCTTGCAGCCTGTTCTGAATGATTATCTTTATGTGTAGGAGAATTTATGAAAAAACTTGATACAACTTTATATTTTATAACAGATTCAACAGGTTTTGATGAAACTGAGTTTCTTTATCGTGTCGAAGAAGCACTCAAAGGCGGTGCAACATTCCTGCAGCTACGTGAAAAAGAAAAATCTACCCGCGAATACATTGAACTTGCCGAAAAGGTGCATAATCTGACACAGCATTATAATGTTCCGCTTATCATTGATGACCGTGTTGATGTTGCCCTTGCCGTTGATGCAGAAGGCGTTCACGTCGGTCAGAGCGATATGCCCGTTGATGTTGCGAGAAGACTTATGGGTGAAAACAAAATCATCGGTGCAACAACAAAAACAGTACCGCAGGCACTTGAGGCATATGAAAAAGGTGCCGATTATCTCGGAGTCGGTGCGGTTTATCCCACCACAACAAAGGTCAAAACCGTTCTCACCTCAACCGAAACCCTTGATGCAATAACCAAAGCTGTTCCCATTCCCGTCAATGCCATAGGCGGACTTAACAAAGATAATGTTGATATTTTGAAGGGAATCGATATTGCGGGAATCTGCGTTGTTTCGGCAATAATGAAATCGGTTGACCCCAAGGCGGAAACAGAAATCTTATTATCAAAAGCCAAGGAGTTGATCCGAAAATGATTAAAGGCGCAATTTTTGACCTTGACGGTACGCTTTTTGACTCGATGTTTATCTGGGACACGATAGGTGAAATTTATCTTTGCTCAATCGGATATGAACCGAAAGAAAATCTGAATGAAACCTTCAAAACAATGAGTCTTTACAATGCAGCTTGTTATTACAAAAGCGAATACGGCGTTACGCTTTCCGTTGAAGAGCTTATGGACGGAGTGAACGCAATGGTTGAGAAATATTACAGATATGAAGTGCCTCTCAAAGATGGTGTTGCCGAATTCCTTGAAGCCTTGCGTCAAAGCGGAGTTAAAATGTGCATTGCAACTGCAACGGACAGATATCTTGTTGAAGCGGCACTTGAACGTTGTAATATAAGCGAATATTTCTCCGAAATCTTCACATGCACTTCTGTCGGTCACAGTAAAGATGAACCCGATATTTACCGTGAAGCATTGAAGCATCTCGGCACTCCGAAAGAAGAAACTCCCGTTTTTGAGGATGCGATTTACGCAATAAGAACGGCAAAGAAAGATGGTTTCAAAGTAGTTGCTGTTTACGATAAATCAGAAGAAAATTATGCTGAAGTAAAATCTCTTTGTGATTTTTACATAACAGATTATACGGATATGCAAGGCTTCTGGAAATTTATCGCACCGATGAAAACCGCACTTTCAATTGCCGGAAGTGACAGCTGTGGCGGTGCAGGAATTCAGGCAGATATTAAAACGATGACAATGAACGGCGTTTATGCGATGAGTGCAGTTACCGCATTAACGGCGCAAAACACTCTGGGCGTTACAGCAATTCAGGAATCAACGCCCGAATTTCTGAAACAACAGCTTGATGCGGTTTTTGAAGACATTTATCCGGATGCGGTGAAAATCGGCATGGTTTCTTCATCGGAGCTGATTTGGGTTATTGCCGAAAGGCTGAAATATTACAAAGCAAAAAACATTGTTGTCGACCCCGTTATGGTTGCAACAAGCGGCTCGGAGCTGATGAAAACCGATGCATTATCAACGCTTAAAAGTGAGCTTCTGCCTATTGCTGCCCTTGTTACGCCAAACATCCCCGAGGCAGAGGTTTTGTCAGGTATGTCCGTAAAAAACAAAGACGATATGTATGCCGTTGCCAAAACAATTGGTGACACATACGGTTGTTCGGTTCTTCTCAAAGGCGGTCACAGTATCAACGATGCAAACGACCTTCTGTATTCAGACAGCGGATTCAGATGGTTTGAGGGAAAAAGAATAAGTAATCCCAACACCCACGGCACGGGCTGTACCCTTTCTTCTGCGATTGCATCAAATCTTGCCAAGGGTTTTACACTTGATGAAAGCATAAAAAAATCAAAGGATTATATTTCGGGTGCACTATCCGCGATGCTTGATTTGGGCAAAGGCTCGGGGCCGATGAACCATGCCTTTGCTTTGCGAGGTAAATTTTTATAAATAAAATTGACGGAAATAATTGAAATATCTGCATTTATGTTTTAATATTACTTTATCGGTTAAAAATTTTCCAACCTTTTTTCAGAGTTTGACACTATATAATAAAAATTTATTTTTTTATAGACCACACACTAAAATAATTCGTCTTATATGTGATGATGTTTATGGAGGTTTTAAAAATGAGAAAACAAATCAAACGCATTCTGGCAGTTTTACTTGTTGCGGTTATGGTGTCGGGCTCTGCGCCGCTTGCAGGTTTTGTCGGGTTTGACCTGCCCGGCTTCGGAGAGTTATTTGCAACCAAAGCCGAAGCTGCGGCATATAACGGCACCTGCGGCGACAATCTGACATGGACACTTGACAGTGAAACAGGTGAACTTGTCATCAGCGGCACGGGCGATATGACAGAGTGGTTAAGCTATTCATCCGTACCGTGGTACAGTAACCGTACAAGAATAATTTCTGTAACAATCGGTGACGGTGTAACAAGCATCGGCGATTGGGCATTCTACAATTATTATACGAAGCTTGCAAGTATAACAATCGGTAAAGATGTTTCGGGCATCGGCTACAAAGCGTTCGAGAATGACGGCACTCTTACCGGTATAACGGTTGACCCTGCGAACGCAACATATTCAAGCGATGAATACGGCGCTCTGTTCAACAAAGATAAAACAGAGCTGATAAAATTTCCTTCCGCAAAGACAAGCTATGAAATTCCCGACAGCGTAACAAAAATCGGTGACTATGCGTTCTACCGTTGCTCTTCGCTCACAAGCGTAACAATTCCCGACAGTGTTATAAACATCGGTAACAGTGCCTTTGCTTATTGCAAAGCGCTTACAAGCGTAACAATTCCCGACAGTGTAATAAGCATCGGCAATTCCGCGTTCAATCATTGCGACCAGTGCACAAGCTTCACTATCGGCAACGGCGTAAAAAGTATAGGCGGCTCTGCGTTCTCTTATTCTCCTGCATTCACAAGCATAACAATCCCCGACAGTGTTACAAGCATAGGCGGTTCTGCATTCTATGAATGCGACGGTCTTACAAGCATAACAATCCCTGACAGTGTAACAACGCTCGGAAGCGGAGCATTCACCTTATGCAGTGCGCTCACAAGCGTAACACTCGGTAACGGTATATCAGAAATCAAGAGCCAGACATTCTTTTCCTGCTATGCTCTTACAAACGTAACAATCGGCAATAACGTAAAATCCATCGGCGAAAATGCGTTTTATTATTGCAGCAAGCTTTCAGGCATAGTAATTCCGGACAGCGTAACCGATATAGAGGAAGGGGCATTCTTTCACTGTAACAGCATGACAAGTGCCACAATCGGCAACGGTGTAAAAACCATAGGTCCCCGAGCCTTTGACTATTGTCAGAAGCTCACAAGCATAACAATCCCCGATAACGTAACAAAAATCGGCGGGTCTGCTTTCTATCATTGTGATGCTCTCGAAAGCGTAACAATCGGCAACGGCGTAACAAAAATACTTAATTCCACCTTCTCCGTGTGTACCTCTCTTTCCGAGGTAACACTCGGCAGCAATATAACGTCCATCGGCGATTCCGCTTTTTCTTCTTGCGACGGACTTACTGAAATAACAATCCCTGACGGCGTTACAACCATTGGTAAATCTGCGTTTAATTCCTGTGATGGGCTTATAAGTGTAACAATTCCCGACAGTGTTACGAGCATTGGTGAATCGGTGTTCAGTTCCTGCATAAGTCTCACAGGCATAACTGTTGAACCGGATAACACTGCATACTCAAGCGATGAATACGGCGTTTTGTTCAATAAGGATAAAACAGAATTAATACAGTACCCCATCGCAAACACAAGAACAAGCTATGAAATTCCTGACGGTGTAACAAGCATCGGAAAGAGTGCGTTCCGAAAGTGTTCAACACTCACAAGCGTAATAATACCGAGCGGAGTAACAAGCATAGGTGAGTCTGCGTTTTACGGTTGCAGTGCTCTCACAAGCGCAGCAATTCCCGACGGTGTAACAAGCATCGGAGAAAAAGCATTCTATGAATGCACCAAGCTTGCAAGCATAAATATTCCCGACAGTGTGACAGAAATCGGTGAAGCGGCATTCAAAGGATGCTCCAAAGCTACAAGTCTTACAATCGGCAAAGGAATAACAAGCATAGGTGTTTCTGTGTTTGAATCCTGTTGCAGAGTTGAGAGCATAACGATTCCTGAATGCATAACAAGCATCGGCGATGAAGCCTTTAAGAATTGTAACACTATTACAAGCATAACAATTCCGGGCACAGTTACAAGCATCGGTTATCAGGCGTTTTATAATTGCTACAATCTCACAAGCGTAACAATCTCCGACGGAGTAACAAGTATCGGTGATGAGGCGTTCTATGGGTGCAACCCGCTTGAAAGCATAACAATCTCCGACGGTGTAACAAGCATAGGAAAGGATGCTTTCTTAAGTACGGCAATATATGACGATACGGCAAATTGGGAAAACGGTGTTTTATACATCGGCAACCACCTCATAAAAGCCGAAACAACCTTATCGGAAGCTTATTCGATTAAGGAAGGCACAAAAACCATTGGCGGTTCTGCTTTTTCAGAATGCACCGAGCTTTTCGAGGTAACAATTCCCGACGGTACGGTGAGCATCAGCGATTCTGCGTTTTACGGATGTACCTCTCTTTACAGCGTAACAACCCCAGACAGCATAACAAACATCGGCGAATATGCATTCTATAATTGTAACAATCTCCAAGAATTTTCAATGCCTGAAAGCGTTGCATGCATCGGTGATTATGCATTTTATGAATGCACATATATTGACGATATCGTAATTCCCGACGGCGTAACCGTTATCGGCTCATATGTATTTTACGGTTGTGACATTCTCACAAACATAACAATCCCCGACAGCGTTACAAGCATCGGCGATTTTGCGTTCTGTGATTGTTACAATCTGAGGAACATAACAATTCCCGACGGTGTCACAAGCATCGGTGTCAGAGCCTTCTACGAATGTTCTAAGATTTCAGATTTAATAATCCCCGGCAGCGTTACGAGTGTCGGCGATTCTGCGTTCGCTTATTGTTCATCTTTAACAAGCATAACCATTCCCGAGTCTCTGACAACAATCAGTCAGCGTGCCTTTTCTTATTGCACCGGCCTGACAAGCGTATCCATTCCCGAAAGCGTAACAGCCATTGAATTTTCTGCTTTTGAATATTGCACCAAGCTTACAAGCATAACAATTCCCGACAATCTGACAAGTATCGGCGGTTCTGCGTTCATTGGCTGTAAGCGGCTTACGGATATTAAACTCCACGACAATATAAAGTTTTTCGGGTTCCAAGCCTTTCATAATACCGGCGCATATAACGATTTAACAAATTGGGATAACGGTGTTTTCTATCTGGAAAACTATCTTATAGCTTCTGTTGACTCGATGTCGGAAGACTGTTCGGTCAAAGAGGGAACAACAATGATTGCCGATGATGCGTTCCTGTGGAACGACACTATCCGAAGCATAACAATTCCCGACAGCGTGAAAAGCATAAACGGGTCTTCCTTCTTTGACTGCGATGCTCTCACAACCGTAACAATGGGAAGCAGCGTAACAAATATTGACGGTTCCGCTTTCGAGTATTGCGATGCTCTTGCCGATGTTTATTATCACGGCACGGAAGCTGACTGGAATGCAATAACAATTGCAGAAGACAACGAGCCGTTCATTAACGCAACAAGGCATTATATATATTCTTATTCTCTCTCATACGATGCCAACGGCGGTGTCGGCACAATCGATAAGCAGACGGGAGACGTTACTTACACTATCGGCTCAACCGTTCCCGTTCGTTCGGGCTATAATTTCCTCGGCTGGTCAACCGACAGCAATGCAGCCTCCGCAGAGTATGCTGCAGGCGACAGCATAACTCTTAACGAAGATACGGTTCTCTATGCCGTATGGTCAAAGATAACATACACGCTGTCGTTTGATACCAACGGCGGTGTCGGCACAATCGATAAGCAGACGGGAGACGTTACTTACACTATCGGCTCAACTGTTCCCGTTCGTTCGGGCTATAATTTCCTCGGCTGGTCAACCGACAGCAATGCAGCCTCCGCAGAGTATGCTGTAGGCGACAGCATAACCCTCACCGAAGATACGGTTCTCTATGCCGTATGGTCAAAGATAACATACACGCTGTCGTTTGATACCAACGGCGGTGTCGGCACAATTGACAAGCAGACGGGAGACGTTGCTTACACTATCGGCTCAACTGTTCCCGTTCGTTCGGGCTATAATTTCCTCGGCTGGTCAACAAACAGCAGCGCAACCTCCGCAGAGTATGTTCCGGGTGACAGTATAACGCTTACGGCAGACACTACTCTTTATGCGGTTTGGGCGAAGAAAAGCTATTCTCTTGTAAAGAGTGATATATTTTCATTCATTAACAGCAGAAGCAATTTTAAAACCGGAACATATACCATGACAGATGACGATTTCATAAAGCTTACAAATTATGTAAGTAATATGTACAACGCCACAGCGGCTCAGATTTTTATTAACAGACTTCAGGTTGCACGTTCCAATACATGGGGCGGTTCATGCTTCGGAATGTCAATGTCGGTTATTCTCAACAAAACCGGACAGATTGATTTTGTCAATAATTTCGATCCCGCCGCCGCAGATATGTACGGTGTTTCAAAGCCTTATCAGAACGAAGCGGTACAGAGTGCTATAAACTATTATCAGATTTCTCAGAGAGTCAATGCGTTCAGAACCACTACGTATACTGTTGATAAAGGTAACTTCAGCACGGGTCTTGAAAAACTGGTTAATACAGTTAAAGCAGGAAATATGACATTGATAATATATTCCTGGCCCGAAGGATGTCATGCAATAGTCCTTGTCGGTTATGAAGAAGCAGAGGGCGGCGGACATAATCTGATTGCTTATGATAACAGATACGGTTCAAAATACATCAATGTTTATATTGACGAAGAATATACCACCTGCACCGTGAACGGTACGGAGGAAGCCTACTATGTTGAATTCAATACTGATTTCTCAATATTTGATAAAATCGATATTGACGGACCCAATAATGATATGGTTTTTGAAACTACGGCATTAAGCAGCGAAAGCATCGGAACAGAAATCGGTGTTAAACTCAACGGCGACATAAGCGTAAAGAATGCGGCCGGTGAAACCCTGACAATAAAGGACGGTGTTTTTGACGGTAACATGAAGGTTTTCTCATCTTACATGATAGTCAATTCATCTGCTGACGGCACTCCCGTTCCCGGAACGCTTATGCTTGAAGTTGAAGACAGCGACAGCTTTACCTTCGAAAGCACTGCCGATGAGATTACAGCCTCCCTTACAACCGAAGAATGCTATGCAGAGGTAACTGCTACGGCTGATAAGGTCATCATTTCAGAGGACGAAGGCATTTATGCAACAGGAAATGATGTTGAATTCAGCGGCTGGCTCTCGTTGAATAATGACATGGGCGATGTAATAAGCTTTGACGGTCAGGGTAACAGCGATGTTAACCTCTTATATGGTAACAATGATGAAATTATCATAGAAGGAGCAACCGACGAGTGTACGGTAACTGTTTACAGCAATTTAGTCGATGTTGACAAGGTTACTTTCAACTCCGATTACGAAACCCTGAAGGTTATCGAAAAAGCAGGAAATATCGCAATAACCGCATCAGGCAAAAACGACGGTGTTTTTGATGTGAAGGTTGCGGAAATTATCAATACCGAGCCTACCGTTGCAGTTGCAAATCCCTCAACAACCGAAATCAGTTACGGCGACAGTATTGTTCTTCATGCAAATACCGATGTTGATTTGCCGATAGGATATTACATTGTATGGACTGCTGACAATTCCAACTTCAGCTATACGGTATCTGACGACGGCAAAACCTGCACAATAACACCTTCTTCAAGCGGTGAAACAACATTTACCGCAACTGTTTATGATGCAAACGGTAATGTTGTTTCAAAGGATGACCGCACAATGACCTCAAAAGCAGGTTTCTTCCAAAAAATAATCGCATTCTTCAAAAGACTGTTCGGTATGACCAAAGTCATCCCCGAGGCATTCAAAGATATATTCTAAAAATACGAGCCTGACCACCACGGTCAGGCTCATTTGCTTGATAATACAGAATTAAATTTTGACAACAAAAAATCACAGACTATCTGACGATAACCTGTGATTATTGGTACGGATAATCATAAGAGTTGCCTACTGGATATGGTGAGAGGTTTGAAAAATATTACGCTGATATAGAACGAATAATTACCACGAATATACCTGTAGATCAACAAATGAATCAGTATGGTGATTTGGTGTCATACATTCGTCAATCCGTTTTGAGACATGGAGATAAAGCCGAACATATGAGTAAACGAGTACCGAAACTGCAATTTACCGATGAAGAACTGAAAGCTCCCAAAGTAAAGAAAGCTGCCGATAAAGCTGATAAGGCGGTAAAGAAACTTGAAAAAGCGGAAAAGAAAATCCCCAAAAAGATATTCCACGAAGATGTGGATAAAACCAAACCCTCATCGGAGCTGACAAGCGAAGTCAAAAAAGCTCCGGTAAATGTTTGACTGTTCAGGATTTGTATCGTGGGTATATAACCGGTGCGGTTGGAGTGTCGGCAGACCGACAGCACAAGGCTTATATGACCTTTGCACTCCCGTTTCTTCCGTCAATGTTAAACCCGGTGATTTGGTGTTCTTCAAAAACACTTACGATGCGGGCAGAACCGTTACACACGTCGGTATTTATGTGGGCAACAATATGATGCTCCATTGCGGAGATCCGATACAGTATGAATCGCTTGCCAAATCATATTGGCAGGAACATTTCTATGCTTACGGAAGGTTGCCTGATTCATAAAAAGACTGTTGTTTAAAATTTGCACAAAGGTATTGATTTTTCACATACTTTTGAGCGAAAAACAAACAGTATATCACCGTTTGTTTTAATTTTCAAAACTTGATAAGTGTCGAAAATGCAGAGGTTATACGCATAATCCATATACAAAATGCAATTTTTGTTGACAACTATCACATTTGTGGTATAATAAGTGTAGTTTTTGACTATCATAAATGAGGGAGTGTTGACAAGTGAAACGAACATTGACAGAAGCTTTATTGTCTTGGAAAAACAATTCTGAAAAAAAGCCTTTGATTATTAAAGGTGTCAGACAGTGCGGAAAAACATATCTGCTCAAAGAGTTTGGCAAAGAATATTATGATGATGTTGCTTATTTTAACTTCGAAGAAAATGAAGCCCTCGGTAAAGTATTTGAAAATGATTTTGATGTCAAAAGAATACTTTTTGACCTTGGTTTATATCTCGGCAGAACAATTAAACCGCATACAACACTTATCATTTTCGATGAAATACAGGTATGTTCGAGAGCTATAACATCATTAAAATATTTCTGTGAAAATGCACCTGAATATCATATTGCCTGTGCAGGTTCTCTGATTGGAATTGCATTGAACAAACCCACGTCTTTCCCCGTAGGCAAGGTTGATTTCCTCAATCTTTATCCTATGAGCTTTTCGGAATTTGTCAGGGCAAACGGAGAAGAAGTGCTTGCAGATTATATCGAAGGATACAACGGAGATACGATTGTTTCAGAACTTGTCGGCTCAAAACTTTCAATGCTTCTTAAACAGTATTATGCTACAGGCGGTATGCCTGAAGTTGTATTGACTTGGGTTAATACACACGATATAGAAAAAGTTGAGATAGTTCAGCAAAGAATAATCGACAGCTATGAACTTGACTTTGCAAAACACGCACCGATAAAAGATTTTCCAAAACTTACTGCAATATGGCATTCAATTCCTGAACAGCTTGCAAGAGATAATAATAAGTTTATTTTCGGTCATGTCAAAAAAGGTTGGAGAGCAAAAGACCTTGAAGATGCTTTGGAATGGCTGATTGATGCAGGTCTGGCATATAAAGTGTGCAGAATTGAAAAACCTTTTATGCCGATGTCATCTTATGCCGAGCCGACAGTATTTAAGCTGTATATGGCTGACGTGGGAATTTTGAGGAAACTTTCAAAACTTCCCTATGAGGTCATTCTTGAATCTTCACCCACCTATGTTGAATTTAAAGGTGCTATGACCGAAAACTATGTATTGTGCGAACTCATCAAATCGGCAGACAAAGAACCTTACTATTGGAATTCAGGTAATTCGGCAGAGGTTGATTTCGTAATCCAATGCGGCAAGGAAATTGTTCCGATTGAAGTTAAATCAGAGAAGAATGTAAAAGCCAGATCATTGGCAGAATACAGAAAGAAATATCAGCCTGCGGTATCTGTAAAAACATCTATGCGAATTGAAACAACAGGTAAAGAAGTTTTGAACATTCCGCTTTACCTTATTTCATCAATAAAACAAACTATATCAAACAAATCAAAATAATATTTAATCGCCACTTCATTACTGAGTGGCGATTTGCTTTTTCAAGAGGTAAACATGAATCCCAAAATCCAAAAACTCAAAGATGAGAAATCAAAAAACAACGAAAAAATTGATAAACTCAAACAGCGTAATTCGGCTATTGATGACGAGATTGAAAAACTCGAAAACATCGAAATCGTAGGTATGGTTAGAGCT
>JAFQRF010000027.1 GCA_017410195.1 Clostridia bacterium | reverse complement strand
TGGATTTCTTCCCTTGCGGCAGGGTCGTTTTTCAGTTTAATGAGCATCAGCTCACAGCTTAAAGAATTTTCGTTTGTCAGCTCTTTTATTGAGCATACGTCGGGCAATTTGTAAAGCTGATTAATAAGCTGAACCTTGCCTTCTTCTTCGCCGTCAAAACTGAATGTGATTCGTGAAAATTCAGTCGATTCCGTTTCGCTTGCGGTTATTGAGCTTATATTGAACTGCCTTCTTCTGAACATACTCGTAAGGCGGTTAAGAACGCCGAACTGATTCCTCACAAGCACAGCTAAAGTATATCTGTTCATTTCACCGACTCCAATTCTGTCATAATATCGTCCATACTGCCGCCCGGAGGAAGCATGGGAAGAACAAATTCATCTTTATCAATCAAACAGTCAACAACAAATGTTCCGTTATATGAAAATGCTTTTTCAAGAGCATTCTCAAGCTCATCAAGGTTTGCTGCCGCCATACCGTCTGCGCCGAAAGCCTTTGCGAGCCCAACAAAATCGGTTTTTCGGTTAAGAACGGTGTTTGAATAATGCTTTTCGTAGAAAAGGGTCTGCCATTGACGCACCATTCCGAGAACTCCGTTGTTCATAATTAATATAACAATCGGAACGTTATAAGTAACTGCGGTCGCAAGCTCCTGAAGAGTCATTCCGAAGCTGCCGTCACCCGTTACAAGAACGCTTCTCTCCTTTGTGCCGAATGCCGCACCGATTGCCGCACCCGTTCCGAAGCCCATCGTGCCGAGTCCGCCGCTTGAAACAAAACGGCGTGGAGTTCTGAAATTAAGGTTTTGTGCCGACCACATCTGATGCTGACCGACGTCGGTGCAAACGGCGGTGTTTTCGCCGAGATATTTGTTAAGAGTCAGAATTGCTTTTCTCGGAGTCATACCCTCACGGTTATCGGTAAAGCGTTCTTCGTCTTTCAGAAAACCAGCCACTTTTTCAGCCCATTCGGGCTTTTTATCTGTATTAAGCAGCGGCAGAAGCTTTTGAAGTGTGAGTTTCACGTCACCCCGAAGTCCGCAGTCGGCATTGACTGTTTTGCACAGCTCTGAGCCATCAACGTCAATGTGAATGATTTTTGCGCCCGTTGCAAATTTCTGACGGTTACCCGTAACACGGTCATTGAAACGGACACCGAGAGAGATTATGCAGTCTGCGTTGTGCATTGCCATTGACGATGCATAGTGACCGTGCATTCCCTGCATTCCGAGAAATCTCGGGTTATCCGTCGGGATTGCGGAAAGTCCCATAAGAGAGCAACCGACGGGAGCATCGATTTTTTCTGCGAGAGCAAGCATTTCTTCCTGTGCATCTGCGGTTATAAGTCCGCCGCCGAAATAGATGAACGGGCGTTTAGATGAGTTTATAAGCTTTGCCGCTTCTTCAATCCGCATATCCTTTGCGGCGTGGCTTTTTTCTTTTTCTGCAGGCGATTTAGGTTCATATTCGCACACTGCAATCTGCACATCTTTTGGAACATCAATGAGCACGGGACCCGGTCTGCCCGACTTTGCAAGCACAAAGGCTTCACGGATTGTATCCGCCAGATTTTCAACCCCGCCCACAAAATAATTATGTTTGGTAATGGGCAAGGTAACGCCCGTTATATCAATTTCTTGAAAGCTGTCCGAGCCTATCTGCGTTGTGGGAACGTTGCCGCAGATTGCAACAATCGGAACAGAATCAAGATAAGCGGTTGCGATACCCGTTACAAGATTTGTTGCACCCGGACCTGACGTTGAAATAACAACGCCGACCTTGCCCGTTGTGCGTGCATATCCGTCTGCGGCGTGTGCCGCTCCTTGCTCGTGGGCGGTGAGGATATGCGTTATTTCGTTCTGATATTTATAAAGCGAATCGTAAACATTCAGAATCTGACCGCCGGGATAACCGAAAACTGTTTCGCATCCTTGCTCAATCAGGGTTCTGACGATTATATCCGCACCTGATAATTTCACATTATCACTTCCTCTCAAGTTTTGAGATGATAAGATCGCCCATTTCAGAGCAGCCGACTTTTTTGCAGCCGTCACTCATAATATCGGCAGTTCTGAAGCCTTCATCAAGAACGGCTGAAACGGCGTTTTCAATGCAGTCCGCTTCTTCGGGCATATCGAAACTGTATCGTAACATCATTGCTGCCGAAAGAACAGTTCCGATGGGGTTTGCGATATCCATTCCTGCAATGTCGGGAGCAGAGCCGTGAATGGGCTCATAAAGTCCGCAAGAGGTTGCGCCAAGACTTGACGAAGGAATCATACCGATTGAACCGGTTATCATTGATGCTTCATCGGAAAGAATATCACCAAACATATTCTCTGTTACGATAACGTCAAACTGTGCAGGATTCTTGACAATCTGCATTGCACAGTTATCAACAAGCATATCCGAAAGCGTAACGTCGGGATATTCCGCCGCAAGGCGGTGCATAACCGATTTCCATAGGCGGCTTGAATCAAGAACGTTGCTCTTTTCAACCGAGCAGAGCTTTTTGCTTCTCTTTCTTGCGGTTTCAAAGCCGATTCTGCCTATTCTTTCTATTTCGCTTTCTGTGTAAGCAAGAACATCAACGGCTTTCTTTTCGCCGCTTTCTTCGGTTGTTGTGTGCTCGCCGAAATAAATGCCGCCGATAAGCTCACGTACAATAATAAAATCAATGCCTTTTTCAACAATTTCCTTTTTCAGCGGAGAAGCATCGGCAAGCTGTTTCCAGATTTTTGCAGGACGGTTGTTGGAATAAACGCCCATTCCTGCACGAAGTCGGAGAAGCCCTTTTTCAGGTCGCATATCGCCCGGAACGCTGTTCCATTTTTCGCCGCCTACCGCACCGAGCAGAACGCTGTCACTCTCAACACACCTTTTCAGCATTTCTTCGGGCAGAGGATTACCCCATTTATCAATGGCACATCCGCCCATATCAACGTCGGTATAGTTGAACGTGTGTCCGTATAAATCGGCGATTTTATCAAGGACTTTAAGAGCCTGCTCAACAATTTCGGGGCCGATTCCGTCGCCTCTGATAACGGCTATATTTTTATTCATTATCCTCGCCTTCTTTCAGAGATTTGAGAAGTCCGCCACACTTGATTATGTTCTGAATAAACGGCGGAAACGGCTGTGCCTTATAGGTTTTGCCGCTTGTGTGATTGGTGATTAATCCCGTGTCAAAATTAACGCTGACCTCATCGTTTGCGTTTATTTCTTCCGCTGCTTCTTCGCATTCAAGAATCGGAAGTCCGATATTGATTGCGTTGCGGTAAAAAATTCTTGCAAAGCTTTTGGCGATTACACAGCCCGTACCGCAGGTTTTTATAACAAGCGGAGCGTGTTCTCTTGAAGAGCCGCAGCCGAAATTCCAGCCTGCAACCATAACGTCGCCTTTTTCGACTTTCTTGACGAACTCGGTATCTATATCTTCCATACAGTGAAGTGCAAGCTCCTGCGCATTTGCGGTGTTGAGATAACGTGCAGGAATGATAACATCGGTGTCAACGTTATCGGGATATTTGAAAACCTTACCTTTGGTATTCATAAATCAGACCTCCTTCGGATGGGTTATATAACCCGTCAGGGCACTTGCCGCCGCAGTTGCAGGGCTTGCAAGATAAACCTCGCTTTCAACGTGACCCATTCTGCCAACGAAATTACGGTTTGTTGTTGCAACACATCTTTCGCCTGCCGCAAGAATGCCCATATATCCGCCAAGGCACGGTCCGCAGGTCGGAGTTGAAACAACCGCACCCGCATCAATGAAAGCGGTGTAATAACCCTTTTCAACGCACTCACGCAGAATCTGCATTGTGCCCGGAATGATGATACACCTCACTCCGTCGGCAACCTTTTTGCCGCCCAGGATTTTGTATGCGGTTTCCATATCTTCCATTCTGCCGTTTGTGCAGCTGCCGATAACAACCTGGTCAATTTTAATATCCGAAAGCTCGCTTGCTGGATGAGTATTTTCGGGAAGATGAGGGCAGGCAACCGTTGGAACAATTTTTGAAAGGTCAATGTCAATCACCTTTTCATATTCGGCATCTGCGTCTGCTTCATAAACAACGGGATTTCTCTCGCACCTGCCGTTCATATATGCTTTTGTCACTTCGTCAACGGGGAAAATCCCGTTCTTTGCGCCTGCTTCGATTGCCATATTGCAAATGCAAAGGCGGTCATCCATCGAAAGAGAAGCAACACCGTCACCCGTAAATTCCATGCTCTTATAAAGTGCGCCGTCAACACCAATCATTCCGATGATTGTGAGGATTACGTCTTTGCCGCTGCAGATTGACGGAAGTTTGTTTTTAAGATTGAATTTTATTGCGGAGGGAACTTTGAACCAAGCCGTGCCCGTTGCCATTCCTGCCGCCATATCCGTTGAGCCGACACCCGTTGAGAATGCTCCGAGTGCGCCGTAGGTGCAGGTGTGGCTGTCTGCGCCGATAATGCAGTCGCCTGCGGTAACAACTCCCTGCTCGGGGAGAAGAGCGTGCTCAATTCCCATTTTGCCGACATCGTAAAAATGACTTACGCAATGGGAGCACGCAAATTCACGGCATTGCTTCGACTGCTCGGCAGCCTTTATATCTTTATTGGGAACAAAATGGTCAAGAACAATCGCCACTCTGTCCTTATCAAAAACTTTGTCAAAGCCTGCTTTTCTGAATTCATTGACGGCAACGGGAGTTGTAATATCATTGCCGAGAACAATATCAAGTTTCGCATTTATAAGCTGACCTGCCGTTACACTTTCAAGACCTGCGTGGGCGGCAAGGATTTTTTGTGTCATCGTCATTCCCATTTTATTTTCCTCCTTTGGTCATATTGTGGAACGCGTTGAGAAGAGCATTGGTGCTTGCTTTGATAATATCAGTATCAGTGCCTGCACCCCAGAACATTTCGCCGTTTTCTCTTTCAAGACCGACATAAGATGCAGCAACGCTCTGCGAACCCTGACCCTGCATACTGTGCTGGGTGAAAACCTGTAAGGTATAGTTTTCGTTTGTATAGGCTTTGAGTGCATTGTTGACGGCGTTGAGCGAGCCGTTGCCCTCTGCCTGCATATCGGTTTCTTCGCCGTTTTTTGAAAAAGTGATTTCAATTTTGACCGTATCGTTTTCACGCATAAAATCAAAATATGAAATCGAAATGGGCGTTTCTTCGTAAAGATAATTTGCTTTGAAAATTCCAAAAACCTCATCGGATTTAAGTTCTCTGTGTTCGCTGTCGGAAATATGCTTGCAGAGGTAACTGAGTTCTTCGCTCATCTTCTTCGGAAGAATATAGCCGTAGTTCTGCTCGATGAGATATCCTATACCGCCTTTGCCGCTTTGAGAATTGACTCTGATTACATCTGCATCATAGGTGCGGCTGATATCGTGAGGGTCAATCGGAATATACGGTACGCTCCATTCGTGAAGCTTTTTCTTGGTTCTGTATTTCATTCCCTTTGCGATTGCATCCTGATGGCTGCCCGAAAATGCTGCAAAAACAAGAGCACCTGCATAAGGTGAACGCTCGTAAACGTGCATTCTTGTGCATCTTTCGTAGGTTTCAACAAGCTTTGGCATATCCGAAAAATCAAGTTTCGGGTCAACGCCGTGGGAATACATGTTCATCGCAAGAGTAACGATATCAACATTGCCCGTTCTTTCACCGTTGCCGAAAAGAGTGCCTTCGATTCTGTCCGCACCCGCAAGAATTGCAAGCTCGGCATCGGCAACGCCCGTTCCTCTGTCATTATGAGGATGAAGCGAAATCGTTACATTCTCACGGTATCTGAGATTTTCGTGCATATACTCAACCTGGCTTGCGTAAACATGAGGGCTGCTCATTTCAACCGTTACGGGAAGATTGATAATTACATTGTTTGTTTCACTCGGCTCAAGCACATCAAGAACGGCATTGCAAACCTCAAGAGCATATTCGGGTTCCGTTCCCGTGAAGCTTTCGGGTGAATATTCAAATCTGAAATTGCCTTCATATTCGCTTGCAAGCTTTTTGACAAGCTTTGCACCGTCAACGGCGATTTTCTTGATCTCTTCCTTTGATTTGCCGAAAACCTGTTCACGCTGGGCAACGCTGACGGAATTATAAAAATGAATTATCGCACTCGGCGCACCCTTGCAGGCATCAAAGGTTTTTCTGATAATATGCTCTCTGCACTGTGTGAGCACCTGAACGGTTACGTCGTCGGGAATCATATTGTTATCAATGAGGGTACGGAGAAATCCATATTCCGTTTCCGATGCAGCAGGAAAACCGACCTCAATTTCTTTAAATCCGACCTCAAGCAAAAGTTTATAAAATTCAAGCTTTTCTTCAAGGCTCATCGGAATAACAAGGCTTTGGTTTCCGTCACGCATATCAACGCTGCACCATTGCGGAGCTTTTTCGATATGCTCTTTGTTGACCCATTTGTTATATTTCTTTTCTACGGGATAATATCCCACTCGGTATTTGGTTGAATCCATCATTTCGATACCTCCGCAACGGTATCAATTTCAACAAGAACATTTTTCGGAAGCTCTTTAACCGCAACGCATGAGCGTGCAGGTTTTCCCGTGAAATATCTGCCGTAGACCTCGTTGAATGCAGCAAAATCGCTCATATCCTTAAGAAAACAAACCGTTTTGACAACGTTTTTAAGTCCGCTGCCTGCCGCTTCAAGAACAGCTTTTATGTTTTTACAAACCTGTTCGGTCTGCTCCGTGATTGTCTGTGCTTCTACCGAACCGCTTTCGGGGTTAATGGCTATCTGACCCGATGTGAAAACAAGTCCGTTTGTAACAATCGCCTGCGAATAGGGGCCGATTGCATCGGGTGCGTTTTTTGTATAAATAACGTTCATAATAATTCTCCTTATTCTACAATTTTAAAGCCTTCTGATTTAAGCGCTTCTTTGATTTCAAGAACGTGGTCATAATTACGGGTTTCCATTGTGATTCGCAGATAACAGCCGTTCACGCTTTCCGTGCTGCCTGCACGCTCGTGGTGAACGCCCGTAACGTTGCCGCCACAGTCTGCGATAATTCTTGAAACGTCTTTAAGCTGACCCGGTTTATCAATCAGTTCAATCAGCATACTCGAAGTTCTGCCCGATTTGATAAGACCTCGTTTGATTACTCTTGAAAGGCTTGTAACGTCGATGTTTCCGCCCGAAACAAGGCTGACAACTTTTTTGCCCTGAATGGGGAATTTGTTGAACATTGCCGCCGCAACGGAAACAGATCCCGCACCTTCGGCAATCATTTTCTGTTTTTCGATAAGTTCAAGAATTGCGCCTGCGATTTCATCCTCTGTTACAAGTGCGATATCATCAACATACTTGTTGATTAACTCAAAGGTGTGTTCGCCGGGTTGTTTAACAGCAATGCCGTCTGCGATTGTGGAAACAGAATCAAGACATTCAATATTTCCGCTTTTCAGCGAATTGAACATGCTCGGGGCACCTGCCGCCTGAACGCCGTAAACCTTGATTGAGGGTCGGATTGATTTGAGTGCATAAGCAACGCCCGAAATAAGACCGCCGCCGCCAATCGGAACGATAACCGCATCAACATCGTCTAGGTCGCTTGCAATTTCAAGACCGATTGTGCCCTGACCTGCAATCACCGCTTCATCGTCGAACGGATGAACAAAGGTGTAACCCATTTCATCTTTAAGCTGAAGTGCCTTTGCATAAGCATCGTCATAGCAACCGTTGACAAGGCAAACATCAGCACCGTAGCTCTTCGTTGCTTCAACCTTTGAAATCGGTGCGCTGTCGGGCAGGCAAATCAGCGATTTGATTCCGTGTTTTGACGCTGCAAGCGCAACGCCTTGAGCGTGATTTCCTGCCGAGCAGGCTATAACGCCTCTTGCCTTCTCTTCATCGGAAAGTGTAGCGATTTTATAGCCCGAGCCTCGCAGTTTGAAAGAGCCTGTTTTCTGTAGGTTTTCGGGTTTCAGATATAGTCGGCAATCCGCCGCAATTCCGTTTGAAGGAACAACCTTTGTTGCTCTAATAATGTCCTTGAGCACCACCTGTGCTTCAAAAATCTTGTCAAGCGTCAACATTTCACTACACTCCAATCGTGATAAAATAAAAACAAAAAAATCCCATCTCTTTAATAAAATTAAAGAGACAGGATTTCTAATACAAAACAATTAAAAATCTTGCGGTACCACTCTTCTTGACGCCCCGAAAGGCGACCACTCACTGCGACCAACATCGCGCCCTGCTGTAACGGTCAGGCTCCGTCCTCCCTATGTATCAAAAGATTGGTTCGGGTAGGCTGCTCGGAGGAGA
>JAFQRF010000004.1 GCA_017410195.1 Clostridia bacterium | reverse complement strand
GTTGTAAGATACAACTGTATTTATAATGTCGGTTCGGAAAATCACAGACCCGACGGTATTTATCTTGATGATGCGGTTTCGGGTCAGAAGATATACGGCAATCTTCTTATCAATATTCCGAGCAATTCAATTCACGTCGGCGGCGGCAGAGACAATGTCATAACCAATAATATCATTGTGAATCCCGGCAACAACGCACTGAGATTTGATGACAGAGCAAGAGAGGGTGCTCTTGAAAACGGATGGTTTACTCACGCTCATGTCGGCAGCGGCGATATGTGGGAAGCGCTGTATAATTCACCCTGGCAGAGTGAAACCTGGCAAAATGCGTTCCCCGAATACAAGAACTGTACAGACGATATTTCAAAATCAGATTCGCCTGATTATATTCCCAACCCTGCAAGCACTTTCAAAGATAATATTATTATTAATAAAAATATGGGCTACGGCGAAGTTTACAGCTCCGTTTGGGAATTCAGTGATATAAGCGAAAATGGAATTTATAATTTAGGCAAATGCGATAAAATCTTTGTCGATCCCGATAACGGAAATTACAATATCAAAGACATTGATGAAATCAGAAAAGCAGCTCCCGATTTTGAAGAAATCCCTCTTGAAATGATAGGCAGAGTAAACTGACAATTCCGATTTACATAGAAACTTAAAGATGGGAAAAATGGATTATGAGTGGATTTGAAATGTTTTTAGTCCGCAGTATAACGGCGGCCATACTGCTTTTTATGACTCTGATAAACAGCATTACGGGGGTGGGAACAATTATGGAAAAGCCAGCTGATATCAACGGATCGCTTGCCTGCACGGACGCTCTCGGCAGAAGTGTTGTTTCCGCAGGTGAAAGCGAAAAGCTTGTGGGTATTTTCTATTTTCTCTGGCAGGGACAGCACGGCAGCACACGGATAATTAACAACTCAAAGCTTGTTGCAGAACATCCCGATGCAATAAATTCGGAAGAAGAATGGATTGCGGCAGGCGGCGGAGTTCAACAGGAGTTCCATTTCTGGGGTGAACCGCTTCTCGGATATTATTCTGCAAGCGATGAATGGGTTTTCAGAAAGCATGTTCAGATGCTGACGGATGCTGCGGTTGATTTCATAGTTATCGATGCAACAAACGCATTTACATATTCAGAGCCTGCAAAAAAGCTTATAGGCGTATGGTATGAATATCTGCTTCAGGGCTTTGATGTTCCGCAAATTGCATATTACACCAATTCCTACTCCGCAGATACAATCAACAGAATTTACGATGAGATTTATAACAATGCCGAACTCAAAGCGAAATATCCCCGACTTGATGAGCTTTGGTTCCGTCTTGACGGCAAGCCGCTGATTATCGGTAACGAAAATGACGGTGAGATAAAACCCGAAGCCAAGGAATATTTCAGAATAAAGCAATCTCAATGGCCGTATGCGGACAAGGCGGATGACGGTTTCCCGTGGATGGAATTTGACCGTTCGCTCACATATAAATCTGTTTTCAAAAAAGACGGCATCAAGATAATGAATGTTTCCGTTGCTCAGCATTCGGATACCTGCGCATTCAGCAAGACCGCATGGTACGGTGCAAATGACCGCACCCGCTCGTGGCATAACGGTGAAAATGATTCATCCGAAAATGCAATGCTTTACGGCTATAACTTTGCGGAGCAATGGGAGTTTGCAATCAAAATGAATCCCGATATTATTTTTGTAACGGGCTTTAACGAATGGGTTGCTCAGAGGCAGTCCCCCGAAGAAAACTATCCGATTGTTTTTGTTGACTGTGCAGACGAAAATTCATCCCGTGATGTTGAACCCTCCGCAGGTGTTCTCGGCGATAACTATTATCTGCAGATGGTGAATTATATTGCAAAGTTCAAGGGCGTAACAAGCAGAATTTCAAAAAGCACGAACGTGACCATAGACATCAACGGCAGCTTTTCACAATGGGATTCGGAGAAAATCCGTTCGGTATACAGAGATTACAGAAACGATACTGCTGACAGAAATTCGGTTGATTTTGCTCGGAATCCGATAACCGATTCGTCGGGAAGAAACGATATTGTCAATATGAAGGTTGCTGAGGATGCGGAAAATTATTATTTTTATGTTGACACAGCCGACACCCTTTCTTCTCCCGACGGCGGAAGCTGGATGACGCTGTTCATTAACGAAAACATTGTTGTCAACCGCACTGCACCCGTCAACGGCAAAACAAATGTTGAAAAGAACATCAACGGAGTTTTTACTAAAACAGGCGAAGCCGAAATCCGTTATGAGGGCAACAAGCTGATGCTCAAAGTTTCAAAAGTTCTTGTTGATTCAGCCGACGGCTTCAGCTTCAAATGGGCAGATAATTATATCGAAAATGATGTGAATTCATTCTATACAAAGGGCGATGCTGCCCCTTACGGCAGACTTTGCTATCGTTATTAAACACGGCAAATAAACTGTTAAAATATCAATCCGCAGTATATTAAAAATTTTATTTGATAACACACAAGCTCCGCAGAGATTTTTTCTGCGGAGCTTGTTATGTTTGATATGGATTTCGATATGCAGATACTGTCCGAGCTTTTTGTGCCTTAATTAAATCAAGCTTTCTCCAATTCCTCAAGCTTTGAATAGCTTTCTGCCTGCTCGATTATGCGCTGTGCATCAATATAGGGCTTTACGGCACGGCAATAAAGAGAATATCTGCGTTCTTCGGATTTGATTTGTTTCTGAACTTCTGACCTTTCAGCCCTCAATTCCTTAAAATTTTGCTTTAATTGCGGCAATGCTTCATTTGATTTTGATTCCTTTGCCGCTTTGATTTTTTCGGTTGTTTTAAGAATCTTTGTCTGAATGCGGTTTTCTTCTTCATAAAGCTCATCGAGTGCGGATGTATCAAATAATTCAATTCCGCATTTATAGTGCTTTTTGAATGTACGCTTTGCGGTTGCAATATTCTCCGCACGCATCAGAGCGTTTCTTCTGCGGTTTATCTGGGTCTGCGTTTGCACGGGATATGCCTTAATCTCTTTCTTTGTCGGCAATTCTGCCGTCATAAAGCTTTCAGGTCCGTTTGCCGTGAGCAGCCGTGCTTCATAAAGCTCTTCTCTGCCTTCGGGAGTGTCATATTTACATAGTTCTTCCATAACAAACCTTGCAATTTCCGTTTCTTCATTTTCTTTTTTCAGTATTGCAAGCTCTTTTTTGCTCAAGCCTTTTTTCTTTTCCGCTTCAAGGTCATGCGGCATTTTTTCACTCAAAGCTCTCGATTCTTTAATAATTCCAATCGCTTCGGCAAACGCTTCATCGTTATGCCGATTTCGGGAATAATCCTCAAACATTGCACGGATTTTCAAAACCCTGATGATTGCTTTTTGCTTTGTTTCGGTGAAATCATAGAAGAAATACGGAATAACATTGAGTGCGGCACCGATTGCCGATGCAATAATCAGAACAGAGCATATGCTTATGAAATATCCCCTGTCATTGAGTACCTCATAAACAACGGAGCCGTCATATCCTAACGAGATTGCCGTTTCTTTGTTCAGACCCGTTTTCTCATAAATTGCAGGAAGTGCAAGACCCGTAACCATTGTTATTGCGTTGCCGATAAGTCCGACCGCCGCAAACATACCGTCAATTCTTTCGCCCGTTATGTAATGCTGATAATCCCTTATATCCGCATTAACACTTGGTCCGAGCAGATGACCGAGAGAAGTGATAAACTGATTTATAAAAGTGAATATGAGAAGTATCCATATTGCTCCGGGTTTACCTGCCTGACGGATAACGGGCAGCATCATCAGAATAAAGGCAACGCTCAAGGTGTTGGTGACAATAAGAATTTTCTTTTTACCGTATTTTCGGATGAGAAACGGACCGACAAGATTCGGCCAGAAGGATGCGTTGCCCGCAATGGCGGTAATTACAGCATACTGACCTGCCGAGCATGCCTCCTGATAGTTATACATCCACTGCATAATATTATGAAAACCGATTTCAAGAAAACCGATCCAGCCTGCAAGCGATATAACCCAGAAATATTTGTTTCTTGCCACCGCTTTGAAGGCGTCAATAAATCTTATCTGTGCACGGTGTGTTTTTGCCTGAACCGTTTTTTCCTTTGTGTTGACATAAATTATCATTGACACAAGGAATCCCGCAAACAGCATCGGAGGATAGATATAGCGATAAATTCTTATATCGTATAATTTATCTTCACCTGTAACAAGCTTTGCGAGCAGCGGGAATATTATACCGACTATTGAAGGCGAAATATTCTCCACAACATAGCGAACGGAAAGAACATCGGAGCGTTCAATGCTGTTCGGCGACAAAACATTAATCAGGCTTTCGTATGAATCGTTGAAAAAGCTGTAGAAAAATTGGAATGCAATATTAAATCCGAGTACAACCGCACATTTTGCGAAAAGGCTCATATCTTCATATGGCATCCATAAAAATAACGAACCGAGAATAACAGTCGGTAAGCCCATTGTTATGAGATAAGGACGGTATTTGCCCTTCATACTTCGTGTATTGTCTATCATCTGCGCACGGAGTGCTGTCAGCGGAAAAGCAGTCAGCAGACTGATAATATAAATTATCTGCAGAGCCATAGGGTCAATGCCGATTGTGTTGCCGAGAAGGGTGTTGCCGGTTGAAATTGTCATTTGCTGGAAGCAGTAAACAATAATTCTGACACCTATTCCGCCGCCTGCAAGCGAGGCGATTTCCTTGTATGTCATATATCTGCCTTCGGGCGGAGTTTTCCAATATTTTTTTGCGGAAGAGAGGAATCCGATTGCTTTATCTTTTATATTCACAGGCAAATTCTCCTCATATTATTTTTCAAATATAACAGTTGTAACAGATTCGGGAGTTATTGCAATGCTTTCATTTTCACAAGCATTGCTTTCCTCAAGATTTTTCTCGTTATTTGTAACAGACGTAATCGCATCACACGGCAATGTATAATTCTTTTCTTTATTTGTCGGATTCACGATAACAAGAACGGTTTTTTCTTCATTTTCAAAGGCAACAAGCATAATATCGTCATCATCGCAAGCTGCCTCAACACGCTTTGCACCCAACGGTATGTATTTTGAAAAATTGCCCGTTGCATAAAGCCTTTTCGTAGTTTCAAAGCTCTTGTTTTCAATATCGAGATAAATAAGACCGTCGTGATAATCATAATGTGAGCATGCAATCCAATGCTGCCACGAGGTGACACCGAGCAAAGTGAAATCCTCAATCATAACCTTTACGGTTTCAAGTGCGGAATCCATATTCGGATTCTTTCCGCCGACCATATGAGTCCACTCACTCATTTTTATCGGCATATCGGGATAATGCTTATCCATCCATTTTCTGTACCGTTTGAGGAATTTTATTCTGTCATTAAAAAACGGCAAAGGCTGATAAAGAAAATATGAATGCAGGTCAGCGGCATCAATGCAGTCGCGCACTTCGGGATACTTCAAAAGATTACGGGTGTATGATTTATTAAACCAGCGGATATCACCGTTTTCAACACCCGAAAGTTTTACTGCGGAAAGCCTTGTACGTTTTTTCAGTTCTTTGGCAAAAACACGCATAACCTTGCCTGCCTGACGGGGCGAATAGTGGCAGCCCTCCTGACCGCCGGTCCATATCCAGAAAGGCTCGTTAACAGGTGAAAGATACTTCACAGGCAAGCCTTCGCCAACAAAATGCTCGGTAACATCAAGGCAGTATTTCGCAAAAGGCAAATAGTTTTTTCTACTTAAATTTGTTCTGAAAAGCTGATGCTTTTTGAGATGTGCCCAGCCGTTTTTTGTCAGCTTCTCTATGGGAGAATTAACAAAAAGGATAACCTCCCCCGCTCCGTCACGGACAGCCTGATGCATCATATACACCGCATTTTTGTCACGGCTGAAATCATATCCGCCGTCATCGGTGTCAAAGCTCTCTGTTCTTCGTGCAAAATCGGAATATTCGCCGTTGCCGCTGTGAGCAGAGCCGCCACCTATATTATAGCGGTATATATTCATACCTATTCCGTCGGCTTTGCTGTAAAGCAAGCGTGATATGACATTGCGGATTTCTTCGCCGTTTTCATCCTTGTTATCCCATCCGCCGACAATCTGCGCCCACCACGCACCGCTTGCGCCAATGCCTTCATAGTTCTGGAATTTTTTGCTGCTGTTTATTTGTATATTCACGGTAGCACCTCAAAGTTTCAGCTTTTATCAGAATTTATTGTAATAAACAGTTTCTTTCATCGGTCTGTAAACCGAGTGTCTTTCATTGGGTACTGCATCGGGTGCGGGATAACCCATAACAAGAAGTGCGACAGGCTCGATGTTTTCGGGGATTGCAAATGCTTCACTCATTTTGAATGGATTGAAGTGCATAACCCAAGTTGAGCCGACACCAAGCTCCCAAGCACGGAGCATCATATGAGTTGTGACGATGCTTGCATCAACAATTCCGCACTGTTCACCGTCATAAGGTCTTGTCCAGCATTCTTCTTTGTTGTAGCAGACAAGCATTGCACAGGGAGCGTCAAAATGACAACGAGTACAGTCTTTCAGCTTCGCAAGGGTTTCTTCATTGTTTATAACAAGAACCCTCTGCGGCTGATAATTGCAGCCCGTCGGCGCAATGTGTCCCGCTTCGAGTATCTTGTCAATAACCTCTTTCTCGAGAGGCTTGTCCGTAAATTTCCGCACCGAATATCTTTCGGCTGCAAGTTCTAAAAAATTCATGATATACTACCTCGTATTATTTGTTATTCGAATATATTATAATGAAATATCCGAACAAAGTCAAATAGTGCTGTTTCCATATGGGTATCTGCAAGAATAATGACTCAAAAACCAATTTGAGCTTCAGTTTTATGCTTATTGTTAACCGAATATTTTCTTTTACGAGCTGAGTATCTTCTTCGGGAGCTTCAACCGGTTCAGGCGGAAGAACAAGGGCAATAATGCTTGAATGTGTGATAAACATTGTTTGTGCATAAGCGTAATCGTCAATTCTGTCATAGAGTCTGCCTGCACTGATTGCACCTGCATATATCCTAAAAACATAAAAGCAGGAAATAACCTGCTGATTAAACTTTTCGTTGAGGTTATTAAGGATAATCCAGAATACAAAAAATATATTCCCGAAATCAACGAACAGACTGTCCGCAAGGTTTTGTCAAAACTCAATATGAAGGTCAGAACGCAGGTTATTGTTGATATCGTTGTCGGCAGATACAACCGTATCACCGAAAAACTGAATAAATAATTTAAGGCTGAATCACGGTTTAAACTGTTACTTTTTTCGTGCGTGTGATATAATGTGTTAGATAAATAAGAATCTTTATAGCAAAAGGGGCTGTAAAAAAAGCGCAGACCGCATAAAACGATATATGACAAGGGTTCTACAGGCGTAAAATTCCTGCAGAACCCTAAAATTTCATCTAAAAATTAAAAAACACGAAAAATTGATGTTTTATGCTACGAACAAACT
>JAFQRF010000026.1 GCA_017410195.1 Clostridia bacterium | reverse complement strand
TTCCATTCACCTTTAATTAATTTACATACTTGAATATTATATAATAAAACAGAATTATTGGCAAGAATTTTTAATGATTTTACAATTTGTTTAATTATTTTCGGGTTGGTTGTGATAAAATTAATTGGATTATACGGATGATCGGCAAAAAAACACAGAAAATATTAAATAATGCTTTACAGTTTGACATAAATAAAGTAGAATATAAATAACTATAATCAGCGAAAAAGCGATTTTACGAAAGGGTGTTATATATGCAACCGGTTTATAAACGCATTCTGTTAAAGCTCAGCGGCGAAGTTCTTGCAGGCGAAAACGGCCACGGCTTTGACTTTGATACCATCAACACAATCTGCAAATCCGTAAAGGAAATTACCGACCTCGGAGTTGAGGTTGGTCTTGTTGTTGGAGGCGGAAATTTCTGGAGAGGACGTTCAGGCGGAAATATGGACAGAACCCGTGCTGACCACATCGGTATGCTTGCAACCGTTATGAACTCTCTCGCTCTTGCGGATTCACTTGAGCAGCTCGGCGTTAACGTCAGAGTTCAGACTGCCATTGAGATGCATCAGATTGCGGAAACATATATCAGAAACAGAGCTGTCCGTCATCTTGAAAAGGGCAGAGTTGTTATTTTCGGCAGCGGAACGGGAAATCCGTTCTTCTCAACCGATACCTGTGCGGCACTCCGTGCAGCGGAAATCAAGGCAGATATCATCTTCAAGGCAACCAATGTTGACGGTGTTTATGATAAAGACCCCAACAAATTTGCGGATGCAGTCAAGTATGATGTGGTAACTCACAGCGAGGTTCTCGAAAAGGATCTCAAGGTAATGGATTCAACGGCAGCTTCACTTTGCCGTGACAATAATATTCCCATTCTTGTTTTCAATCTTGAAAACCCCGAAAACATCGTAAAGGCTGTTCTCGGCGAGAATATCGGAACAATAGTTAAGGAGGGCTAAAACTATGGAAAAAGTTTTTGCAATGGCAGAAGAAAAAATGGGTAAAACTCTCAACGCGCTCAACAATGAATTTGCATCAATAAGAGCAGGCAGAGCAAATGCGGCTGTTCTTGATAAGGTTAAGGTAGATTATTACGGAACACCTACACCCATCAATCAGATGGCGGCTGTTTCCGTTGCAGAGGCAAGAATTCTCACGATTCAGCCTTGGGATACTTCAACACTCCATGCAATCGAAAAGGCAATTCAGGCATCCGAAATCGGCATCAATCCTCAGAATGACGGCAGAATCATTCGTCTTGTTTTCCCGCAGCTCACAGAGGACAGACGTAAGGAGCTTTGCAAGGATGTCAAGAAAATGGCAGAGGATTCAAGAGTTTCCGTTCGTTCAACAAGACGTGACTGCATAGATAAGGTAAAGAAGATGGAAAAGGCTTCCGAAATCACAGAAGACGACCTTAAATATGCAGAAAAGAAGCTTCAGGATATCACTGATAAGTATATCAAGGAAATCGACAAAGCAGCGGAAGCAAAAGAAAAGGATATCATGGAAATCTAAAGTTCAAACTTATAAGGCGGGAGCAAAACTCCCGCCTTGTAATCCTGAGAAGGAGTATATTTTATGACAAAAGAAATGCTTGAAAATATTGTTTTGCCCGAGCATATCGGTGTTATTATGGACGGTAACGGAAGATGGGCAAAGCAGAGAGGACTCGAAAGAAGTGAGGGCCATAAGGCTGGTGCTGATGTTTTTCGCAAAATCTGTGATTATGCAGCCGAAATCGGAATAAAATATATCACCTTTTACGCATTCTCAACCGAAAATTGGAAAAGACCTGCAGGCGAAGTGTCTGCGATAATGGATTTGTTCAGAGATTATCTTTTTGAAGCGCAAGAAAGAGAAGAAGAAAATATTGCAAAGGGCATGAGAATCCGCTATATAGGAGACCGAACTGCTCTGCCCGAAGATATTGTAAACTTAATTGAACAGCTCGAAAATCAGTCGGCTGATAAAACAACAATAACCGTAAATCTTGCAGTGAATTACGGCGGAAGAGATGAAATTCTCCATGCAGTAAAGCATCTTGCCGAAAAAGTTGAGGCAGGAGAGCTTAAAGCGGAAAACATAACATTGAAAGATATCGACGGGAATCTTTATACCGCAGGTCAGCCCGATCCCGACCTTATAATCAGACCCAGCGGTGAATACCGTCTTTCAAATTTCCTTATCTGGCAGGCAGCGTATTCGGAATTTTGGTTTTCCGATATACTCTGGCCCGATTTCACATCGGATGACCTTGATAAGGCGATTATAGAATACAGCAAACGCAACAGACGCTTCGGCGGCGTATAACAAAAAGCAAAAATCAGATTACAAACGAACAGAGAGTGACGAAATGAAAGTAAGAATAATAACAGGACTTGTATGTGCCTTTATAGTAATTATGCTGCTCGTGTTTACGGGTCTCGGATATCAGGGCGTAATGAGCATTCCCATGGGAATTATTGCTGCAATTGCGGCATACGAAATGATGCGCGTTTCAAAGTGCCGTAACAAGGTGCTTACAGGAGTTTCGATGGCGGTTGCGGCGATTGTTCCCGCATATGTTGATTTTGGAATTCAGCAGTATATTCCCGTACCGCTTTCGGTAATCATAATCGCATACGTCGTGGCGTTGCTTATGATTATGCTTAAAAATTACGAAACAACTAAATTTGAAAATGTTGCATTGGCACTTTTTGGCTCGCTTGTAATACCGGGTTCACTCGGAACATTTTTCAAAGTCAGAGACCTCAGCGTTCTTTATCCGCAGTATTTCCAGCGTTCGCATTGCGTTTTTCTTATTCTTTGCGCAATGTACTGTGCATGGATGAGTGACACGTGGGCATATTTTGTCGGCAGCAGATTCGGAAAACATAAGCTTGCTCCCAAAATCAGTCCGAAAAAATCGGTTGAGGGTGCAATCGGAGGTCTTGTGGGAACGGCTCTTTTCTGCGTAGTGACATATTTTATTTGCGATGCAACCTGTTTCCG
>JAFQRF010000025.1 GCA_017410195.1 Clostridia bacterium | reverse complement strand
GTAAACAGGTCTGTCCTCACGGGGCTTAAAGGGAACCTTTGCAACTCCACCGCAGGAATCACATGTTGCCTCAAACCATTCACGCTCGCCACGGGCAGCATTCTTGCGTGCGTCACGGCATGTCTTGCAGCGCTGGGGCTCATTTACAAAGCCTTTTTCAGCATAGAATTCCTGTTCACCTGCTGTGAAGATGAATTCTTCGCCGCATTCCTTACAGATGAGAGTCTTGTCTTCGTACATTTTTGTTAACCTCGCTTGAAAAATATTTTTTTGACGCCCTTGGACGGAATCGCACCGCCACCTTTGAATTTCAACGCTCTGCTTTAAGCTACGTGGGCATATATATACTTCCGCAGAAGTATTATTTATTGAGTTTTCGGCGCATCTTGCTTTTGATTCGCTGAAGAGCATTGTCAACCGCCTTTTCGCTTCGGCAAAGCTCCTCGGCTATCTGAGAATAGCTTTTGTTTTTGAGCCGAAGGTCAATAACCTGCCTTTCAAAATCCGAAAGACCGCTGCTGAGCAGCTCGGCAAGATACTCCGTTTCAAACTTATCGGATATGATATCGGCAGGGTCTGAACCTGTTGCAAAATCAACGGAATCCGCCTCAATGGAAACCGCATTGGAAAGAGCGGCGTTTTTGCTGTTGAAATTCATCCTGACAGCGGAAATTATCCGATTGTTGATGCAGGTTTCGGCAAATGCTCTGAACGGAGCTCCCTTGGACGGGTCAAACTTCTTGACCGCATCAAGAAAGCCAAGCATGCCCTCCTGAACCAGATCCTCATTTGAAATTCTTGCGTTTGCGAAGCCTGATGCTTTTGCTTTTGCAATGGGAGTGACGGCAGAAATGAGATGTGCCATCGCTTCATCATCGCCGTTGGCAGCAAGAGCCACCAGCTCTTCATCGGAAAAGTTTTTTTGCTTATTCAGCACATCAAGATACCTCGCAAAATCCTATTAACAATTATAATAAGCTAATTTTTGAAATTTGTCAACAACTTTTTTGCTCAATGATGAATTTTTATTGTTGAATAGTAACTAAAATGCACAAATCTTCTATATATTGTATTTTTTTGCATTTTTCTACATTGAAAAATTTAATTATTTTTCAAAAATTCTTTTTTGAAGACAAAAATTTATAATTTATAAAATGCAATCATAAATCAAAAATATATTTCGGGAGCTGATAAAATTGAGTCGAAATAGCAAAAAAATGTGGCAGATTGTAACGCTGCTTGCAGTAAATTTAACCCTGCTTATTCTCATTTCTTCCGTCAGCGCAAAAGCCGTAAGGCTCGGCGGCAGCGGAGAAAGAGTCGCCGAAATTCAGCGCGAGCTGCACAAGCTGAATCTTTTCAAAGAAAAACCGAGCGGCATTTTTGATTTTAAAACCAAAAGCTCTGCCGCCGAGTTTCAGCGCATCAGCGGACTTGATGCGAACGGTGAAGCAGACTATAAAACGCTTTCTGCTCTGGGGCTGAATGCAGGTTCATCAGAATGCTTTTCAGCACGCACGGAACTGCTTGCACGGTGCATCACTTTCAGCGGATGCCGTACCTATCCCGAAATGCTTGCAGAGGCAGAAAAAATCGTTGAAATAACAGACGGAGCGGAAACGCTCGGGAAATATATAGCGGAAAATTATCCAGATTTTTTATTTCTTACCGACGAACCGTCACCCGAAGCATATTCCGCAGCAATGCAGATAATCAGAAAACGGAAGCTGCCTTTTTGAGGGTAGCTTCCGTTTATAATAAACACTATGATTATTTGCAAAGCTCTGCTGCAAGCGCTTCAATCTGCGCGATATTTTCTTCATTCATTGCAGATTTGATGTGAACTCCCGATTCTGTATATGTGAGATTCTTGCTGTTTTCGAGCATTCTTCTCATAAACTTCTCTGCCATAAGACCCCAGGTTCCGTTTTCGATAAATCCGACGGTCTTGTTCTGAAAGTTTCTTTCGGTCAAATGAGCGATAAATTCTCTCATAAACGGGAACATCTCACCGTTATAGGTAGTTGTTGCGAAAACGATTTTTCCGTAGCGGAAAGCATCCTCAACCGCCTCTGCCATATCGCAGCGTGCAAGGTCATTGACAACAACCTTCGGGCAGCCGTTTTCTTCAAGCTTCTTCGCAAGCAATTCGACCGCTTTTCTTGTGTTGCCGTAAACGGTTGTATAGGCAATCATAACGCCTTCGCTTTCAACACCATAAGATGACCATGTGTTATAGAGGTCAAGATAATATCCGAGATTTTCGGCAAGAACGGGTCCGTGGAGAGGACAGATAATCTGAATGTCAAGAGCGGCGACTTTTTTGAGAAGAGCCTGAACCTGAACGCCGTATTTTCCGACGATTCCGAAATAATAGCGTCTTGCCTCGCAAGCCCAGTCCTCATCGGCGTCAAGTGCGCCGAATTTTCCGAAGCCGTCAGCCGAGAAAAGAACCTTATCCTTACTGTCATAGGTAACGATTACTTCGGGCCAGTGAACCATAGGTGCGGTGACAAAGGTAAGCTCATGACTGCCGAGAGAAAGAGTATCTCCGTCGCCGACAACGATCTGTCTGTCTGCATAGTCACTGCCATAGAACTGAAGCATCATAGTGAATGCCTTTTTCGAAGCAACAATTTTTGCATCGGGATAATTCTCCGCAAAAAGATTAATGTTTGCGGAATGGTCAGGCTCCATGTGCTGAATGATAAGATAATCGGGCTTGCGTTCTCCGAGAACAGCTTTGATATTGGCAAGCCATTCACCGCCGAAGCGGGCATCTACGGTATCGAAAACGGCAATTTTTTCGTCATCAATAATATAAGAATTATATGCCATTCCGTTTTCAACAACATACTGGCCCTCAAAAAGGTCAATCTCTCTGTCGTTAACTCCGATATATTTAATGTCGTTCGTAATAAACATCCGAATCTTCTCCTTTTTGTTTGTTCGTTTTATTATATCATTGATTTTAAAAAAGATAAAGATGTAAATTATACTTTTTTTCATTTCTGTATCATAAGTTTTACAGAGGTGACACAAATGCTTTCAGAAATCAACTCTGCAATAGGCTCTTTCATATGGGGACCGCCCATGCTTGCCGTTTTCCTCGGAACGGGTCTTTATCTTTCGGCAAAATCAGGCTTTTTTCAGATTTTCGGAGTGAAATGCTGGGTGGAAACAACTGTTATATCCGCATTCCGAAACCGAAAAATCAAGAATACCGACGGCTCAATTTCTCAGCTTTCGGCGCTTACCTCAGCACTTGCCGCCTGCCTCGGCACAGGTAACATCATCGGAGTTGCAACGGCAATCTGCTCGGGCGGACCCGGTGCGGTTTTCTGGATGTGCATATCCGCAATTCTCGGCATGATTACCTGCTGCTGTGAAAACATTCTCGGAATAAAATACAGAATCCGTGATTTTTCGGGCAAATTCAAGGGCGGACCGATGCATTACATAGAAAAAGGACTTGGCATGAAAGGACTTGCAGGTGCTTATGCTGTTTTTTTAACGGGTGCATCGCTCGGCATGGGTAATATGACCCAGGCAAACTCGGTTGCGCAGGGCATGAAAGGCTTCGGCATTGAACCGATGGTAACCTCCGCTGTATTGTGCATACTTGTCGCAGCTGCGATTTCGGGCGGACTTGAAAGAATATCGAAAATATCAGAAAAGTTGATACCCGTTCTTTCTGCGGCGTTCGTAATTGCGTGTTTTATTATTATCGTGAAAAATATTAACAACCTTATTCCGTGCTTCAAAACAATTCTGAAAGAAGCGTTTACCGTAAAAGCTGTCAGCGGCTTCGGACTTGCAAAAGCGGCAAGATACGGCATTTCAAGGGGAGTTTTTTCAAATGAAGCAGGTCTCGGCAGCAGCGCAATTATTCATGCCTCCGCAGACTGCAAAAATGCGGGAGAACAAGGAATGTGGGGCATTCTTGAGGTTTTTATCGACACAGTTTTTATGTGCAGTGTGACGGGTGCCGCCGTGCTTGCGAGCGGAGTATGGAATCCCGAAACAAAGCTTAACGGAGCACAGCTTTGCGCAGCGGTTTTCGAGAGTGTTTTCGGCAAAGCAGGAGGATACTTTCTCAATGCCTGCATCTGTCTTTTTGCATTCGCAACGCTGATTGCCTGGTCATATTACGGCAAATGCGGCACGGAATACCTTTTCGGAGAAAAGAGCGGTAAAATATATAATGTAATATACATTATCTCTGCTTTTGCAGGCAGTCTTATCCGCCTTGAAAGCGTATGGAGTCTTTCCGATATCCTCAACGGACTCATGGCGGTGCCAAATATCTTTGCTCTGCTTTTGCTCGGTAAAGAAGCTGTTGAAGAACTGAATAACTTCAATCAGCCACAGTTTTCTGCCTTAAAAAAGAAAAAACCGTCGGAGCAGAACCCCGACGGTAAATTTCGGATTATTAATTAGTCTTCCTTCTTTGTCTTAACAACTGCTACTGTACCTGCTGCAAGAGCAAGGAGAGCAATAACGGGAACAACCGTGCTGCCTGTTGAGGGAATGTTTGATTCAACCTTAGCGGGCTTCTTTGTTGTTGCAGGAGCCTTTGTTGTTTCACCGTCGTCGATGAAGGTTACGCCGGGCTTGGCAGTAACGATTTCTTCTGCTTCATTTTCCTTGGAAACTTCTTCTGCGGTCTTAGTTGTCAGTAGACCGAGAATGTTGTCGATAACATTTGTTGTTGTTTCTGCTGCAGCTGTTGTACCTGCAACGGCTGTGGTTGTTTCGGGAGCCTTTGTGGTTGCTGCTGCTGTTGTTTCGGGAGCCTTTGTGGTTGCTGCTGCTGTTGTTGCTTCTGTTACAAAGTTATCAACGGGATCATCATTTGCATCAGCTTCATCAGCAAAACCGATTACTGAGAATGTGCATACTGCGATTGCTGCCATAAGTACAGCGAGGAACATTGAAATTGTCTTTTTCATTTTCTGTTACCATCCTTTTTAAAATAAATTTTCGGTCATACGACCATTGAGTGCATCATCAATTTTACACATTATGCACCGTTTTGTCAAGCGAATATATTTACCAAAATGAATATCCGATAAGGACTTTTATTGTTGATAATATGCATTTTTGATGATTCAGGGGAAAAATAAAGATAAGATTTATATGAAAGGAGCATAAAAATGTCCTTTGGTTTTCCTAAAAAGAAGAATAATGAAAATAAGGCGCAATGGCATTTCGGGAGCAGAAACAGCAAGGATTACGACCTGCCCGACGAAAATATCCACAATGATGTTCTCGGCAGCTATACCGGAACGGCATATGATGATTTTTATCCCGTTCAGGATGCCGATGACCTTTGATTTTCGCTGAATACGGCTTGCGGAGGAGTGCATTGTGCCGATGCACTCCTCCCCGCTGCCATCTTTGTCCCCTGCCCCTCATTCTTTCCCCAAAGAATGAGGGGTTTATTTAGAATTCCGCTTTGACGGAGAATAATCTCCGTTCCCTGTCCATCCATTAGTTCAGCGGAAATTCTGTCAGTTTATTTTTCTCGGACGCATCTGCGCTCATATCAAACGCAACAATCTTATCGCCCGAAACGGTATAAAGAATATCTCCGATGCAAACGCTTCTTACCGCCGCATCACCGATACGCGAATGAGTATAGGTTCCGATGGGAACAATGGTTCCGTCGGACACGTCAAATATAACATATGCCGAACGCTGGCTTCTTTCGCTGTCAATTTCAAGAACCGGAATTCCGAAAATTTTCTTTTCGGAATCAACCATAACGCTTCGGCTGTCCGTTGCTGCAACGGATCTGATACTCTTATCGAAAGTATAAACCGAAACGGATTCGGGGTTTGCAGGATCGCTGACATCAAAAAGAGTCATGCTCATAGGCATAAGCACACGCTTCTCGCCGTTTTCCTCCGCAACAACCTCAAACCTTGAATCCCCGATTCCGAGAATCATCGTATCCGACACCTCGTAGAGCTTATCCGAGAATGCCTTTTCGGAAATTTTACCCGCAACCTCGGGTGATGACGGGTCAGAGAAATCAATTATAACCGTTTTTTCTCCGTCTCCATCCTCAACCATAACATAGCAGTTGTTGCCGACGAAGCTGACTCTTGTCACCTTCTCACCGTTGAAGATATCAAGAGCGATAATGAACTTCATGCTTTCATCCAGAACATACAGACGGTTTGCGCTGCCGTCAGTCGTCAACGCTCTGAGATTGCCGCTTTCTTCGTCAACTGAAATTTCGCCTACAAGCGACCCCTGAAGTCTGTACCATCCGGAATATTTTGCCGCAGAGCCGTCAATGTTGATTCTGTGAACCTCGGTAAAAGTGCTTCGGTTGCCGTTTTCATCCTCTTCTTCGGACGAAAACTCTCTGACCGCAACAACAGCGGAGGGTGTGCAATAAATTTTATTGTCACAGCCGAGAAGAGCAAATCTTCCCACGCCCTTTGTGAAGTCAGTAATATCCGTAACCGTAATGAAAAGATACGAGTCCTCGGGATCATTAACTGCAACTTGGATATCCTCAACCTTAAGGTTTACCTTTTCGCCGTTAATGCTGAACGAAGGAACAAAATCCTCCGATTTATCATACAAGCTGTCTGAAATGGATTTTGCGGTGACAAGGCAAAGCTTGTTTCCGTAAAGACTTGATGAAACATATTCTCCGTCCTGAGCATGCTCTCTTATTTTAACAGGTGCATATGGATCTGCTATATCATAGTAAACCGCAATAACCGAAGAATTATCATAAACAACGCCTGCATCGGCAAAGGTATTCTCGTGCCTGTTCATTATTGCGGTAAGCTTGTTATCCTTAAGGTAAATTTCAATACACTTATCAAAAATCCCCTCGGGCGTACTCTCGGATAAAGTAATGACGGAAACCGATTCCATAGAACCGCCGCCGGATGCCTTGACTATCTTGATTTGTTCAACAAAATCGCCCGTTTCGGCGTTTATGCCCGTCGATGCTATATAAAGATACTCACCGTCGGTTTTGATAATATCCGCCTTGAAATCTCCGTAGGTTGCAATGCCGTCGGATTCCTTCGGGGTTATGGAACTCACCGTTTTATCATCTGTTCCGATATTGAGTTCTTCGAGTTTTGCGCTTGAAATATATCCGCTGTAGCCCTCGATAATTGATTCTGCGTTCTCTTTCTCGGATTCGGGCTGAGAAGCGGCGGTAACCTCATCCTTACCGTATGTCTGAGCCTGCAGGCTTGTTTGCAAAGCGGGTGAGGTTTCGTGGTTAACCTTTGATTCATTACGGATGTCTGCAATAACCTTTTCAATATCCTCAATGCTCTGCACACCTTTGACAGGTGATTCACCCTTGTATTCCTCATGGAAGGAATCTGCTTTGATAACGTCAACGCCGTCACCCGCTCTCATAAGCAATACTCCCGTGATAACAAGTGCAATCATCGCTGCTGTTGCCATCGCCTTGCGGAGAATAATAATATTGCCGCTGCCGCCCGATTTTGCGGCTGTTCCCGTTTTAACTGAAAAATCCGTTTCGTTCTTATCTGCATTTTCAAGCATATTTACAATGCTTTCCTTCTGAAGGCGAAGGGGTACATTTACGTTTTCAATGCTGCTTTTCAATTCCTTTTCAAGCATATCAAAAATCTGCTTGTCATTCTTATTCACTTCGGTTACCTCCTTTCGTCAGTTCTCGCCGCCGAGTTCGTTTTTTAGCTTTGCAAGACTTCGCCTGAGCTTCGAACGCACCGTTGACGGCGGTATATCAAGAATATCGGCTATCTCGTGACTTCTGTAGCTTCCCAGTACGCTCAGCAGAACAATTTCTCTTTCTTCTTCGGAAAGCTCGCCGAGAGCGCTTTTAAGCTCAACTGAAAGCTCCATATTATCGAGGCTTGCAGGCTCGGCAAACGTGCCTTCATCGTCATCAAGATATGCCAGTGATTTTCTTTTTTGGTTTTCCGTATAGTATCTTTTGCATGTTGCACAGAGGATTTTAAAAATCCAGCCCTTAAACGCTTTTTCGTTTTTGAGCGATTTTATCTGCTTGAACGCAGAAAGTACAGCATCCGAAACCGCATCCTGAGCAAGAACCTCGCTGCCCGTGACACAGCATGCATAGCAATACATTTCTTTATAATACAGCTCATAAAGCTCGCCGAATGCTTCAGCACTTCCCTTTTTTGCGCGGGTAACGAGCTCACTAATCTGAACGCTCAAAGCATACCCTCCTCACAACTCTCAATAATAAGTGTCTTTTGTTTTGCATTTTGTTGCATCATTATTAAAAAATTTTCAAAAAATTTTTTGCGAATTATAACCGGCATTACGTTAATAATATATATGAATTAAAATTATAAATCAAGGTGTTTATTATGAAGAAAATATTGCCGGTTTTTGTCTTTTTATTTCTCGTTATTCTTTCAGCCTGCAGCGGCAGAGAAACTCTTGAAAACAACAACGTCAACGCTCCCGTCACAGTTGAGGACGACCGCACGCTCACTTCCGCCGTTACGGCAACAACTATCCCTGCCGAAACCTCGCCTTTTACGGGAAGAAAAATCCTTGCGCCTGCCGTTTTTGAAGTCAACGACCCTGAAAACACAAGGAACATCCCGACCGAAAGAATCGAACACAGCTACGGGGTTGCAAAAAATTCTCAGCCCCACCTGAATTCTGTCGGCGCACAGAACTTTTTTCAGTCAAAAAAATACAGAGCTATATGTTATGACAACAAATCTGCCGAAAAGGTTCTGTACCTCACCTTTGACTGCGGATGGGAAAACGGTCTGACCGATAAAGTTCTTGACACCCTGAAAGAGAAAAAAGTACCCGCCGCCTTCTTCTGCACTCTTGACCACATCAAATCCTCACCCGAGCTGATTGCCAGAATGATTAATGAAGGTCATATTGTCGGTAACCATTCCGCAAAGCACCCGAATTTTGCCGAAATCGACCGACAGCGCATGGCGGATGAAATCCTTGAATGCGACAACTATCTGCGTTCAACCTACGGCTACTCAGCACCTTTTTTCCGTTTCCCCGAGGGCTGTTACACCGAGAGTGCGCTTGAGCTTGTCGGCTCAATGGGCTACACAAGCGTTTTCTGGTCCTGCGCCTATGCCGACTGGGATGTCAACGCAGCAAAAGGCGGCGACCACGCATTCAGCACGGTCACCGCTCGTCTGCACCCGGGTGCGATTATTCTTCTCCATTCCGTTTCGCCTGACAATGCCGAGGCCCTCGGAAGAATCATTGATTACGCCCGTGAAAACGGATATGTGTTCAAGGCACTCAGTGAGTATACTCTATAAGCTTGGGGTTCTCTGCTCTGTTGCAGGCTACGCATATAACCGCCTTATAGCGTTTTTCTCCGTCAGTTTCTCCTTCGGGCTGAGTAAGTCCGTAAAGCATTTACGGGCAGCAGGGAATGCCGCTGCCCGATAATTTTTATTCGGTTATGTTGTTTGCGTTTCGGAAATATCTGAGACTGTTTCGGTTGTTGATGCTGATTTGGTTTCCGTAACAGGTTCTTCCGTCACAATCTCTGCTTCACCGTATTTTGCGATTATATCCGCTTCCATTTGTTCAATGTCAACCCAGTCTGTTGTGCGGGTTTGGTAAACACCTGCTTCAAGAGCATTTTTATATTCGAATTCAGCGCAGTAGGGGTAATCGGGAGTAAGATAATATTCATTGATTATCTCATCATCGAATGTGTAAATGATATCCGCATTATAAATTTCATATGTT
>JAFQRF010000024.1 GCA_017410195.1 Clostridia bacterium | reverse complement strand
CTTCGTAGTACTCTGTACCTACATAAACGAAACCGTCGCCGTTCTGACCGTATGTTGCATTAAGCGATGCATACGAATCGATTTTCGATGTTCCTTCAGCAGCCGATGCAACGGGAGCCGAAATAACACCGCTGACAATGCATGTTCCCAGAACGAGGGTCAGACTGAGAAGCACTGCCAATGTGCGCTTGAAGACACTTTTCATTTTTTTACCTCCAAAATAATTTTTTGCCGTATAGCGGCATGCAGACATTATTTGTCGGATACATCTTAACATAAATAAATCTCAAATTCAATCTTTTTTATTAAAATTTATTAAAATTAATAAAAAAGGGGATGTAAAAAAAGCGCAGACCGCATAAAACGATATATAACAAGGGTTCTACAGGCGTAAAAATCCTGCAGAACCCTAAAATTTCATCCGGAAGTTAAAAAACACGAAAAAAATGATGTTTTATGCTACAAATGGGAGAAAAAAACATCAAATAAACGAAAAGATATGCGGCGGAATGAGAGCATCCTGCCCTGCTCTTATAGGGTTGTTAATGCGGATCATCGGGTCGCCGACCCCTACACTTTATTTCGTTTATGTTTCACCGACTTTATCGACAGTCAAAACAAGGCTAAAGCCTTATTATTGCTCAGTTTGTCCGTTCTGCATTTTTTTCCTATTCCCTTCAAAAAGGCTGTAAAAAACCTGCGTTTTTTACAGCCCCCGATTTTAATTCTTTTGTGATAATTTCTTGACAATTACGCCGAGTCTTGTATCGTCAAAAGCTTTTTTCTTCTTTTCCTCAGGTGTCAGAGGTTTAATCTCGGCATCAGGGTCGATAAATCTTTCCATATTTCCGTCATCACAAATAAAAGCCTGAGTCATGCAGATTCCGCCCCTGCCCTTAAGCTGCGCACGGACATAACAACCGATTTTATCGCCGTAATCGCCGAGACGGATTTCAGATTTCATTGTACCGTCAGCAGCAATCATTTCGCTCTTTATAATTTCACCGTCAGCAATCCATTCAATCACATTGCAGTTAACGCCAGAGACAGCGATAACATCGTTCTCATCATCAATTTCAATGCCGTTGACATAGGGATAGGCCCCCTCGCCGACAAAATCCTCACCAAGTTCATTTTTCGCATAGCGTGCAATCGAAAAGAATCTTCCGTTTTCAAGTGCATCGCGGAAATTTGCCATTGTATATTCTGGAATTATGAAATCCATGAATGCGGTATCAATTTCACGGACTCTGTGCGCATCGCTGTTGGCAAAACCGAAAACGGTGCGCTCGCCTTCGGGAATAATTTTTTGCAAAAGCTCATCCCAGAGAATTCTGTCGCTTCGGTTGGGTCCGTCGTACATATTAAGCACTTCTATTCCGAGACAGGACTTATATCTTCTCAGAAGGTCAGCAAAAAATCTTACGTTTTCGGGAACCTTTGCGCATGAAGGGTCACGGTATGCGCCGAGCCAGTCGGTCGGGTGATTGATATGAGAAACACCGCCGCTCTGCTCGATTACTTTAATCGGAGTTTCAAAATCGTTTTCCTTTCCGTAAATTCCTTCAAAAGCATCGTCGGTGAAATATCCGTTAACATGGTTTTTCATAAGAGTAAACATATTTGCCTCAATGGCATGGGGAATGCACATAAGCCCTCTTTTCTTTGTGCGGAGATTATCCTTGGTCTTATATGTACCGCTGAGAACCTGTCTGTATTCATCGGTTGTAAGATGACGTCTGATACCGTGCCAAAGATACTGGAAGCGGAAAAGAGGAATAATGCTCGGCTTTTTGTCCCATTCCTTACCGAGAATTCCGTGCTCCGCAAATGCAAGAATATCAAAGTCAAGATCATAAAAAGCAGCAATCATATCTGCCATCGTATTATTGGCATCGCTGTAAGTAGAATGAGTATGAAGGTTGGTTTTATAATGGTTTTCCGAATTGCCGAGAATCGACAGCACATCCGCATAAGGGCTTGTAATTTTAAATTTCTTTGCCATAATCATACCTCAACTTTTATTCTGTATGTATATAATTACATTGTTATCTGAATACCCCTTGTTGTTACCAATCGTATTCAGAAGCATTTCTTTCAAATCAGGTTTTACACCGTTTTTTGCAAGCTTTGGTTCAACCTTTTTCAAAACAAATCCGAGTCTGTCGAGCGCTTTTCCGAAAGCATCACCAACAGGAGTGCCTGCAACAAACGGCTGATCACCCGCAAAAATCGCAATACCTATATCCCCTGCCAGATCAATAAATTTCTTTTTGCGTATCGACTTATCAACCTTTACCAAAAGCAGTCTGCCGAGTCCGCCGACGGTTATTCCGTTCAGAAGCTTTTTGCCGATTTTTTTTGCAATGCCTTCACCGTTAAAGATACCATTTACGCGGTTGATAATTGAATATCTGAACTGATTGTCAAAAAACTCTTTAAGAGGTACACCGTTTGTTTCTTCTCTGAAATCGGGAACATCTATTGACCTGACATCAATTTTTTCGCCGTCATACGAAACTTTTCTGTATTTTGCAGGACTGCCCGTAAGACACGAAGTGCAGATATCAACAAGAGTGTTTCCGTTTTCCGACGTAAACTTGTTGACACTCTGAATATGCATGTGACCGGTAAGCACAAGTTTCACGCCGTTATCGGCAAGCAACGCAGCAGTATCTCTCCAGTTTTTGAGCTTTGCATCGCCGACAAGGTCAAAAACCGGTACGGGAGGAATAATGGGATAATGACATATTGCAATTACCTCACAACCTGATTTTTTTGCATTTTCAAGCTGAAGCTTAATCCATTCACTCAGTCTTTCGTCAACAGCACCCTTAGGATTCCCCTCACCGTCGCAGTTAATTGCAAGAAGGCGCACGCCATCGGTCATATCTGCGATATACGAAAGGCTTTGTTCATCAACAGCAATTGCCTGAGAATATCCGAAGTCCTTATAAAGCTTAGGAAGCAGCTTGAAAGGAGTACCTTCAACCTCAATGCGTTCGTCATCGACAAAAGCCCTTGACTTTTCATTATAATCATGCCCTGCTGTAAGGACAAAAACCTTTTTACCCGCATCCTTGAATTTATACAGCTCTTTCAAGAAGCTTTTATGACTTTCTATTTCACCGTTTTTGGAAAGGTCGCCCGGAATGATAACATATTCCGTCTCTTTATCGGCGGCAATGTCGGAGAAAACAGCTTTGATTATATCACTGCTCTCCGCCATGAAGTACTGTTCTCTTTTCATGTACTCGTCAAAAGCTTTTCCGCTCGCACCCAGTGACGGCTCAAAATAATGAGTATCGGTCACAAGAAAAAAATTAAAAGGCTTCAAACTATCACCCTTTTTTAAAATTTAGGGTCATTATATCACAGTCTGCCGACAAATGCAATGATATGAGTTAATCATCCGATAAAAACACATCTGTTTTATTCCAAAGCAATTTTTCTGAGTTTGTTCTTTCTGATAAAAAATCATCCTCAAATTCATTGAAGGGCAACGCTCCGAGTCTGAGATACAGATTTTTCGCTTTATCATTACCCTTAACAACACATATGCTCATTGACTTATATCCGCTTTTGCAGGCATATCTTCCCGCAGTTTCAATCAGCTTTGTACCGATTCCCCTGCCCCTTGCTTTTTCCGAAACATGAAGTGAATCAATATACCACGTATCTTCCAGTTTATTATCCTTTTTACATGCGCAAAAGCCCAGAAAGTCATCGTTATCATAAGCAACCCATATTTTGCTATTCGCATCGTCCGAGTACTTAGTCCATCTTTCCCTTGCACCTTCAACGGTTAATGATTTGAAATAATCTTCGGAAAGAATGTTTCTGTAAGTCGTTCTGTGATTATGAACATACAGTTCCGCGATTTTATCATAATCATTATCCGAAATATATCTTACATGCATATAAATCACCTGCAATATCGGTCAGAATATCTCCGTCTCAATCTTTTCTATAATCTCCGTAACACTTCGTGCGGTTTTTATGAGAGAGCCGCCGCCAAAAGGCGATTCAAGTCCTGCGCCTTCGATAAGTTCCGTGAGCGATATGCCGCCCGTCTTTTTCAGAAAATCAACATATTTTTCAAGTGCAGCATCAAAATTTTCTCTTGAAAGACGAAGAAATCCGAGAGCAACACATTGCGCAATGCAATAGTCGATATAATAAAACGGACTTTCATAAATATGCATCTGATACTGCCAGCGTGTACCAAGTTCAAGATAAGGAATACCAGCAAAAGAAAGATAAGGTCTGTATTTCTCCTCAAGCGAGAGGTACGCCTTTTTGCGTTCAACAGGTGTGAGATCGGGATTTTCATAAACGATATGCTGAAATTCATCAACAATCGTTCCGTAAGGAATGAACGAAAGTGCATCAACAATGTGTTTGTAACAGTATTTATCCGTCTTTTCGCCGAAGAAATCACCCATATATTTGTGGCAGAGGAACTCCATGCTCATACTATGGCACTCGTGAGTTTCCATTCCCGTCGGATAGTCGGGCTCTGCGAATTTGAACATATAGTCAGCAGCCAGAGCGTGACCGAATTCGTGGGTGATAACGTCGATGTCGCCGCTTGTGCCGTTGAAGTTTGCAAGGATAAACGGCTGCTTGTATTTTGCAAAGGTGGTACAGTAACCGCCGCCGAATTTGCCGTCACGGGCTTCAACGTCAAAGGCTTCCGCATCGAGCATTCTCTGCATAAAGTCGCCGATTTCAGGCTTCATATCGTGATACATTTTGAGTGCATTCTCAAAGATTGCTGGTGTATCAATGACAGGTCGGGGCATTTCACCCGTCACGCTTATTGCATCGTCATAATACATTATCTTATCGAGATTCAATCTGTTGCGGATTCTCTCTTTCAATTCAGCAACGGCAGGAACGATATCGGTTTCAACACTCTTTCTGAATGCGGCAACCATTTTTTCGTCGTAGTCTACCCTGCCCATACGGTAATAGCCGAGTTCAACGAAGTTTTTGTAGCCGAGTTTGCGTGCAATTTGAGTGCGGATTTTAACAAGACCGTCAAAGATTTCATCAAATGTATCGGCATTCGCTTCCATAGTTTTGCCGATTGCCTCTGCGGCTTTTCTGCGGACATCACGGCTATCATCTTCTAATTTACCCCTCAAAACGGAGAGAGGCATTTTTTCGCCCTCAAACTCAAATGCAAGCTCACCCATAAACTTTGAGTAGCGTGTGACAAGTGCGTTTTCCTGCTGTAAATCCTCAATGACTTCGGGCGAGAATGTTTTGAGTGACATCTCAAAGCCCTTGAAAACTCTGGGATTTATGTGCTTTTCAGCTTCTGCTCTGTAGGGTGATTCGAGCATAGCTTTTTTGTATTCATTCTCAATCTCGGAGAAAAGCGGCATGGCGTTATCGTAATAATCCATCTCCGCATTGTAGAATTCATCCCTTGTGTTAAGAGTGAAACGGCAGTTTGCGAGCGATGCAGCGGTGTCAACCTCTTCGCTGATTTTGTTGTATTCATCCCTTGCCGCTTTCAAATCCTCTGCGGATTTCGCCGCCTTGATTTTTGCAATTATCTTTTCTGCCTGCTCTTTGAAATCCTCAACAGTAATTCGCTGATACGGCATCTCGGACACTTTCATTGTATCTCTCCTTTTGCTAATGATTAACAGTTATAGTATACTATGGAAAGGTGCAGAAATACAACAATAATTTTGCTGTTCGGTGAAAGTATGTAAAATTCAAAAGGTCATAAATCTTTCAAGATAAGAAAAACAAAAAACAAGGAGCATCAAATGCGGCGTTCCGATAAGACAGCATAGCAGAAATTAAAAAGTGCGGCAGTTGCCAAACTGATTGCTTATTAAATTAAGAAAGGATTTCTGCTATGAAAAATCAAATTATGTCTTGTGAATTCAACATTGACACCGCTTGTGTTGAAGTGAAATTAACCGATGGCTCTATGGTGTCAATCGACTGTGATACAGTCGAAAACGAATATGCTCGTAATATGTATGAAGTATCGGAACTCAATTTTCTTGTCTACAACGAACCGATAAGTTATGTCAGATTACTTTTAAACGGAAAGATAGAAGAATATCTGCGAAATAATACGGATTATACTACACTATCAGATATGAGATAAAAGTTTGGCAGGCAACATCACTTTTGTGGTGTTGCCTGCTTTTTATATT